>CAWZZK010000116.1:0-41527 GCA_963966455.1 Kaistia sp. | reverse complement strand
TCGCCGACGATCACTGGCTGGAGCTCGCCCGCCACGCCAATGCCGCGGCCCGGGCGCTGGCCGAGGGCATCGAGCGCTCGCAGTCGGCGCGGCTGGCGCTCGCGCCGGCCGGCAACGAGGTGTTTGCCTATCTCGCCGGTGAAACGCATCGCCGCCTGCAATCGGCGGGCGCGCGCTATTACGACTGGCCGGCCGCCGCCCTCGGCGTCGCCGAGCCCGGCGCTGAGGATGTCCTCGTGCGCCTCGTCACCTCGTTCCGCACCGAGGATGCCGAGATCGAGCAATTCCTCGGGCTTCTCGACTGACGGCATAAAAAAGACGCCCCGCGCAAGGCGGGGCGTCCGGTCACCTTGAGGCTTGAGGATCGGCTCAGCCGATCAGGCGGCCTGCTGCTCGACCGTGCTCTCGATCGTCTTGGCGTTCGCATTGGCGCCGACGATGGCGATCTGCCGGGGCTTCATCGCCTCCGGAATCTCGCGGACGAGATCGATATGGAGCAGCCCGTTCTCGAGGCTCGCGCCCTTTACTTCCACATGGTCGGCGAGCTGGAAGCGTCGCTCGAAGCTGCGGCCGGCGATGCCGCGATAGAGCACCTCGCCGTCACGGGTCTCCTCGGCCTTCTTCTCGCCTTTCACGACGAGCGCGTTCTGGCGCGACTCGATCGAGAGTTCGCTCTGGCCGAAGCCGGCCACGGCAAGCGTGATGCGATAGGCGTTCTCGCCGGTCCGCTCGATATTGTACGGCGGATAGGCGGGAGCGCTGTCGACGCCGGCGGCCTGGTCGAGCAGCGAGAAGAGACGGTCGAAACCGACGGTGGAACGATAGAGGGGGGTGAGATCGAACGTGCGCATGACAAGTCCTCCTTGAGAGCGACAGGATGGTTCGGCTGGCCTTCGCATCGATCCGCCCTTCAAGGCCCGGATCGCGCTTGGGTGTCCGGCGGGCCCGTTTGGCGCCCGCATGCTCGATATGGTGAGGGGTTTTCGGCCTTCAAGAGGGGGGGGCGGAGGCTGAACGGGGGATGAACACGGCCTTCGGACAGGGTTCAGGCGGCGCCTCCTAGGGTGGCGTCATTCCGGCGGCGATCCCGCCCGCCGGGCCGCTTCTGGAGACCCCGGTCATGCTCAAGACCCTCCTCGCCTCTTCGCTTCTCGTCGGCGCCCTGACGCTGCCCGCGCTCGCCGACAGCTATGACTACCGCCCGGTCGGCGGCTCGAACTTCGGCTATCAGGAGGCCGGCGGTCCGCGCTGGGACAATGGCCGCGGTCCCGGTTACGACGATCGCGGCGGCTATGAGGTCGCCCCGCCCGCCCGTTCCTGGCGCATGCCGCCCTGGCGCCTCGCCCGTGCGCTCAACTGGCAGGGCTATCGCCATGTCCGCATCATCGACCAGAAGCGCGACGTGACCATCGTCAGGGCCAGCGCCCGCGGCCGCGATCTCATTCTCGTCGTCGACGCCCGCTCGGGCGACGTCATCCGCCAGCGCCCGGCCGACGGCTGGCGCGGCGGCGGCAACGGCCCCGGCTGGGGCCGCTACTAACGTCTCCTCCGGCCGCTATCCGCCCGCCCGCGGCCGGTGGACCGTGGCCGGCGGCGTCATCCCAAGACGCCGCCGGTCTTTTCGAAACGCCGCCGGTCTTCCTTTCGCCGGATCCCTGCGTCGGTCGACCGGCCGTTTCCCCTTGCGGGACGGCGACCTGCCGCTATCCTCGCCGCCAGGTGCCGAGTTCGGCCGATCGAGGAATGCAGGCGGACCGGCCGATGCGCTTCATTTCCCTGCCCGATAATCCGATGCCGGAAGGCCTCGAGGCACGCACCGTCACGACCGATGACGGCGTCGCGCTGCGCGCGGCGCTGGTCCGGCCCGCCGGAGCCGTGCGCGGCACCGTGGCGTTGCTGCAGGGGCGTGCCGAGACGATCGAGAAATATTACGAGGTCATCGGCGAACTCGTGGCGCGCGGCTTCGTCGTCGCGGCGCTCGACTGGCGCGGCCAGGGCGGCTCCGACCGCGGCCTGCGCAATCCGCTGAAGGGCCATGTCGACGATTTCGCCGATTACGACCGCGACCTTTGCGCCTTCACATCCTCGCTGCTGCTCGCCGAGACGCCGGAGCCGCGCTTCGCGCTCGCCCATTCGACCGGCGCGCTGATCCTGCTGCGTGCCCTGCGCGGCAGCGACGCCGCCTTTTCGCGCGTCGTGCTCACGGCGCCGCTCATCGGCCTCGGCGCGATGAATCCGCCCGGCTGGTTCGTCGATGGCCTCTCCGGGCTCCTCACCGCGGCGGGCCTCGGCGACTTCTATCCGCCGGGCGCCTCGCTGGTACGGGTCGAGGAGCGCAGCTTCGAGGGCAATCCGCTCACCGGCGACGCACGCCGCTTCTCGCGCATGCTGGCCATCATCCGCGAGCGGCCCGACCTCGCGCTGGGGCCGCCGACCATCGGCTGGCTGCACGCCGCCTGCGCGGCCATGCGCGAGACCGCGCGGCCGGCCTTCGCCGCCGCGATTGCGACCCCGGTCCTCGCCGTCAGCGCCAGCGCCGACCGCGTGGTGAAACCGGTCGCGACCGAACGACTCATCCGCCGCATCCGACTCGGCCGGCAGGTCGTCATTCCCGGGGCCCGGCACGAGATCCTGATGGAGCGCGATGCGGTCAGGGCCGCTTTCTGGGCCGCCTTTGACGCCTTCATTCCCGGCAGCTGAACCGCCGGCGCGATCGCCCATCCGACTGATTCATCACCCGTTTCGCGGCGATCATATGGTCTATGATCGATAAGGATTGTATACTTCGGGGACTCTTCCCATTGAGCCTGCTCAGTTTTATCGATTTATGCTGCGATGCGTCATTGAATACGCATCGCAATATAGTACGATGACCATGGGCTGAGGGGTGTTACGGGCGGCCGGAGTGCCGGCCGGACTCATTGGAGAAACCATGATCCGTCTCGTAGCGAGTGCGGTCGCAATCGTCGCTTTTGCGTCGGCGGCTTCCGCAGCAACGCTCTCCGATGTCTCGGGATCCGTCCTGGTAGACAGCGGCAAGGGCTTCAAGAAGGTGAGCGCGGCTTCCGATGTCCCCGTCGGCAGCCGCGTGATGGTGACCCGTGGCGGCAAGGCGATGCTCGCCTATGCCGACGGCTGCAAGAAGACGCTGGCCGCCAACTCGATCACCACGGTGGTCAAGTCGGGCGCCTGCGAGCAGTCGAGCCAGGTTGCGGCTCAGGCCGGCGGTGGCGGTCTTGGCCTCACCCCCACGACCGTCATCGCCGGCGGCGTGGTCGTCGGCGGCGCGGCGGCGATCATCGTCGGCGCGTCGCAGGACAACGACACGCCGGCCCTCCCGATCAGCCAGTAAGGCACGATCGCAAGTCGGATCTCCGCGTCGAGCGGAGATCCATCGTCTTTCGGGCATCAGCCAGTGGGCGGCGATGAGCGCGCCGCGCGGCAGGCGCGTGATCCGGTCTCGAGCGCTGCGACGAGCGCAAATGGGGGGTAAGATGCGCGCATCCGGTCGAGCGGGCCGCAGCCTTCGCGCATTCCTGCGCTAACAGCCAGAAGCGCTCATAGAAGAGGGAAATCAGCCTCTCCGGCTGATTGCTCATGAGGGATTTTGATGATTTTCCCCGACACCCGCCTTGATAGTGCAGTGCAATAGATTACAGTCCGCTGCGTTATCCGGGGAATGGACGTCCTGAGCGGGCGGCCGTCATTGTTGGGGAAATTAATGATCCGTCTCGTAATGAGCTCGGTCGCCATGGTCGCCTTTGTTTCGGCGGCGTCGGCGGCGACGCTTTCCGATGTCTCGGGCTCCGTCCTGGTCGACAGCGGCAAGGGCTTCCAGAAGGTGAGTGCGGCTTCCGACGTTTCGGTCGGCAGCCGCGTGATGGTGACGCGCGGCGGCAAGGCGGTCCTCGCCTATGCCGACGGCTGCAAGAAGACGCTGTCCGCCAACTCGATCACCACGGTGGTCAAGGCGGATGCCTGCACGCAGACCGCGCAGGTCGCCGGGCAGTTTGGTCAAGTCACTCCAAACTACACCAACCTGACCAGTATGATGACCGCCGGTATCGTCGTTAGCTCCATTGTTGTGCCCTTCCTCCCGAAAGGCAACGACCCCGAGTCCCAGCAGATCAGCCCGTAGTCTGCGATCGCGAGTCGGATCTCCGCGCCGAGCGGAGATCCATCGTCTTTCCGGGATCAGCCGGCGAGCGCTTTCAGGATACGCTCGTGCAGCCGCGCATCGCCCGAGGCGACGACCCGGCCGCCGCCGGCTGCCGATCCGCCTTCCCAGTTCGTCACGCGCCCGCCGGCACCTTCGATGACCGGGATCAGCGCGACGATGTCATAGGCCTGCAGGCCGGTCTCGATGACCGCGTCCATGAAGCCGGCCGCGACCATGCAATAGGCGTAGCAGTCATAGCCGTAGCGGACGAGGCGCACCTGCTCCTCGACGCGGAGATAGGCCTCGCGCTCCGCGCCCTTGAAGAGCGCCGGCGTCGTCGTCGAGATCACCGCATCGGCGAGCGCGGCGCAGGGCCGCGTCGCGAGCGCGCGAGGACCGCCCGGCCCGCTATAGCGCGCGCTGCTGCCATCGCCCGAGAAGCGCTCGCCGGTGAAGGGCTGCGCCATCATGCCGAGCGCCGGCCTGCCGCCGTCGAGCAGGCCGATCAGCGTCCCCCAGACCGGCAGGCCGGAAATGAAGGCGCGCGTGCCGTCGATCGGATCGAGCACCCAGACCTTCTCGGCGTCCAGCCGCTCATTGCCATACTCCTCCCCCATGATGCCATGCTCGGGATGCGTGGCGTTGATCAGCGCGCGCATCGCCGCCTCGGCGGCGCGGTCGCCCGCCGTCACCGGGTCGAAACCGGTAGCGGCCTTGTTGTCGACGCGGCCCGCTGCCCGGAAATGCGGCATGATCGATTCGCCGGCAGCATCGGCCAGCCGATCGAGGAAAGGGAGGAGGGCCGAAAGGGTCATCGAGGCGGTTCTCCGGGGCGCGTGGCCCTCTGGCGGTGCGGCGCGGCGTCGCAGGGAAGTGCAACCCAAGCCACTGATTCAAAATGGATATCTGGCAGAGATCGACGCCAGCCGGCTTCGGGTCGGACTCCTTGACGGGATTTCCGCCGGGGTTCGCACAAATCCCCGAATTTGGCTCTTGATCTTTTTGCACTGCACGGGCATTTTATTGCAATGCGGTAGCTCGATTGGCGTCGAGTTCCCGCTGCCCTCCTTGGGCGTTTCCTCCCTAGACTTGGGCCGCATCGCCTCGCGAGCGGCCCTTTTTCTTTGCCTGATGGCTCGCGCTTTTACTCCGCGGCGAGCGGCATCGGCCACAGTCCCCCGTCCGGCATTTCCGAGAGTTCGCGCGCGAAGGTGGCGAGGTCGGCCACGACCTGCGCGAAGCCGGCATTCGGCTGCAGGCTGCGCTCGTTCATGTAGAGCGCCCGGTTGATCTCGATCTGCAGCGCGTGGACGCCCTCGGCCGGGCGCCCGTAATGCTCGGTGATATGGCCGCCGGCATAGGGCTTGTTGCGCGAGACCGTATAGCCGAGACCTGACAGGATCGTGGCAGCGACATCGGCGATCTCGGGCGCGCAGCTTGCGCCATAGCGGTCGCCGAGCACGAAATCGGCGCGCATGCGCCCCGGCGCGCTGCGCACGGAGGAGGGCATCGAGTGGCAGTCGACGAGCACCGCGAAGCCGAAGCGGCGGCGCGTCGCGTCGATGAGGCCGGCAAGCTGCTCGTGATAGGGCTTGTAGACCTGCTCGATGCGCTCCAGCGCGGCATCGACCGGCATCGGCCGGTCATAGATCTCGACATTTTCCGAGACGACGCGCGCGATGGTGCCGAGCCCGCCGGCGACGCGCATGGAGCGGACATTGGCATAGGGCGGCAGCGCGCCCTCGAACATGCCGGGATCAAGCTCATAGGGCTCGCGGTTCACGTCGAGCCAGGCGCGCGGAAAATTCGCCCGCATCAGCGGCGCGCCGAGCGGCACCACCGAGAGGAAGAGTTCGTCGACGAACGTGTCCTCCGAGCGGCGGATGGCGCGCTCGTCGAGCCGAGAGGCCTTCAGGAAATCGGCCGGATAGGCCCGGCCGCTATGGGGCGAATCGAAGACGAACGGAATCCGCTGCTCGGCCGGGGCGAGCACCTCGAAAGGCGGGACGGGCGCGTCGAAGGGGATGGGACTGCTCCGCGGACGGGGAGGAAACATTGGCCGGTCATGTTGCCAAAGCCGGCGGGGTAAAGTCCACTGCCGCGAGCGGCGCGGCCGTCCAAAGCGCGCGCCAGGGCACGATTCATTCGATCTTTACCCGAAGCGCGGCTAGAATCGCGCGCGGGCGCTCCCGCCTCGATCTCGTGCCCCGCCATGGATTTCCGATGAACCGCATCCTTCTCGCCGAAGACGACAACGACATGCGCCGCTTTCTGGCCAAGGCGCTGCAGAACGCGGGCTATGACGTGGTGTCGTTCGACAATGGCCGCAGCGCCTATGAGCGCATCCGCGAGGAGCCCTTCACGCTGCTCTTGACCGATATCGTGATGCCTGAGATGGACGGCATTGAGCTTGCCCGCCGCGCGACCGAACTCGATCCCGATCTCAAGGTCATGTTCATCACCGGCTTCGCCGCCGTCGCCCTCAACCCCGACAGCAACGCCCCGCGCGAGGCCAAGGTGCTCTCCAAGCCCTTCCACCTGCGCGAACTGGTGACGGAAGTGGAGCGCCTCCTCGCCGCCTGAGGGTTGTCAACAGGCCGCTTCTTCGGGCTTGAACGGATCCGAACGATCCTCTATACCCCTCGCCACGCAGCCGGTCCCGCCCGGCAGCCATTTTGGATGGGCGTGTAGCTCAGCGGGAGAGCACTACGTTGACATCGTAGGGGTCACAGGTTCAATCCCTGTCACGCCCACCATCCTTTCTTCAGTTAAATCAATAATTTGAATGGCGAGCGGCAATTGCGTTTTCGCGCTGCGATCGCTGCTGGTGCCAAATGGTGCCAAAACCGGTTTCGTTTTTGCCGCCAAGGAGCGATCAAGCCGAGGCGCGCGCGTTGGCGACGCATCGCCGCTTGCACTGTGACAGGGGGCTGATGTCTGTTGAAGGTTCGAACGCGCTCCTTGTCGGCGGTCGGTTGCGAATGAAGAATGTTCAATCACAGTCCCAATCTTGGGGCCAAGTGAGTTGCAGGCCGGCGCTGCGGCGAGCGCGGACTGCACTAATCGGCCGAGCGCTCGGCAGGTAGGGGAACGATGAACGCAGTCGAGATCGAGGAGGCCGTCTCCAGGCTGGCCGAGCAGCCCTTCGACCAGGCCGAGTTTCCGTTCGCTTTCCTGCAAGCCTTCGGCAACAAAGAGACGACCCTCAAGCGGCTGCGCAAGGGCGAGTCGAACAGGTCCGACCTTAATGGCGTCCTTCAGACCAACAACATCCATATCGCCGTCGCCGCCCCCGGCGCGGTGACGAACACGCTTGCGGCGCTGAAGGCCAGCCCGGCGACGACGCGGGCCAAGGCGAAATTCGTGCTGGCGACGGACGGCGACACGTTCGAGGCCGAGGATCTAGCGTCGGGCGAAACGGTCGCCTGCCGCTATGCCGACTTCCCCGACCATTTCGGCTTCTTCCTGCCCCTTGCCGGCATCACCACCGTCAAGCAGGTGCGCGACAGCTCCTTCGACATCCGCGCCACCAGCCGCCTGAACCGGCTCTATGTCGAGTTGCTCAAGGACAACCCCGCCTGGGGGGCGGCCGATCGCCGCCCTGACATGAACCACTTCATGGCGCGGCTGATCTTCTGCTTCTTCGCCGAGGATACCGACATTCTCAATGGCGAGGGCCTGTTCACGGCGACGATCGCGCAGATGAGCGCGTCGGACTCGTCGAACACCCATGAGGTCATCGGCGCGCTGTTCCGCGCGATGAACACACCGATCGCCGATCGCACCGGGGCGAAGCTGCCGCGCTGGGCCGACGCCTTCCCCTATGTCAATGGCGGCCTCTTTTCGGGCAGCCTCCACGTGCCGCGCTTCAGCCGCATCGCGCGCTCCTACCTTCTCCATATCGGCAGCCTCGATTGGAAGAAGATCAACCCGGACATCTTCGGGTCGATGATACAGGCAGTCGCCGACGACGAGGAGCGCGGCGCGCTCGGAATGCATTACACAAGCGTCCCGAACATCCTGAAGGTGCTGAACCCCCTGTTCCTCGACGATCTGCGGGCGCGGCTCGACGAGGCGGGCGACAATCCCCGCATGCTCTTGAACCTGCGCAAGCGCATGGCGCGGATCAGGGTCTTCGATCCCGCCTGCGGTTCCGGCAACTTCCTCGTCATCGCCTACAAGCAGATGCGGGAGATCGAGGCTGAGATCAACAGGCGGCGGGGCGAAACGGACAGGCGGAGCGAAATCCCGTTGACAAACTTCCGTGGGATCGAACTGCGCAGCTTCCCGGCCGAGATCGCGCGCCTCGCCCTTATCATCGCCGAGTATCAATGCGACGTGCTCTATCGCGGCCAGAAAGAAGCCCTGCGGGACTTCTTGCCGCTCGACGCCGAGAACTGGATCACCTGCGGCAATGCCCTGCGGCTCGACTGGCTAAGCATCTGCCCGCCCACGGGCACGGGCGTGAGGCACCATGCCGATGACTTGTTCATGTCACCCGTCGATCAGTCCGAGATCGACTTCGAGAACGAAGGTGGAGAAACCTACCTGTGCGCCAATCCCCCCTATCAGGGGAGTGTCAATCAGACACCGGAGCAAAAGGAGGATATGCGCAGGATATTTGAATCTGTTTTTAAGGGTTACAAGGACTTGGATTACGTCGCTGCATTCATGTATCGCGCAGCGGTTTTTAATCGCCTTACTGGCTCTTCGTCAGCTTTTGTTACAACAAATTCTATTACCCAAGGTGAACAAGTAGCCATGCTATGGCCATTAATATTTTCAGAGGAAAACCATATCCACTTCGCGCATAAATCTTTTCCGTGGAGCAACCTTGCAAGCAATAAAGCTGTTGTGACAGTTGTTATTGTCGGGCTTTCTCAGGTTCGCCCGAACACAGCCAAAATATACGACGGTGGTACAGCTCAAGAAGTTTCGGTTATCGGCCCGTATCTGGTCCCTGGCTCAAAGGTGATCGTCGCTAAATCCACCAAAGCAATTCATAGCTTGTCGCGCATGGACTACGGGAACAAGCCAACAGATGGAGGAAATTTGATCCTGACCCAGGAGGAGAAGGACGCTCTTCTGTCGAAATACCCTCAAGTCAGCCAGTTGGTGCGGGAATATATTGGGTCTGCTGAGTTCATTAGGGGTTCGAGACGTTTTTGCCTTTGGATCGACGAAGAAACCCTTTCTTTGGTGCGTGACATACCAGAAATCCAATCTCGACTCAAAGCAGTCAAAAAGCTCAGGTCCGAGAGCCGAGGTACGCAAGCTAACCAAAACGCTGCAACACCGCATCGGTTCGTTTTTGCACCGCATACCGACGAGCTTAGCACTATCATACCAAGGCATTTTTCCGAGAGACGAGAATATGTGACCGCTGGTGTAGTTAACGGGAAGCATCAAGTTATTGCGGACTCGGCATCAGCAATCTATGGGTCGAGCCTGGTTGATTTTTCTGTGATAAGTTCCAGACTTCAAATGGTTTGGGTTGGATCGGTGGCCGGACGCATCAAGGCAGACTACAGATATTCTAGCACTCTGGTTTGGAACACGTTCCCAATTCCCAGGCTCACCGAGAAGAACAAAGAAGACCTGACCCGCTGCGCCGGGGGCATCCTTCTGGCGCGCGAGGCGCATTTCCCGGCGACAATCGCCGACCTCTATGACCCGGACAACATGCCGGCCGACCTGCGCGAAGCCCACGAGCGCAACGACGAGGTGCTGGAGCGCATCTATATCGGCCGCCTGTTCCGCAACGACACAGAACGGCTGGAGAAGCTGTTCGAGATGTATACGAAGATGACCAAGGCAGGGGGGCAGCATGAGCGATCTTTATCGGATCGACGGGAGCGCGCTTGTTCGGGCGCCGCGTTCGCAATTGCCGAACGAGAGCCTAATCGAGACCTGGGTCGAGCAGAACCCGGGCCTCGTCGGCATCAACGGCGTCATCCTCGGTCGTCAGATCGTCATTCCGCAGGGCCGGATTGATCTGCTTGCAATGGACAAGGACGGATCGCTGATCCTGGTTGAACTAAAGCGCGATCGGACCCCCCGGGAGATCGTGGCGCAGGTTCTCGACTATGCGTCCTGGGTCGCGAAGCTGTCGACGAGGGAAATCCACGCGCTCTGTCAGCGTCAGACCGGTCGTTCCCTCGAAGAGGTCTATCGCGAGCGGTTCGCCAGTTCGCCGCCGGAGACGCTCAACGCCAACCACCAAATGCTGATCCTCGCGAGCAGCATGGATGAGACAACGAAACGGATCGTCGAATATCTCTCCGAAGAGCACGATGTCGGCATCAACGTGTTCTTCTTCAACATTTTCGAGCACGCCGGGTCACAGTGGCTCACGACGGATACGCTTCTGGAGCAGGAAGAGGTGGTCGAACGAGCAACCCGGAAGACGCGCGCGCCCTGGAGCGGCTACTGGTACCTGACCGCGGGTAGCGAAGAAAACGTTCCTTGGGAGGATATGCGCCGCTTCGGTTATGTGATCGCCTCCGGAGGAAAGTGGTATTCTGATGGCCTGGCGCGCCTATCGATCGGCGACAAGGTCTTCTTCTACCAGAAGAACACCGGATATCTCGGCTATGGTATCGTAACCAAGGAGATGCTTCCGGCCAGCGAATATACCCTGGAGGACGGGCGACGACTGATCGAGGCCGTGCCGAGGCAGTATTTCACCTACTTCGGCGACGATCCAGAGAAACGGGCTTACGTCGTCGGCATCCATTGGGAGGTGACTGTGGATAGGCCGGATGCCAAGACTTACCAGGGCATCTTCGCCAATCAGAATATCGCTTGCAGGCTCAATGATGAGAAGACAGTCGCATTTCTCGTCGATGCGTTTGACGTAAAACAGGTCGATGGTGAAGCGTCATGACGGGTGGGCCGCTGCACGTCCCTGCGGTTTCCGTAACCTATGCCCGCACCGGCGCTTCCACCAAGGCCAACTCCCTGGGCATGCGGCCGATGCAGGAGCGCGCCTATGAGAAGCGGGGCGAGCAATATCTTCTGATCAAGTCGCCGCCGGCTTCCGGCAAGAGCCGGGCGTTGATGTTCATCGCGCTGGACAAGCTCGAAAATCAGGGGCTTCGCCAAGCGATCATCGTCGTCCCTGAAAAGTCGATCGGCGCCAGCTTCGCCGATGAGGCGCTATCGACTTATGGCTTTTGGGCGGATTGGAAGGTCGCGCCGAAATGGAACCTGTGCAACGCGCCGGGAGAGGATGGCGGTAAGGTCAATGCGGTCAGCGCGTTTCTAGAAAGTGCCGATCGCGTGCTGGTCTGCACCCATGCGACCTTCCGCTTCGCCGTGGACAGGTTCGGCGTCGGGGCCTTCGATGACCGGCTGATCGCCGTGGACGAGTTTCATCACGTCTCGGCCAACCCAGACAACAAGCTCGGCCTGCATCTGGGGTCCTTCATCGCCCGCGACCGCGTGCATGTCGTGGCGATGACGGGTTCCTATTTCCGGGGCGACGCCGAAGCCGTGCTGTCGCCCCAGGACGAGTCGAAATTCGAAACCGTCACCTACACCTATTATGAGCAGCTCAGCGGCTACGAGTATCTGAAGCAGCTCGACATCGGCTATTTCTTCTATTCCGGTTCCTATGCCGACGACATCCTGAAGGTGCTCGACCCGGCCGAGAAGACCATCGTCCATATTCCGAGCGTCAATTCGCGCGAGAGCACGAAGGACAAGATCAGGGAGGTCGAGCACATCATCGAGGAGCTGGGCGAATGGCAGGGTGCCGACCCCGCGACCGGCTTCCAGCTCGTCAGGACGGCGGACGGCCGGACCTTGCGCATCGCCGACCTTGTGGATGACGATCCTGCCAAGCGGGAGCGCGTTTCCGCTGCGCTGAAAGACCCCGCGCAGAAGAACAACCGCGACCATGTGGACATCATCATCGCGCTCGGTATGGCGAAGGAGGGCTTCGACTGGATTTGGTGCGAGCACGCCCTGACGGTCGGCTATCGGTCGAGCCTCACCGAGATCGTGCAGATCATCGGCCGCGCCACTCGCGACGCGCCGGGCAAGCTGCGCGCCCGCTTCACCAACCTGATCGCCGAGCCGGACGCTTCCGAGGAGGCCGTCACCGAGGCCGTCAACGATACGCTGAAGGCCATCGCCGCGAGCCTTCTCATGGAGCAGGTGCTTGCGCCGCGCTTCGAGTTCAAGCCCAAGAACCCGCAGAACGAAGCGACGCCCGGCTTCGACTATGGCGAGGGCGGCTACGATCAGAACAAGACGAATGTGGGTTTCAACGAGTCAACCGGGCAATTCCAGATCGAGATCAAGGGGCTGGTGCCACCCAACAGCGACGCGGCGCAACGCATCTGTCAGCAGGACTTGAACGAGGTCATCGCAGCCTTCGTGCAGGACAAGACCACGATCGAGCGCGGACTGTTCGATCAGGAGCTTGTTCCTGAGGAGCTCACTCAGCTCCGCATGGGCAAGATCATCAAGGACAAATACCCGGAGCTGGACGACGAAGATCAGGAGGCCGTGCGCCAACACGCTGTCGCCGCGCTGAATCTGGCCCAGCAGGCGAAGGCGGTCGCCCTTGGCGGGACCGTGGACGACGGTGACAAGGCCCTCAACACCGCATTCATCGAGGGCGTCCGCAAGTTTGCGATGGACGTGCGCGAGCTGGACATCGACCTGATCGATCGGATCAATCCCTTCGGCGAAGCTTATGCGATCCTTGCCAAGACCATGAGCGAGGAGAGCCTGAAGCAGGTGGCAGCCGTGATCGGGGCCAAGCGGGTCAACCTGACACCGGACGAGGCGCGGGAGCTGGCCAAGCGTGCCCTGAAGTTCAAGCAGGAGCGCGGGCGGCTGCCCTCGATCACCTCGCCGGACGCCTGGGAAAAGCGCATGGCCGAGGGCGTGGCGTTTCTCGCCCGCATGAAGGCGGAGGCGGCGCGTGGCTAAGGCTTTCACCGACGAGGACGACGCCCTTCTCGCCGAACTTGGCGTCGAGGGTGACGAAAAGAGGGACGCCAGCCGGACACCCCGCGAGGAGCGGGTCATCGCCGGTTTCGAGGAGATTCAGCGTTTCGTCGCGCAACATGGCCGCGCGCCCCAGCACGGCGAGGGGCGCGACATCTTCGAGCGGCTTTATGCCGTGCGGCTGGACCGGCTGCGCGAACTGGCAGATTGCCGCGCCATCGTCGAACCTCTCGACCATCAAGGGCTGCTGGCAGGCAGCGCGCCCGCTGTTGGCAATGTTCCCGAGGACCTCGACGATGATGAGCTTCTGGCGCAGCTCGGGGTGGGCGACGCCGCGCCCGGCGACATCAGCGATCTGCGGCATGTCCGCTCCGCTGCGGAGAAGCGTGCCGCCGAGGAAATCGCCAACCGCCAGCAATGCGAGGACTTTGACGACTTCAAGCCGCTGTTCGAGCAAGTTCAGAAGGAACTTAGCGCCGGGCTGCGGCAGACCCGCCGCTTCGAGCGCAAGTCCGAGATCGCGCCCGGCCGGTTCTACATCCTTGGCGGCCAGAAAGCCTATGTCGCGTCGATGGAACAGCCGAACGTCAACGAGCACGGCAATATCGACGCTCGCCTTCGCGTGATCTTCGACAACGGCACCGAGAGCAATCTTCTCATGCGGTCGCTGCAAAAGGCGCTGCAACAAGACCCGGCCGGGCGGCGGATCGTCGAGCCGTCCGCCGGCCCGCTCTTCGCCGATCACAATGAGGATGGGGACGAGGCCAGCGGCATCGTCTATGTGCTGCGCAGCAAATCCGACCATCCGGCAGTCGTGGCCCACCGTGACGTGCTGCACAAGATCGGCGTGACCGGCGGCGACGTTGCGCGCCGCATCGCCAATGCCAAGCTCGACCCAACCTTCCTCATGGCTGAAGTCGAGGTCATCGCCACATATGAACTGTTCAACATCAACCGCTCCCGGCTCGAAAACCTGATCCACCGGATATTCGGGCCGGCCCGGATGGACATCGAGATCAAGGATCGCTTCGGCCAGCGGATCGTCCCTCGTGAATGGTTCCTTGTTCCGCTGTTCGTCATCGACGAGGCGATCGAGAAGATCAGGGACGGGACGATCCTCAATTATACGTACGATCAGAAGACCGCGAGACTTGCGCCGGCCGTTTCCAGTTTTTGATTGCGCCACATATATTGGCCGTTGTCAGTTGCGCGAGTCATGCGGTGACTTATCGGTCAATACCAGGACTTTATGGGGCATGTGCGCGAGCACGGCGCTCCGCTTCAAGGTCGATCACAGAGGCGCGCATGTCCTCCGTCGTCACCTTCACGTACACGGATTTCGTGACGCGGCTGCCAGGCGCATGTCCAAGGCGGGGCTGAAGGAGAGCATCGGGAACGCCTCGAATATGCATCCACGTCGCCATCGCTTTGCGGAGAATGTGGGGCGACAGGTGCAGTGGTTTGCCGTTGCGTGTGACTTCCGCCTTCTTCACAGCGCTCGCGAGCGCCCGTTTGATGCTCACCATCGGACCGCCAAAGCGGCCGGGGAAGACAAGCGTCGGCTGGACTTTGCTATCTTTTAGGGCTGTCAGTCGGGCCGCTCTCTGCGCCTCTGCGAGGCTTTCGGCGAGCAAAAGACTAATCGGGATGTCTCGATCGGTATGGCGCGTCTTCGGGGTAAATCCATCTTTGCGGCGGATGGCGACAAGCTGATTGTCAGCGTCGAAGTCTGACCATTCCAGCGAGTATGCCTCCGCCTTGCGGACGCCTGTTTCGGCGAGGAAGCGGACAAGGAGGGCCGTTCGGGCCGGCAGGGCGTCCAATATGCGCCCCATCTCCTCCGGTGTAGGCACGTCAACCCGCTTCACAGGCACCGGAATACGTTCGACCTTCGGCAGTTTGTCGACAAGGCTCCGCTCTTGCGCCCATCGCAGCACCTGAAGAAATAGGGAAGTTTCGGCATTGATGGTCGACGCGACGCACCCCGCTTCGACACGATGTTTTTGGTAGTCCGCCATCTCCTTCGTGCCGACGGTCGAGACATCAAGCCTGCCATGTTTGGCTAGAATGGCCTTGAGCTTGTAGCCGTCCGCCTCAAGGGAGGATTGCCGCTTCTTCCCGGTCGCAACCCTATCCGCCTGCTCTGCAAGCCAGCGTTTGGCCAATTCCTCCAACGTGACGCCGGCAAGTTGGGGGGACATGCCGCGTCCTGACAGGGCGCCCTCAAGGTTCAGCTCACGCAGAAGGCGCTTTGCTTCCGCCGTCGCTGCGGTTTTCGTTTCGAAGGTCGGGCGCTGGCATTTTTCATTCGGCGAAACATGGGGAGGCACATCCACCATCCATGCGCCAGTCGGCTTTCCATCGCGGAGACGTGGGAAAACACGGAAAGGCCCAATCTTGTCAGGCTCCATTTTAGGCGCGGTCATGACTTCGGACCCTTCCGCAGCGCGCGGACATGTGCAACGGGGTCGAAAGCGACCATAGGCGACGCCTCCGTGCTGCCGGCTTTTGCAACGCGTTGCACTGGTGCCTTCCGCTCAGCAACGTGTCGGCCGGTGCCGACATCCCGGCGGGAGCGAATGTAAATACACTGAGATACGTTAGATTCCTTGAAGATTTTGCTGTGTTTCCTATCTCATATTTTTGGTCTGATACAGCCGTTGCGGGTTTTACGGAAGATAAGCAGTATATTGTCGAGACATCTAAAGTAATAGAACGCTGCATCCTGATGACCACCGATCCCGGCGACCTCGTCCTCGACCCGACCTGCGGCTCGGGCACGACGGCTTACGTTGCCGAACAATGGGGCCGGCGCTGGATCACCATGGATACCAGCCGCGTCGCGCTCGCGCTCGCCCGTGCCCGGCTGATGGGGGCGCGCTATCCCTGGTACATCCTCGCCGACAGCCGCGAGGGGCAATTGAAGGAGGCGGAGATCACCCGCTCCCTTCCCGCGGAGACGCCCACCTATGGCAAGCTGCGCCACGGCTTCGTCTACAAGCGCGTGCCGCATATCACGCTGAAATCGATCGCCAACAATGCCGAGATCGACACGATCTGGGAGGCGTGGCAGCGGGTGCTGGAGCCGCTCCGCGAGGCGCTGAACGCGGCGCTCGGCAAGGACTGGCAGGAATGGGAAATCCCGCGCGAGTCCAGCAAGGACTGGCCGGGCGCCGCCCGCGAGGCGCACGCGCAATGGTGGGAAGGGCGCATCGCCCGGCAGAAGGAGATCGACGCCTCTATCGCCGCCAAGGCCGAGACCGAGTATCTCTACGACCAGCCCTATGTCGACAATGCCCGCGTGCGCGTCGCCGGGCCGTTCACGGTCGAGAGCCTGTCGCCGCATCGCGTGCCCGCCGTCGATTATGACGACAGCCTCTTCGACGAGCTCGAGGCCGCCGAGGGCCGCCGGCAGAAGGGCGAGGCGGTCGAGAGCGCCGATTTCGTCGAGATGATCCTCGAAAATCTGAAAAAGTCCGGCGTGCAGCAGGCGCACAAGGCTGACCGGCTCGTCTTCTCCACGATCAGGCCGTGGCCCGGCCGCTTCATCTGCGCCGAAGGGCGCGTGCGCCAGGCCTCGGAAGGGGAAGGCGATACGCTCGCCGACAGTCCGGAGCGGCGCGCCGCCATCCTGGTCGGTCCGGAATATGGCACGGTCTCGCGTCCCGACGTGACGGCTGCGGCGCGCGAGGCGATGGAGGCCGGCTTCGATCTCCTCATCGTCGCCGCCTTCAATTTCGATGCCCATGCCAGCGAGTTCGACCGCATGGGCGCGTTGACCGTCCTGCAGGCGCGCATCAATCCCGACCTGCATATGCCCGACCTCGCCTCGACCGGCGCCGGCAATCTCTTCACCGTTTTCGGCGAGCCGGATATCCAGCCGCATGACGAGGGCGACGGCATGATCTCGATCGAGCTTGCCGGCGTCGACATGTACAAGGGCGGCCAGATCGAGAGCTCCAGCGCCGATGACATCGCGGTATGGTTCATCGACACGGACTATGACTACGAGAATTTCCGCGTCCGCCACGCCTATTTCCCCGGCACCAACGATCCCTACAAGGCGCTGAAGACGTCGCTGCGCGCCGAGATCGACCAGGAAGCGTGGGAGAACCTGCGCCGTACGCGCTCGCGCCCCTTCCCGCGGCCGGCGGGCGGGCGCGTCGCGGTCAAGGTCATCAACCATCTCGGCGACGAGGTGATGAAGGTTCTCGCGGTGTGAGCCGTTTGGCCGGGGGGCTCTGCGATGCTGCTTTATGCCTCGACCTTCACCAGGGCCCTCGGCCGCCTGTCGGCGGCCGAGCAGAAGCAGATCAAGATCGCAACCGTCGATCTCGCGCTCGATCCGACGGGCAACGGGCTGCAGCTGCACCGCGTCGAGGCGTCGCCCGGCTTCTGGACCGCGCGCGTCTCGCAGGATATCCGCCTCGTGCTGCACAAGGACGGCGAGACGACGCTTCTTGCCTATGTCGGGCATCACGACGATGCCTATCGCTGGGCCGAGCGTCGGCGCCTCGTCCCGCATGAACGCACCGGCGCGATGCAGTTCGTCGAGGTCGTCGAAGCGACTTCGGCCGGATCGCAGTCCGGCGCCGCCATGCATGCCGGCGGATCGGCCATGCCGTCCAAGCCAGGGCCCGGCCCGTTTGCGTCGCTCTCCGACGATCAGTTGCTCGACATCGGCGTGCCACGCGACTGGCTGGATGCCGTGCGTGCCATCGACGAGGCCGGCGTCGATCGCCTCTTCGCCAGCCTCCCCGACGAAGCGGCAGAGGCGCTGCTCGATTTCGTCACCGGCGGCCGGCTCGAGGATCACATCGCTTTGCGGCCGGCAGCCGGTGCCGATCCCTTCGCCCATCCCGATGCGCAGCGCCGCTTCCGCATCGTCGACGGCATCGAGGAACTGAAGGCGGCTCTCGACGCGCCTTTCGCGCAGTGGGCCGGTTCCTGCATCCGGCGCAGCGCGCGTTGGTGACGCGCGGCTGGAGCGGGCCGGTGCGCGTCTCCGGATCGGCCGGGACCGGCAAGACGATTGTCGCGCTGCATCGCGCCGTGCATCTCGCCCGCCGGCCCGAGGCGCGGGTGCTCCTCACGACCTTCTTTCCGCCGCTCGCCAATGCCTTGAAGGACAAGGTCGACCTGCTGACCGCGGCCGAGCCGGGTCTTCGCGTGCGCATCGTCATTCGGTCGCTGGATGCTGCGGCTGCGGAGCTTTATGCCGACGCCTTCGGTCCGCCGCGCCTCGGCTCGCGCGATGATCTCGTGGCCGCCATTGCTGCGGCGCGCGCGCTCGGTCATGGCCGCGATCTTGCCGAGGCGTTTCTCCTGGAAGAGTGGGAGGAGGTCGTCGACGCCTGGCAGGTGGCGGATGCCGAGGGCTATGCGTCCGTTCCCCGCATCGGACGCAAGACGAGGCTCGGTCCGCGCCAGCGCGAAGCGGCCTGGTCCGTCTTCGCCTTCGTGCGGAATTGGCTCGACCGGGAGGGGCTGGTGACGCCGTCGCGTGTCTATGGGCGGCTGGCTGCCTGGCTGCAGGCCGGCAACCGGCTGCCCTATACGCATGTCGTCGTCGACGAGGCCCAAGATCTCTCGGTCGCCGCGGCGCGCTTCCTTGCCGAGGCCGGTGGAGGTCGGCCGGACGCCCTGTTCTTCACGGGCGATCTCGGCCAGCGCATCTTTCATCTGCCCTTTTCATGGGCGCGGCTCGGCATCGATATCCGCGGCCGGGGGAGCGTCCTCAAGATCTGCTATCGGACATCGCATCAGATCCGCTCGATGGCTGATCGGCTGCTTGCGCCGGTCATCACCGATCAGGACGGGATCGAAGACGAGCGGCGGGGCACGGTGTCCGTCTTCGACGGTCCGGAGCCCACTGTCGCGCTCTTCGGGAGCGAGGCCGCCGAGATCGCCGCGGTCGCAGCCTTCCTGCGCGAGGGAACCGAACTCGGCATCGCTCCTGGCGAACAGGTGATCCTGGTGCGCGGCGATGGCCAGCGCGCCCGCGCCGAAGCGGCCTCACGCGCTGCCGGCGCGCCTGTTTCCATCGTGGCCATGCACGACGCCAAGGGGCTTGAATACCGCTCTGTCGCCGTCATGGCGCTGGACGAGGACGCGCTGCCCGACCCGCGGCGTCTCGCCGAAGTCGGCGACATGGCCGACCTCGAAGCCATCCAGGAAACCGAACGCCACCTGCTCTACGTTGCCGCCACCCGTGCGCGCGACCGGCTGATGCTCTCGGGCCTCCGCGCCGGGCTCGGAATTCCTCGACGACATCGCGGGGCGGTGATCGGGCGTCAGTGTGGCAGGATATAGTCCGGCCAGAGCGCCATATCGGGTAGAAGCGAGACCGGTAGTCCTGATGAGCGCCTGGGTGGCTCCGGGGAAGCAAATGCGATGATTGCCGCATCTTCCGGCGTCAGCCGACCGTCAGCGAGATCTGGGCAAATGCCGTGCGTGACAACGATGCTGGCCCCGCCCGTCTTGAGGCCGATGCGAGAGATACCGGGCGCTAGTTCCATCGTCGTGAGATCGGGATGATCCGCAGCATGATAGCCGCTGCCGCTGCCTTCAGTCTCGTTGGAAAGAATGGCCTGGTAGAGTTCGAGAAGTTCCGGTCCCTCTGTCTCCTGCGGCCAGAGCACCGCATTGGCGATTCCGCGCTTGCGGGTCATCAAGCGCTGCAGCAGGCAATCGAAGGAATTCGGCCCGAGACGGGGGTGCACGGCAAGTGGTATGTGGATCGTGACTGGCTTGCCCTGACCGATACGATGGGTGCGGTCGTTGCACTGCTCCTCCACTGCCGGGTTCCACCAGCGCGTGAGGTGGATGACATGATTGGCCGCGGTCAAGGTCAGTCCGGTTCCTGCCGCGCGAGGACCCATCACAAGGACATCGAATCCACGGTCGTCGACTAGATGTCGTTGAAACCGGTCGGTGATGTCCTTTCGCTGATCGATGGGGGTGTCACCATTGATGACGGGCACCCGTTCCAGCCCAAACTCGATCTTGATGAGTTCGGCGAACCAGGCCTGGACGTCGCGGTTCTCGATGAACACCAGCGCCCGTTCACCCCGAGACTTGATATGCGCTAGAATTTCGATCGCCGAGGCGAGACGGGCCGACGCCGCCGTGAACGTGTCCGGCAGCTCGCCCTCCACAAGGCCCGGATGCAACGACGTTCGACGGATGTGGTGCAGAAGTGCGAACATCCCGCCACCCTTGCCCCGGATCTCGTCGTATCGGATTGCCTGGGCCTCCGGCATGATGCGCGGGTGAAGCACGCGCACCTTTGGGGGTAGGTCGGGCGCCGCATCCTTCTTCAGCCGGCGTAGTACGAGCGGGGGGCGACCGCATTGACCCGAGAAAAGCGCGGCATGCAGCTGCGTCATGCGCTCCTCTCTCGGCTCGTCGAAAACCCGCCGGAATTCGGCCAACGGGCCAAGTGCCAGCGGAAAGAGCTGGTCCATGATCGCCCATATGTCGCGCGTGGCGTTCTCCACCGGCGTTCCGGTGAGACCGATTCGGAAATCTGCAAGGACGGCTTTGGCCGCCTCCGAGCGCATCGCGAACGGGTTCTTGAGGTTCTGGATCTCGTCAAACACGGCGACGGCGAAGCGGGTCTGCGAGAAGGAGACGGCATAATTAGCGACCGTCTGGTAGGTGGCGATCACGAAGCTGGGCATGCTCTTGATCGGAGAGAGATCAAGCCGCGCGACGCCGTCGTCGATGTCCCGACCGCGTTGCGCCGGACTCTTCCAACGCTGGAGGTGTTGGCCGTAGAGCCGGACCGGCTCTCCCCAGAAATCCGGATCGACATGGGTCGCACATTCCGCCTCCCAGTTTCGCAGCAGGGAGGTCGGCGCGACGATCAGGAAGGGCCGGGCTGGCACCGCGCCTTCAATCATCCTCTGGCGCAGCCAGGTGAGAAAGCTCAGCGTCTGCAAGGTCTTGCCGAGTCCCTGCTCATCCGCGTTCAGGATGCCGGCCAATCCGGCCGTCCATGCCTCCACCTGCCATTCGAAGGCCTTGACCTGATAAGGACGAAGCCTCGTCGAGACCTGCGGCGGGAGGCTGAACGCCTTGATCGGCCCGCGCGGCGTGATCTTGGCGCCGAAATCACTGTCCCAGAAATTGCTGTGCGTGAGAGGCAGAAACACCGTCTGGGGATCACCCGCCACGGGGGCATCCCTGCGGTTCCGCAGCATCTCCAGCCGCCGCGCCAACGCCTCGATCACCTCAGCGATGGCCGGGATCGGACCTATGCGGTGCGGCACGGCGTTCACGCCCGCCGCCTTTGCCGCGGCGAGGGCACGGAGCAGGGGCTCGACCTCCTCATCGAGCAGCATGCCGAGCCGCTCGCCGAGTTCCTCGGTCATTGTGGCCGGCAGCCAATTGGCGCCGGAGCCATCAGGCGTCGCAGGAGCTGGCCGAGCCCATTCGGCGATGGCGATGACCCGTGACGTCCATCTGGAGGTCTCGGTCCACGCGCCGGATACGGCCCGCTCAAGCGCCTCCTGATAACCGGCGGGGCTCATCAACTCGTTCAGCCGGCCGTCGCCTCGTGCCTGGCGTTCGACGGCCTCGGTGATGACGCGCTCGGCATCGCGGATGAAGGCGCGGCGGCCCTCGGGGTCCTGCCGGCCGGCAGCGGCGATCGCCTCCACCACCGGCATGGCTGAGCGATCCAGAATGAGAAATTTCGTAGCAGCGATCCGGTAGGCCGGCTGGGCGCCGCGCGCCATGGCCTGCCGCTGGAACTCAGCCAGCTCCCCGGCTTGCACGGCAGAATGCTCCGCCTCGACGGGCGAGTCTGCAGCAAGGCTGGCACCAACAAAAGGAAGCGGCGCGAATTGGCTGTCGTCCACATCGTCAATATCGAGCCCGATTCGATCGCAGGTGACGATCTCGATCTGTCCGAGCGCTCCCTCAAGACCCATTGGCACATTCTCGACACCCTCAAGGCCCAGTGCGCGACGGAACGCGCCGAGCGCTAGCCAATGGGTCTGAAGCGAGCCGCTGGGATCAAAGCCATCAGCAATCCCGATGGCTTCGAAGATCGGGGCCGCAATCCTCAGCAGGCCGGTGCCGTCACGGAGGAAGGCACCGGTCCGATTCAAGGGCACGCGACGCCCACCCTTTTCCCACCACCAGTCGAGGCGGAAATCCGAGTTTCCAAGGGATCCTCGCATCGCGGCCTTGAAGACATAGCGCGTGTTGAGCTCTGGCAAGCCAAGCGCTCGCGCCGAGCTGCTGTCGAGCGATGCCACGAGCCGGTGTGACAAGCGGATGCGTTCGCCCTCGATTGCATATTCGCGGCGATCGCGGTCGAGCACGCGCAGCCGCGCCAGCGCCAGGGCTACCGCGCGCTCCTCGCGTGGAAGGGCGTCGAGGTCATACTGCCGCCGCGCGCCGAGAAAGGACAGAAGGCCGCGCTTCGGCTGAACGACTGACAAGGTGCAGCCGTCCGCATCGGGGAGGCATGTAAAGCTCAGGCTCATCTGATCTTCTCGCGGACCCAGCTCATCCAGTTGCCTGCGGCGTCATGCATGCGAGCGTCCTGATGACCTTGCGGCAGAATGAAGCCATCCAGATCATAGTGCTCCTCATAGAGCCTCGGCGCTGTTGTCGAACCCTGGCGGAACAGATGGACCCGGAAGTTGTGCGAACCCTCGACCATGATGCGCGGTCCAACCCGCATGATCAGCAGTGAGGTGTTCTTGCGCGAGAGTTGCCGGCCATAGGCCGAATAGGCAAGGTCGCCCGTCGTCCGCGCGAGCTTGTCGGCGATGTCCTGCGCATCGGTCCCGTAAGAGGGCCACGCCTCGTCGATCCGTCCCTCTTCATAGAGCCCCATCCAGAACCGCCGCCGGGCCGGCCACTGGTCACCCGCCTCCAGCTTTTCTTCCGAACGCGACACGACGTCGAGAAAGGCTTCCATGCGCTGGCCGGCCAGCCAGCGCAGCATTGTCCGCCTGCCGTCCTCACCCACCTGCGCCCAGAAATGTCCGCTCTCGCGGCGGGGATCGCCGCGATGCCGGATAAGCTCATTGAGCAAGACCATGCGGAGCGGCTTCGGGGGCATGGTGTTGGCCCACGGACGCAGCAGACGCGCAACCACTCTTGTCGCCCGATCCCCTTCCAGCCTGGGAGCGTCGGCCGGGTGTATCCAGGCTAGCATCCTGCGGATGGTCGTCTCGTCCCTGGGTTCCGGCAGCGCCGCCAGCCAGTTGTCGTGAACCTCGGTCATGAAACCCGGACCGTGAGGGGCGACGATGCCGCGTTCGATGGCGGCACGATAGGGATCGGCCTGCACGGCCAGCCAGCGCCCGAGGCGGACAGCTCCCTCGTTGGTATCGAGGCTCTCGGGGATCGTTCGAAACACAATCTGCCAGGATCTGGGCAGCCAGGCCGCGCGATCCTGGATGATACGGGCAAGCTCCGCGGTCCGCGCGTCTCGCGTGACCCACCCAAAAAAATAGCCGTCACACAGTGCCCCAAGCAGCGACCTGCGCGTGCTGCGGCCAAGCTCGCGCAGGAGAAACTCCTCCACATCCGCCGCGACACGAACCAGCCGGCTCGCCCAGGCCCGAACCACCTGCGCGATCTCCCCTTCGGTGAGCCGGCTCCAATCCCAGCGCCGGATCGCCTGCGCCAACCGCTCGACAAGCGCATCGAGGGCCTGCGGCTTTACCCGCTGCAGATCGCCGAAACGCTGCCGGATGCGCTCTGCCGCCTTCACCAGCCGTTCGGGCGCGGCCGGCGAGGACGCGGCGGAAGGCAAGCGGGCAAGGCAGTCGATGAGGCTCATGGGGCAGGCCTATGGCACAGGACCCGCGGCAAGGAGTTGCCGCAGTCGCGGGAGGTCCTCGATCCTCTGCGGTACGAACTGTTCCTCGAGCGGCGCGAACATGATGAAGCGCAGGTCGATACGGCGATTGGCGTCTCGGGAGAGGTCGGAGTCATTATCGCGGATCGGCCGTCCCTTGCCATATCCTGCAACCGAAACAATCGGCTGGTTCTTGAGATTACGAAAACCGAGGAGGTCCGGGCTTGCCGTCACCATGATGGCATAGATAGAGGTTCCGCGCCGCGAGCTGAGGTCCATGTTCAAGACATCCGTGCCGGTGCTGTCGGTATGACCTTCGACCTGGAGCGCGTCGATCAGCGCGACTGACGGATTGCAGGCGGAGGCGAGCGCCGAACGTTCGCCCAGCGAGAAACACCGGAGCTCGTCTTTCAGAATGTCGGCGATGATTTCCATCTTTCGCCGGCCAGTTGCGCTTGGCGCGTCGCTGCCCGATCCGAACAGGCCGTCGCCCTTGAACTCGAGGGCATCACCGTTGCCGCTGATAGAGACGTCGATGGAGGAATCGGCGGCCCTGATGCGCTTCTGGATGCGGTCGAGCATCTTGCCGCGCAGTTCGGCGGACTGGAAATTGTACCGCTCGATCGGATTGCCATTCTGCGCGCTCACCAGGCCCCGAAGCCGCTGGTTTTCCTCCTCCAGCGCCTGAAGTTCCTTTTCCCGGTCTATGAGCTTGTTCGCCATCGTCTCAAAGCGTTCGCGCGGAACGGTTTCCTTTGGCGCGATCTGGGTGGCGAAGAAGGCGAGCAGGATGATGATAATGAACAGGAAGCTCACCATCAGGTCGGTCATCGAGACGAATGCGGATTCCTCATCCTCCTCGGCCCGCCGCGGTCGTCGCGCAGCCCTCATGCCGGCAGCCGATCCTGCGGCGGCTCGCTCTCCGGCACAAAGGTGCGGGCGTTATCGATGACGGCCTGCAGCACCTGAAGAGCATCGGCATAGCGGTCATGTACGCCGTCGCTATGCTGCCGCAATTCGCCCAGCGTGCGCTGAACCTGTTCCACATAGGTTGCGAACGCTTTTTCCAGTTGGCCGTCATAGGCTTTGGCGCGGGCTTCGAATGTGCGGATCAGCTCCTCGATCGACTGGGCGGCGGCAACCACGATGGCCCGTTCTGCATCGATCGCACCCTTCGCCGCATCGACGAGGCTTCGTGTTCCATCAGCCATCGCGCGAGCCTGGTCCGCAGTCGCGCGGGCACTTTCCATAACGGGGGTGGATGCCGCGTTCATGCTCTCGGCTGAAGCCGCCAGTTGCCCCGCCGCAGCCTCGACCCGCTGGGCAAGGGTGTCGAGGCTCGACACCGAACTATCGAGCGTTGTGCGGAACTGTTCAGACGCCTCTCCGAGGGCGGAGGACAGCGCGGTTAGCTTGTCCGCGGCGCCGTCGATCCGCTCCGCAACCTTGTCGAGGGAAGCGCCGATCCGGGCGGTGAGGGTCTGGCCAAGCTCATTCACCATGCCGCCGATGGCTTCCGCCCCGGTCGCTGTGATGCGTTCGAGCGGCTTGCTGAGTTCTGCAATAAGTTGAGTGTTCAGCAATTGCTGTTGAGCAGTCTGCTCCTTGATGGCCGTGAGTTGCTGGTCCGCCAGCGCCTCGAGACTGACGAAGTCCATCCGTTGCTCAAGGTCATGCGCCAGACCGGCGACCGAACTCTCCAGCTGCCCACTCCAGTACCGATACCCGACTGTAAAAACGATGGAGCAAAACAGGCCGGTCACCGACATGATGAACTTGGCCGATGCCGTGCGAAGCAGCCCTTCTAGTGCGGCGATCATCTGCGTTTGATCGCCGCCTCCGGCCTCCAGGCTGGCCTGTGTCTGAGCGAGCGCGGCAATCAGCCCGAGAAAGGTGCAGAGCAAACCGATCGAGACGAACAGGCTGGGCCACGTCCGCCAGCCGGTCAGTCCCATATGCAGGTCGTCGAGATTGAAGAAGGCGGAGGGCCGAACGGAATTGCGCACATGGCCCTCGCCATGGCGTGCAGGCTCGATAAGTGTCTCGCGAAACTCTTCAAAGCTCTCGGCGAGATGCCGGCCATCCGATCCGCCGCTGCCTCGAATATCGTGCTGGATGTCGTGGAGCTGGCTCTGGAAGCCGGCTGCATCGCCTGCAAACCGCACGCGCCGCGCCGCGCGACGTATAAGCCCGCGGCGCCGGAAGGCGATCGTGCTCATGATGCTAAGCAGGACCACCAGAAGCACAAGCAGAGCGAGGCTAATGAGACCGGGAACAAAGTCGCGGGTAATAAGCTGCGCGACCGCAAGGATACCATCCTTGATCCATGTCCCCCAGAACGCCCAGTCCATAGTGCCCCCGCGCTGTCCACGCGTGGAAATTGGACGACTGTCTCCATGCAATCAAGCCGTTTGAACCACGCTCGTCGGAAATGCCGAGCTCAGGTCAATCCCATTCTCGTCGAAGCCGCGGTTCAGTGCCTGATGATCTCGTTGGCCTAGCCATCGCGCCCAGTTCTGATCCGTTCCCATCGTGCTCTGGTCGCTGCCGCATTCCTGGCCTTTCCGTCGGGAGTTCGTGGTCCGGTCGACGCGCCCCCGTGAAGGCGGCAACGCCGGCGTCCCGCCTATGCCTTCTTCATGCAAGGGGATCCGGAACGGGTTCTGGCGCCGCATAGTGGCCTGTCCGCCCATGGGAGAGGTCGGCCATCACCAGTGAGGCCCATCGCCGCCATCACTGCGCATGATTGGCCGATGCCGCAGGCTGCTTCGGTGCAGGTGGGCCCCACGCCCTTCGCCGGGCAGAGCACGAAATCATACAGGTGCCAGAAGTGCCAGTTTGTTGGCGTAATACCGCTGTCGATAGGCGGACCTCCGTCTGCGATGTCCTGTCGCCGCTGTCGCTCCGTCGTTTAGGCTGCCTGCTCTGCCTCGATCATTATCGCGATCGATGTTGGCAATCTCGCCGGTCGTCCCACGAATCACCTCGTTGGAATGTCAACATTTGTCAGCACGTCCATCGAACCCCATAGAGGGTAGGCGATGCGCAATCCTTTGAGTCTCCGTGGGCGAACGGCATCCTCAATGCTTGAATTGTCGAGCTCGCGCGTGATGACGCGTAGCCGGCCTCGGGCAACGTGAGTCTTCCAGACTACCCAATCGCGCCGGAGATCCCGAGCGAGCTTCAGTCCGATCAGGGGAACGATATGGCGGGCGACGCGACCCCGTCGATTGCGATCGTCGAAGCCTTCTTCGGTTTGCGTCGATCATGCCGCCTGCGAATGGCGATGCCATTCGTGAATCGTGGTCGAAATCAATCGCCTCCCCGGACGGTCTTTACGGGTCAGACCGGAATTGCGATCTGCGCCTTCAGGCCTTCGGGGGCGTAGGTGCGGTCGAGGCGGCCGTCGAGGCTGTGGGTGATCGCGTGTTCGATGAGGCGGGTGCCGTAGCCGTTGCGGTCCGGCGGCGACACGCGCGGGCCGTTGGTTTCCATCCAGTCGATCACGAGTTCGTCCTTCGCCTCGGCGAGATGCCAGCGCACATGCACATGGCCGTCCGGCACGGAGAGGGCGCCGTGCTTGGCGGCATTGGTCGCGAGTTCGTGCAGCACGAGGCCGAGCGTCGAGATCGCCTTGGCCGGGAGATCGACGGCGGGACCCGGCTCGATCGCGACCGTGCCGCTTTCGCGGCCATAGGGTGCCAGAATGCGCTCGGCGAGCGTCGCGAGGCCGGCGCCGTCCTTCTGCGCGAAGGCGATCTGCTCGGCCTGGGCCAGGGCGCCGAAACGGCCGAGAAACGCGTCGCGATAGTCTTCAGCCGAGAGGCCTTCGGTCGGAATCTGGCGGGCGAGCACCTGCGCCACCGCGAAGAGATTCTTCATCCGGTGATGCATCTCGCCGAGCAGCAGATCTTTGGCCGCCTCTTCGCGCACGCGCTCGGTCGCGTCGGCGACGACGAGCAGCATGGAATGGCTGCGACCGTCCGCGTGATGCAGCTTGCGGGCCGTCAGCCGCATCACGCGGCGGCCGAGATCGCGGAACTCGTGCTCGACCTCGAAATCGATCACGGCGGCGCTCTTTGGAATGACCTGGCGCAGCAGAAGGGCGAGCTCGGGGATGTCCCATTCGCCGTCGCCGAGCTCGGCGATCGTCCGGCCGATGAGCTGGTCGCGGTCGACATGGAAGAGATCGAGGAAGGCGCGGCTCGCGCCCTGGACGCGCAGCGACTCGTCGAGGACCAGCATCGGATCGGTGATCGTGTCGACGATGCCCTGCGCCTGGACATGGCTGGTCCGCAGCAGACGATAGATGTCTTCGGTATTCATGGCGCAGCCCTGTCGAGAGGCCGGAGACTAGCGGGGCCGCAGAGACGCAACAACGCGGCCGGAGGGTCGGTACAGTATCGTACCAAGCGAGGGTTTGGCCGACGGGCGCCAGCCTTGTCCGCTTCGTGCCCGAGCCGATCAGCGGCCGCTCAGCGCATCGGGCCGATCAGCCGCGCATATTCCGCTTCCGGGACGCCGTAAGCATCGGAGGCGAAGCGCTCGAGACCCTCGCGGTCGCGGATCGTGATCAGCCCGCGCGTGGCGCGAATCAGCCTTTCGCCTTCGAGCACATGCAGGGCTGTGGTGACGCTCGGCCGGCGCACGGCGAGCAGGATCGAGAGATATTCATGCGTCAGCGCCAGTTCGTCGCCGTCCATCCGGTCGTGGCACATCAGCAACCAGCGGGCGAGCCGCTCCTCGACATGATGCACCGCGTTGGAGAGCGCGGTATAGGCGGTCTGCGTGCCGAGATATTGCCCGAAGCGCGCCATCAGCGCGAGGATCGACGGCGTCTCGGCGAGGATCGCGGCGAGGGCCTCGGCGGCGATCCGATAGCCGCTGCCGCCGACCTGCATGACGACCTCATGCACCGTCGTTCCAGGTTCCAAGAGGCCCGCCGCCGGCAGGTAGCCCTCGCGGCCGACCAGGCCGACTTCCGCCTTGAAGCCTTCCGGCGACCGGGCGACGACCGATCCGATGCCGCTTTCGAAGAAATAGAGATGCGCGATCGGCGCGCCGGGATCGGCGATCGGGAAGTCCTTGGGGAGGTCGATCGCCTCGAGATGCGGGGCGAGCCGCGCCCGGTCGTCGTCGCCGAGCCGGGCAAGGAGGCGGTTTCGGTAAGGCGTTTCCGTATGGGCCATGCTCGCCTCTGCGCTCCGTCTCGGCTGGCGGCGCCATGACACGGATTCCCCGTGCCGACGGCCGGCCATCTGTTCCGAACCGTCGCGAGGCGAGAATGTTCCCGCTCAGGGCAGGGGAGGCGGCTCATCTATCGGCGGCGCCCCGTCGGGTGGGCTCACCGGCGCCGCGGCCGTGGCGCGGCGGCGGAGATTGTCGATGGCGCGCAGCCAGTGATCGAGCGGATGGCCCCAGAGCGGCGAGCCGTCCGCCTGCCAGAGCCCATAGGCTTCGGCGGCGATGTCGCGATCGTCGAATTCCCGTTCATCGAATTCCTGCATCGAACCCTCCTCATCCGCTGACGCCGAGGTGGTGTCGGCAGAGGGGACAACCGGCCGGGTGGGCTACCGGTTCCTGAGCAGCCCGCGTGCCGCCCGTTGCGCGGCCCTTGGTACGATTGCAGACGGAGGTCGAGGGCGCCGCGCTGGAATTGAAGGCTCGTCATCGCCGGCTCCGGCCAGGCCCTGGCGCCGGCCGTGGCGACGGAACAGGTCGCGGGGAGCCCGGTTTCGCTTGTGACGATGCCCCCGCGACCGCGGCGGGCGACCCTTCACCCACAGACGAGGTTCCCACCATGGTATCGCTTGTCCCCACCATCGAGCTCGCCAACGACGTTTCCATGCCGCAGCTCGGCTTCGGCGTCTGGCAGGTCGACAACGACGCCGTCGAGCGCCCGGTGCTGGAGGCGCTGGAAACAGGCTACCGGCTGATCGACACGGCCGAGGGCTATGGCAACGAGGAGGGCGTCGGCAAGGCGCTGCAGCGCTCCGGCATTCCTCGCCGCGACATCTTCCTGACGACCAAGCTCGACAACAGCCGGCAGGGGTTCGACGAGACGCTGCGCGCTTTCGACGAGAGCCTTGGCCGGCTCAAGACCGACACGCTCGACCTCTTTCTGATCCACTGGCCGCTGCCGATGCGCGATCGCTATGTCGAGACCTGGAAGGCCTTCATCCGCCTGCACCAGGAGGAGCGCATCCGCGCTATCGGCGTCTCGAACTTCCTGCCCGAGCATATCGAGCGGCTGCAGGCGGAGACCGGCATGCTGCCGGTGGTGAACCAGCTCGAGCTGCATCCCGAATTCCAGCAGCGCGGCGTCCGCGATTTCCATCGCCGGCACGGCATCAGGCTCGAAGCCTACAGCCCGCTCGGCAGCGGCGCCGTGCTGGACAATCCCGATATCGGCGCCATCGCCGACCGCAAGGGCAAGACGCCGGCGCAGATCATCCTGAGGTGGCAGATGCAGCAGGGGATCATCGCGATCCCGAAATCGGTGACGCCCGACCGCATCCGCTCCAATTTCGAGATCTTCGACTTCGAGCTTTCGGACGAGGACATGGCGAGCATCGCCGGCCTCGACAAGGGCGAGGAGGGCCGCACGGGCTCGGACCCCGCGACCTTCGACGGCGGCTGATCAGCCGACGGCCTGGTCTGTCATGATGACGAAGTCGCGGCCGGTGCGGCTGTCGGCCGAGAGCGGCAGGTCGACGGTGATCATGACGGCGCCGGGCGCGAGATTGTTCTGGATCGCCGCGATGATCGCCTGGTCGCCGCGGATGCGGGCCAGCGTATCGGACGGCGTCGATTCGACGTCGCGGGCGGTGCTGTCGTAATAGCCGATCGTGCGCCAGATCAGCCGCTGGTCATCCTCGCCGATCGGGCCGAGCACATAGACATGGTTGCCGAGCGGGCGCTCCGGCTCGGCGATCGTCGCCTTGCCCGAGGCGACGACATGGCCGTCGCGCATGATCACGATGCTCCCCTCGGCGCTGGAGACGAGGATCGAGATTGCCGGCCCGGGCGGCGCGGCGACCTTCGGCGCCTTGCCGGGCTTCGCCGGTTTGGCGGCGGTCGCGGCGACGGTTTCCAGCGTCGCCTTGGCGTCGGCCGAAAGCACTAGTCCCGGATGCAGCACGGTGCCGGGATAGGTGGCGGCATCGGCGATGATGACCGGCGTGCCGAGCGTCGTGACGCTGAACAGCCGCTCTGAGAAGGCGAGCGGCAGGCGGACGCAGCCATGCGAGGCCGGGTAGCCCGGCAGATTGCCGGCATGCAGCGCGATGCCCGACCAGGTCAGGCGGTTCATGTTCGGCATCGGCGCGTTGTTGTAGGTGGACGAGCGGTGGTGCTTGTCCTTTTCGAGGATGGTGAAGACGCCGGTCGGCGTCTCGTGGCCGGCCTTGCCCGTCGAACAGGTCGAGACGCCGATGCGCACGCCGTTGCGATAGACATAGACGCGCTGGTCGGGGATCGAGACGACGATCGCCACCGGCCCGGCCGGCGCCCGCTCCGGGTGCCAGACAAAGGCGCCGGGTTCCAGTTCGTCCACCGCCACGACCTGCGGCTCCGCAACGGCGTCCCGCGCCGCGAAACCGGCGAGAATCATGCCGAAACCGGCGAGCACCGTCCGCCGCCCCACGACTGCCGCCACGATCGACCTCCCCCGTCCCCGCCTTCGCGCCGTCCGGCGCGCCGGGCAGCCTCATTTCGCGGTCAAGCGGATGCCCGCGTCAAGACGCGAGAGGCACGGGCGGCCGAGGGAGACGTGGGCAATCGAGGGAGAATGGCTCAGAAAAGAAAAACGCCCGCCGGGGAGGAGGTCGGCGGGCGTTCTCTAGGGTGGCGACGGGGCGAGGGAGGAGGTTCGCCGGTCGCCGTATCGCTGGAACGAGGGAGGAGGTTCGTTCCTGCGAAGCTCGGTAACTGTGATCAGGAATGTAGCGGCCTCGCCGGGCAGTGAGCAGAGCCCATTTTCGCATGGCAGCCTTGCGTATGACGCAATGCAGCAAGCGCCGCAGCACTGATGATGCAGCGCATCATCAGCTAGAATCCGAGCGCGATGCCGTCCTTGCGGTGGTCGCTGGCGCCGAAGAGGGCGCCAGTCTCATGATCGAGCGCGATCGCCTGACAGCCGCCGATCGGATCCGCCGAGCGGACGACCTCATGGCCCATTTCCGTGAGCGTATCGGCCGTCGCCGCGTCGATCGTGTTCTCGAGCGTCAGCGTGCCGTCGAAGGAGAAGCTGCGTGGCGCATCGGAGGCAGCCTGCAGCGCCCTGTCCCGATCGACGACCTCTGAGACGAAATGCGCATGGCCCGCCGCCTGGTACTGGCCGCCCATGACGCCGAAGGACATCACCAGCCGGTCGTCCTTGGTCAGCATGGCCGGGATGATGGTGTGCATCGGCCGCTTGCGCGGGCCGATGGCGTTCGGATGCTCCTCGTCGATGCGGAAGCTGGCGCCGCGGTTCTGCAGCACGACGCCGGATTGCGGCGCGTAGTGGCCGCTGCCGAAGGCCCAGAAGATCGAATTGATGAGCGAGATCGCGTTGCGGTCGCGGTCGACCACCGTGAGATAGACCGTGTCCTTGTGCGCGGTCTCGTCGCGCGGGACGGCGAGGGGGCCGGCGCGGTCGAGGCGGATCGAGGCGCGGAGCGGCGCGATGCTCGCCTCCGAGAGCAAGGCCTCGACATCGAGCGGCGCCACCTCCGGATCGCCGACGAGCGTGTCGCGGAGGCCATAGGCGATCCGCGCCGCCTCGGCATGGAGATGGATGCGCGTCGCGGCGTCGATGGCGTCTTCCGAAAGATCGAAGCCCTCCAGGATGCGCAGCATGATGAGCGCCGTGACGCCCTGCCCGTTGGGCGGGCATTCATGCAGCCGGTAGCCGCGATAGGCGGCGCTGATCGGCGTCACATAGGTCGAGCTGTGGGCGGCGAAATCGTCGCGGTCGAGCAGGCCGCCTCGCTCGCCGAGAAGGCTCGTGATCTCCGCCGCCGCCGCGCCCTCGTAGAAGCCGGTCCGCCCCGCCGCGCCGATCTGGCGCAGCGTCGCGCCGAGAGCCGGGTGGGCCATCTTCTCGCCGGCCCGTGGCGCGCGGCCGTCGATCAGGAAGGCCTTCATCGCGCCGTCGTCGTGCGACAGCCGCTCGGCATTGGCCGCCCAGTCATGCGCGACGCGGGGCGTCACGCGATATCCCTCTTCGGCGGCGCGGATCGCCGGCGCCAGCACTGTCGCGAGCGGCAGTCTGCCATAGTCCTCCGAAAGGCGGCACCAGGCGTCGACCGCGCCGGGCACCGTCACCGCATGCACTGAGCGGTCGTGGATGACGTCGATGCCCTGGTCGCGGAACCAGGCCATCTCGGCCGCCCGCGCGGTGCGGCCGGAGCCGTTGAGCGCGATCGGCATGCCGCCTTTCGGCGCGTAGAGGGCGAAGCAATCGCCGCCGATGCCGGTCATCAGGGGATCGACCACGCATTGCATGGCGACGGCGGCTATCGCCCCGTCCACGGCATTGCCGCCGGCCCGCAGGATCTCCACCGCCGCCAGCGTCGCCGCCGGATGCGAGGTCGCAGCCATGCCCGCGTCGCCGATCGCCGTGGATGCGCCGGTGCGCACGAAGTCGCGGTCGGTCCTCATCGTCATCTCCTTATGCGTAATAGTCCGGCGCCAGCCGCGCCCGCTGCACGAAGAGCGGATCATGCAGCGGGATCAGCTCGCCGCCCGTCTCGCGGGCGATGGCGTTCAGGCGGCGGATCGAGGCGAGCGCGGCCTCATCGTCCATGGCGCCGCCGATCCGTTCGCGCTCGAAATTCTCCAGAAGATCGGCGACGTCGCCGGTCAGGATCTTCACGCCGTCGCGTTCGAGATGGATGACGGCCGACTGGTGCCCCGGCTGGTGGCCGCGCGTCAGCACGAGGTCGAGTCCCGGCATCAGCGTGACGTCGCCGTCGACGATGTTCCAATTGAGCGCGGGATCGGAATATTCGGCGAAGTTCAGCCGGCCGCGATCCGCCATGGCGGCCTCGTATTCCTGTCTCTGGATGGTGATGCGCGCGTTGGGGAAATCGCGGAGATGGCCGGTATGGTCGCCATGGGCATGGCTGAGCACGATCTCGGTGACATCCTCTGGTGCCACGCCGAGCTTCGCCAGTTGCGGCACAAGTTCGTGCTCAGGCAGCACCAGCGGCGGCAAGGGGAAGGTCGCGTTCACATAGCGGGCGCGCGCGGCGACGGGGTCGTCGAGGCCCTCGCTCGAAAGGCCGGTGTCATAGAGGACGAAGCCGCGCGCCGTCTCCATCAGGTAGCAGCAGATCGGCACCGCCAGCACGATATGCGGCTGCTCGCCGCGGATGCAGCCCGACTTGCGGATGATCTCGTAGCCGACGAGCAGGATGAAGAGCTTGCGGATCTCGGTCGGGGCGGCGTCGGCCATGGTCCTCTCCTCAGTCCGGCATGCGTTCTGCGGCGCCGAGCGCGGCGAGGCCGGCTCTGGCGATCGCGACATCCTCGTCGTCCGGCGCCGAACCGATGCCGATGCCGCCGACGCAGACGCCGTCGATGACGATCGGCAGGCCGCCGGCCATGTTGGTCAGCTTGCCGTTCGAGGCGAGCGCGAGGCTCGTCGCGAGCTCGGCGTCGATCTCGGTCGTCGGCCGGCGGTGCGAGGCAGCGCTCATGGCCTTGTGGGTGGCGGTCGCGACCGAAAGGAACTTCGCCTCGTCCATGCGCACGGCGGCGAGCAGGTTGCCGCCCTCGTCGACGATGATGACATTCACATGCCAGCCGATCTCCTCAGCCTTGGCGACGGCGGCTGCCAGCGCCTTCAGCGCGGCGGCATGGGTGAGCTTGAGGCTCGGGCGGGTCACGGCATCGGTCATTCAGGTCCTCGGATGGTCGGGTCTGGCGCGGGCCGGGGCGATGCCCGGTCCGCACCGATCATGGCGGAGCGAAGGATCACTTCAAAGGAATTCGGGATCGAAGACGTCCTTGTAGGGGACATCCTCCTTGAGCACGCCGGAAATGGTGATGATGCTCTTCGTCTTCTCCCAGGCCTCTTCCGGCATCGCGCCGTCCTGCTGCCACATGTCGTTGGCACGGGCGCGGGTCAGGATCGCGTCGAGATCGTCCTTCGGCAGCGTCGGGAATTCCTCGGCGGCGATGGCGCGCATCTCGGCATCGTTGTTGAAGACGAGGTCGAGCGACTTCTTGGTCGCCGCGACGACCGCCTTGGCCAGTTCCGGATCGGACTGGATCAGCGACTGCGGCAGGTTCACCGTCGTCCAGGCGAAGAGGCCGAGTTCCTTCGGCATCGAGGCGAAGGGTTCCTGCCAGATGCCGGCCTTGACGCCCTGGGCGATGAAGGGCTCGAACACGACGGCCATGTCGGCCTCGCCATTCTTCATCGCCGCGACGCGGCCGGCGTCGTTGGCGATCTCCAGCATGACGAAGTCCTTGCGCGGATCGAGGCCGTCGCGCTTGGCGAGATAGAGCAGGATCGAATTGTCGGTCGAGCCGCGGGTGCCGACGGCGATCTTCTTGCCCTTGATGTTGTCGGCGAAGCTCTTCGACGGATCGACCTCGACGCCGGTGCGGGCGCTGACGAAGGAGTTGGCGCGGTTCGACAGCGCGATGATGGCGCGGACCGGCTTGCCGCCCTTCACATTGGCGAAGGCGATATGCTCGGGGCCGCCGATATAGGCATTGGCATTGCCCGACTGCACGGCCGACATCGCCTTGCCGCCGCCCTCGGTGGTGACGACCTGCACGTCGAGGCCGACATCTTTGAAGTAGCCCTTGCGGATGCCGACATAGAAGGGCAGCGAGTCCGCCGAATGGCCGGGCTCGGTGACGATGAATGTCTTCGACTGCGCGAGCGCCGGCCGGGCGAGGCCGGTGAGGCCGATGGCGCCGAGGCCGGCGGCGCCGGCGAGGATCTGACGACGGTTGAACTTCACCATGGCATTCTGTTCCCTGTTTTTGATCTGGAAGGTGTCCGCGTGAAGAAAGAAGATCAGCTCAGATGGTCTTGATGTTCTGCCCCCGTGTGAATTTGCGTTCGAGCCAATTGACGGCGCCGTAGAGCACGATCGCCAGAAGAGCGAGAATGATGATGCCGACCCAGATCATCGCCATGTCGTAGGTCGAGCCGGCATACATGATGATCTTGCCGAGACCGTACTGTGACGAGATGAATTCACCGGCGATCGCGCCGGCGAGGGCGAGGCCAATATTGATATTGAGCGAGGAGGTGATCCACGGCATGGCCGAGGGCACGACGATCTTGAAGAAGACGTCGCGGCGCCGGCCGCCCAGCGAGAGCGTCAGCTTGACGAGGTCGTCGTCGACGGCGCGCACCCCGGCATAGGCGGCGATGGCGGTGATCACCGCCGTGAAGGCGACGGCGAGAGCGATCTTGGAGCCGATGCCGATGCCGAAGATGAGGATCAGGAGAGGCCCGAGCGCGATCTTCGGAACGGCGTTGAAGACGACGATATAAGGCTGGACCACCGCGGCGGCGTTGATCGACCACCAGAGGCTGAGCCCGATCACGGCCCCGAGCGCCGAGCCGAGCAGGAAGCCGATGATCGTCGCCTCGAAGGTGAACCAGGTGTCGGTGAACAGCGTCCCTTCCTCGAGCGTGATCATGAAGGCGCCGTAGATCCGCGAGGGCGACGACCAGAAGAACGGGTCGATCAGCCCGATCCGCGTCGCAAGCTCCCAGCCGCCGATCACCGCGACGGCGATGACGATCTGCAGCAGCCAGACGGTGCCGCGCCGCCAGGGTGTCTCGCGGGTGATGACGACGCCGGTGCGGCGCGGGCGGCGGCGGAGCCCGGCGGCGGGCGAGGCCGCGTTCGGCTTGGCGCTTTCCCTGGTGCTTTCGGCCGCGATGATCGTGTCGTTCGACATGTCGATGAGCCTTTCGGTCATGCGGCCTCGCTTTCCGCCGGCTCGCCGCCGGAGAAGAGCAGGTCGAGGCAGCGTTCCTTGGCGTGGATGAATTCGGGCGCCGTCACGACATCGCGGCCCCGCGGTCTGGGCAGCGTCACGTGGAAGCGGTCGGCGATCCGGCCGGGCCTCGGCGACAGCACGCAGATCTCGTCGGAAAGGAAGATCGCCTCGTCGACGTCATGGGTGACGAAGAGGACGGTGCGGCCGAAATCGCGCCACAGCGTCAGCAGCCACTGCTGCATCCGGAATCGGGTCTGCGCATCGAGCGCCGCGAAGGGCTCGTCGAGCAGGATGACATCGTTGTTGCAGAGGAGGGTGCGCAGCAGCGCCGCGCGCTGGCGCATGCCGCCCGACAGCGCCGCAGGGTAATGCTTCTTGAACCGGCCGAGGCCGTAGCGCTCCATCAGCGGCTCTGCGACCGCCCGTGCCTCACGCCGGTCGACGCCCTGGATCTCGAGCCCGAACACGACATTGTCGAGGATCGTCCGCCAGGGGAGGAGCAGGTCCTTCTGCAGCATGTAGGAGACGAGGCCGGCACGTCCCGTGATGTCCTCGCCGTCGAGCACGACGCGGCCGGCCGTCGGCTGCAGCAAACCGGCCATTATGTTGAATAATGTAGATTTTCCGCAGCCAGACTGTCCGATCAGGCTGACAAAGCTGCCGGGCGCGACATCGATCGAGATGTTCTCGATCGCCTTCACGGGCGGCGCGCCGCCGGCGGTCCTGAATTCATGCGAGAGTCCGTCGAGCCTGAGCTTCGGTGCCCGCCCTTCGGAAATGGATGATGCTGTCACGCCTGTCCCTCCTCTTTCGATGCGGGGGCTCGTGGAATGCAGACGCGCAAACGCGGGGAGAGCCTCCCCGGCACGGCGCGCATCTGTGGCAATGGGATGATGGCTTGAGACATCACGGCACCCACGGATCCCCTCCGGGTCGGGCTAAGCCCTTCCCAGTGTTGTGAGATCTCCCGGGTTTTTATCCCGCCGTGCATCGGTGCGGATTTCTCCCGCCCCGACTGCAGCTCTCGGTCCTGCGCGGCCTTCGATGAGGCCGCCGGATCCCTAGCCACCAAGCTCGCCAGAGAATACGCAAGCGCCGTGCCATTCCTGGACCGACAGAGCCGTGCGGTTTCGCATACTGCTGGTACACAGAATCCGCCCGCCTGCTGACCGCAAAGGATTCCATACGATCAGGCGCGGACGAATGTTCGGAGCTGCAGGCGTCGCTCGCGTGCGGCGCGCATGGATGGCCGAAAAGCCTGACAAGTCATCATGTTGCGCGCTGTGAGGGCAGTTGCCGGCGTGGAACCGAGTGTCTCCGCCGGACTGCCTACCGATCGGGCAACGCGCCGGCGGACAACAAAAAAGCCGCGCCGCGAACCGCTCGATGCGGCCGCGACGCGGCTCGTTTTTGCGAGGAGGGAAGGATCAGCGGAAGGCGGCGATCTTCTCCATCAGGCTCTCGACCTTGCCCTGCTGCACCTTGCCGCCATGCATGCGGCCATTGTCCTTGAACCACGAGCCGACCACCGCGCCATCGGCGACGCGCATCACTTCTGCGACATTGTCGGGCGTCAGTCCGCTGCCGACGATCACCGGCAGCGAGGAGCCCGCCTTGATCTGCTCGATCTCGCCGACCGGCGTCGCATCGCCGGTGCGGTTGCCGGTGGCGATGAGGATCTCGGCACCGAAGAACTCGGCGTCGCGCGCCTGTTCGGAGACAGGCCGGTCGCCGACGATGGCGTGGCTGCCATGCTTCACATGAACGTCGGCAAGCACCGCGATGTCGTCGGCATCGAGAAGCTGCCGGTAGCGCAGCGCCTCGGCCGCCGCGCCCTCGACGAAGCCCTCATTGGCCACATAGGCATTGGCCCACTGGTTGACGCGGATGAACTCCGCCCCCGAGGCGCGGGCGCAGGCGAGCGAGGCCTTGGCGGCGTTGGCGACGATGTTGAAACCGAGCGGCAGCCGGCATTCTCGGCGGATGCGCTCGCCGATCACCGACATGGTGCCGACCGTCTCATAGCCGATCAGGTCCGGCTTCAGGAACGGGATGTCGCCGGCATTTTCGAGCAAGAGGGCATCGACGCCGCCCGCCTCGAGCAACAGCGCCTCCTCGACGGCGGCGTCGTAGACAGAGGAGAGCGAGCGGCCGCGGAAGCCGGGGGAGCCGGGCAGCGGCAGCACATGCACCATGGCGATGATCGGCTTCTTCACGCCGAAGAGCTGGTCGAGCCGGCTGGTGGGCGAGGGGGCCGGCTGGGACTGGAGGGCTTGGGTCTGCATGGGGGTTTCCTCGGTCATTCCGTCCGCTCGATGCCCCAGACGCGCGCGGCATTGCGCCAGAAGACCTTTTCGAGGTCCTCGTCGGAAAGGCCGATCACCTTCAGCTTCATCTGTTCGACGGCGGGGGATTGGTAGGGAACGTCGGTGCCGTAGAGCAGGCGGTCGGCCGAAACGTTCTTGATGAAGGTCATGATGTCGAAGGGATAGGCCTGCGACATGTCCACGACGATGTTGGGATATTCCTGGCAGGCGAGGATCGCTTCCCACAGGAATGTATGCATGCCGATATGCGCGAGCTGGAAGGTCACCTTCGGATAGGCCTTGGCAGCCTGCGCCTGCAGATAGGGCAGGTCGCGCGGCGCATCGCCGGAATGCATCAACACTGTGAGGCCGTATTCCTCGCATTTGTCGAGCAGCGGACCCATGATCCGCATGTCGTTGGGGCGATAGAAGTCGTAGCCGGCGACGAGCTTCACGCCGCGGCAGTTCCATTCGCCGACATAGCGATCGATCAGGGCTTGCGTGTGCTCCTTGCCGAAGGTCGGGTCGATGCGGGCGACGCCGAGGATGCGATCCGGGTAGCGCCGCGCCGCGATGCCGATCTCGGCATTGGCCTTGTCGTAGTCGGCATCCCAGGGCGGGCTCATGCGCCGGTCATGCGGGAAGAGCACGCCGTGGCTGGCGCCCTGTTCGTCGAGCAGGCGGATGACGCTGTCCGGTTCGCCGTGAACCAGATAGGGCACGCAGGTGCTGGCCGCGACATTGCGGTCGGTGCCGTAATGCATATGCGCGTCGATGACTCTCACGACGGGAGTTCCTTTCCGAAGGCGGCGCGGTAGCGGTCCGCGGCTGCGGTGAAGCTCGGGAGGTTGGTCTGGCAGCCCCAGGCCTCGACGACGAAGCTGGCGACCGCGGCGGCAAAGCCGCCGACGACCGGGATCGGCCAGCCCTTCAGCCAGGCCGCGAGGCTCGCGGCGACGAACGAGTCGCCGGCGCCGGTCGAATCGACGAAGCGGGCGGCGGCGACGGCGGGGACATGCGTCTCGCCCTCGGCGGTGAACCATCGGCTGCCGGTATCGCCGCCCGTGACGACGACGAGGCGCGGGCCATGAGCGAGGATCCCAGACGGACTCGCACAGCCGAGCGCCGCCATCAGCGCCGCGCTCTCGCCGCGCGAGAGGAAGAGAAGATCGCAGGCGGCTAGGAAGCGGCCGGCGTTCTCGCCGGCGGTGGCGACCATGCCGTTGATGGCGGTGGTGAGCCCCGTCGCCTTGGCATGCTCGATGGCGGCGAGCGTGTAGGGGCTGAAGGCCTCGCTGACGACGAGCGCCCGGGCACGACCAATCTCGGCGAGCGGCGCCTGCCAGTCGTCCTGGTGCTCCGCGACGCCGAGATGCGAGACGCAGAAGCCCCGGTTCTGGGCATCGAAGAAGTTGAAGCTGTGGCCGGAGCGGGCGCCGGGTATGAGCGCGGTTCCGGCGAGGTCGACGCCGAGTGCCTCGAGACGGGCAGCATAGCCGGACGACACGAAGTCGTCGCCGACCACCATGCCGAGGCCCGTCCTGCAGCCGAGCTTCGCGGCGACCGCCGCGATATTGGCGCTGCAATCGCCGAAATGGATCTTCTCCATCTCCTCGATCGGCATCGACAGCGGCAGCGTCTCGCCCTCCTGCGGCAGCCGCTCCATGCGCAGGAGATGATCGAAGATCGTCCAGGAACCGATCGAATAGAGGTCGAGGCTCATTTCACCGCTCCGAGCGTGAGGCCGCGCGTGATCTGGCGCTGGAAGAGGATGGCCGCGACCATGCCGGGCAGCGCCGAGACCATGGCCGAGGCAGCCATGAGGCCCCATTTGATCTGGTCGAAGGTCATGGATTGCAGGATGCCCATGGTCACGGGCCGCGTCGCGCCGCCGGCTAGCACCAGGCCGAAGATCAGGTTGTTCCACGAGAAGATGAAGGCGATGATCATCGCGCTGGCGATACCGGGCCGTGCGATCGGCACGACGATCGAGACGAGGATTCGCAGCACATTGGCGCCGTCGACCCGCGCCGCCTCCTCGATCTCCTGCGGAATGTCGCGGAAGAACGAGGCGAGGATCAGCACCGAGAGCGGCAGCGTGATCAACTGGTGCACCAGGATCATGCCGGCATAGGTGTCGTAGAGGCCGGTGCGCGTGTAGATCACGTAGAGCGGCAGGATGATCGAGAGTTCGGGCGCGAAGCGGAAGGAGAGGAACGTGAACTGGATGTTCCGCGCGCCGCTCGTCCGCCGCCGCGCCAGCGCATAGGCTGCCGGTACGGCGAGCACGATCGAGACCAGCACTGCGCCGCCGGA
>CAWZZK010000115.1:0-23447 GCA_963966455.1 Kaistia sp. | reverse complement strand
GACCTGACGCCTCATGCCTTCCGCCAAACGCCCGGCCAACGAAAGCCGCGCCGCACGACCTGACCTTTCCGCCCGTCTCCGTTCCATCCTCGATCCGCTGCGCGGCCCCGACCGCGGCGGCGGGCTCCGGCTGCTCGGGCGGCTGATATCCTATTACCGGCCGCATTGGCCGCTGCTCCTCGCCGATCTCGCGGCGGCCATGCTCGTCGCCGGCACGGCGCTGGCGCTGCCGCTGCTCGCCCATCACGTCACGTCGCGCCTCGTCGATGCCGGCGCCACCGGCGATATCCTCCCCGATATCCTGCGCGCCGGGGCGATCATGCTCGCTCTCCTTGCTGTCCAAGTGGGCGCCATCTTCTTCGTCGACTATTTCGGCCATGTCATGGGCGCCAGGATCGAATGCCAGGTGCGCCAGCAGCTGTTCGATCACTGCCAGAAACTCTCCTTCTCCTTCCATGACCGGACGTGCACCGGCGAACTGATGAGCCGGATCACCAACGACTCGCTGTGGCTCGGCGAGCTCTTCCATCACGGCCCCGAGGACACGGCGATCGGGCTGATGAAGTTCTGCGGCGCGCTCGCCATCATCGCCTGGCTGGATCCGGTCCTCTCGCTGGTCGTCTTCGCGCTGACGCCCTTCGCGATCCTCTATGCGCTCCATTTCAACGCCCGCATGGCGCGGGCGCTGGAGGCGAGCAAGGAGCGGATCGCCGGCGTCAACGAGGCGGCGGAGGATGCGCTGTCCGGCATCCGCGTCGTGCAGTCCTTTGGCGCCGAGGCGGCGGAATCGCGCCGCTTCGCCGCCGAGAATGCCCGCTTCCTCACGAGCCGCAGCGAGGGCTACCGCGCCGAGGCCTGGTTCTCCGTCGGCACCGCCACCTTCGCGCAGCTCGTGACGGTGCTGGTCATCGTGCTCGGCGCGGCGCGGGTGGCGGCGGGCGCGCTCGACGTCGCCGGCCTCCTCACCTTTCTGCTCGTCATCGCCGTGCTCGTCGACCCGATCGACCGGCTGGCGAATTTCGTCCGCCTCTGGCAGGAGGGCTATACGGGCTTCCGCCGCGCCGCGGCGCTGCTCGACGTCGCGCCTGCGATCACCGATGCGCCGGGCGCGGTGACCCTGCCCCGCCCGCAAGGCTCGATCCGCTTCGAGCGCGTCACCTTCGGCTATGGCGAGGCGGCAAGGCCGGTGCTTCGCGATCTCTCGCTCGCCATCGCGCCCGGCGAATTCGTCGCGCTGGTCGGCCCCTCCGGCGTCGGCAAGAGCACGATCGCGGCGCTCATCCCCCGCTTCTACGAGCCGCAGGCGGGGCGAATCCTCATCGACGAGACCGACATCGCCAAGGTGACGCTCGCCTCGCTACGGGCGGCGATCGGCATCGTGCAGCAGGATGTCTACCTCTTCGGCGGCACCGTCGCGGACAATCTCCGCTATGGCCGGCCGGAGGCGAGCGACGCCGAACTCGTCGCGGCGGCGAAGGCGGCGCAGGCACATGACTTCATCATGGCGCTGCCCAAGGGCTATGACAGCCTGATCGGCCAGCGCGGCGTGCGCCTCTCGGGCGGACAGAAGCAGCGCCTCACCATCGCCCGCGCCTTCCTCAAAGATCCGCCGATCCTGATCTTCGACGAGGCGACCAGCGCGCTCGACACGGAAAGCGAGCGGGCCGTGCAACAGGCGATGTTCGCGCTTTCCAGAGGCCGGACGACACTCGTCATCGCCCACCGCCTCTCCACCATCCGCCATGCCGACCGCATCGTCGTGCTCACCGAGGACGGCATCGCCGAAGAGGGCACGCATGACGCGCTGCTGGCGAAAGGCGGCGTCTATGCCGCGCTCAACGAGAGGCAGGGTCGGGTGTAGCGCTCTCTTTCATCCCTCTTAGGTTGTGCTACTGTGGAGCGCACTCTGTAGTAGCGGCACTCTTCGGGGGATGTGTCATGGCGAAGTTCATCCTTTCCATCGATGGCGGCGGAATCCGGGGCCTGATCCCCGCCATCATTCTCGTCGAGCTCGAACTCCGCCTCGCGGCGAGCGGGCGCATCAGGCCGATCGCACACTATTTCGACGTGATCGCAGGAACCTCGACCGGCGGGATCATCGCCGCGGGCCTGACCTGCCCCCATCCGGACGGAGGCGGTACGCCGGCCTGCACGGCGTCCAATCTCGTCGATCTCTACGAACAGGAAGGATTGGAGATCTTCCCGAGCGACCCCTTCTCCAGGATTCGCCGAGCCCTGTTCAACCCGGCCTCGATCTTCGACGAGCGCTATGACGCGACGCCGCTGGAGCAGAAGCTGAAGGCCCGGCTGGGCGAGCGGATGCTCTCGGAGGCGCTGACGACCGTCGTCATCACCGCCTATGACATCACCGAGCGCAAGGCGAAGTTCCTCACCAACGGCCGCTCACGTGACGGCAAGCTGTCGGACGACTACCTCTTCCATGAGGTCGCTCGCGCCACCTCCGCCGCGCCGACCTATTTCGAGCCGGCGCTGGTGCAGAACTTCACCCTGGAAAGCAACGAGACTCTCGTCGACGGCGGCGTCTTCGCCAATGACCCGTCGCTCTGTGCGGTCTTCGAGGCGAAGAAGCTCGGATACCACGACGAGGAGTTACACATCCTGTCGCTGGGGACGGGCACCAACAACAGGGAATACGCCTATTCCGACGCGCGTAACTGGGGCGCCTTCGGCTGGATCGACCCGGCGCGCGGCGCGCCGATCATCTCTGTCCTGATGCAGGGCCAGTCGAGCACGACCTCCTATCAGATGCAGCGGCTCTATGGCGACCGCTATCTCAGGCTCGACTGCGAGCTGAAGAATGCGTCCGACGAACTCGATGACGCTTCACCACGCAATCTTCTCGACCTTCGCCGCGAGGCAGAGAAGATCATCGCGGAGTCCTCGGCGGAGATCGACGCCTTCATCGCCCTGCTGCCATCACCCTGATCGGCAATGGGCCGCCTTGCACGGCGCTCCCTCAATCGCGGAGCCGGATCGCGACGGTCGTCTCCAGCTTCGCCGGATCCGGCTCCGTGTCCGGACCGTTGTGGTAGATCTCCGCGCGGCCGGCGAAGCGATCGCCGGCTGGCTCCTTCTGCATGTCGAAGTCGAGGCCGCAGTGCCTGGCCCATCCGATCAGCACGGCATTGACCTCGATCAGGTCGTCATAGGGACCGAACCAGGTGATCTCGGCATAGCGGCCGGCCGGCAGGACGCCGGCGACAAGCGGTCCGCCACCGGACTCCGGCTTCGAGACCGGGACCGCGAAGTCCATCTCGATCCACGGCATGTCGATGACGTTGTGCTTGAAGATGAGCGGGCCGGCCGGTGCGATGCCGCGCTCCGCCAGCGCGCCGAAGAGGCGCCCGAGAATAGCGGGAATCTCGTCGTCGAAGGGCAGCGTCACCTCGGCCCGCACGGCCAGATAAGGGATCTCCGGCCGATCAACGATCTTCGGCAATGTCAGCATGATGGCTCTCTCCTCCGGCGCCGGGGAGATGACCTTCTCCCCCATCTGGCCAAGGACGAACCGGCACGGCCTGCAGCCGACAGGGGCCGGACATTTCGATCGCCGCGGCCGCTGCGCGTATACGCAGACGAAAACGGCCGCGCTTCTGGCGCGGCCGCTTCAATATCCGTTCGAGCGTTCCGACGTCAGCTCGGCTTGCCGGCGGTCGGCTGCGCGACATAGCGCAGATAAGGCTTCACCGCGTTCCAGCCGGCGGGGAACTTCTCCTTCGCCGCCTCGTCGGAAACGGACGGGACGATGATCACCTCGTCGCCATTCTTCCAGTCGGCCGGGGTCGCGACCGAGAACTTGGCGGTGAGCTGCAGGCTGTCGATGACGCGCAGGATCTCGTCGAAGTTGCGGCCCGTCGAGGCCGGATAGGTCAGCGAGAGCTTCAGCTTCTTGTCCGGCCCGATCACGAACACCGAGCGCACCGTCGTGGTGTCGGAGGCGTTCGGATGGATCATGCCGTAGAGATTGGCGACGGTCTTGTCGTGGTCGGCGATCAGCGGGAAGTTGAGCGTCGCGCCGGTCGCGTCCTTGATGTCGCCGACCCACTTGTCATGGTTGGCGAGCGCATCGACCGAGAGGCCGAGCAGCTTGACGTTGCGCTTGTCGAACTCCGGCTTCAGCTTGGCCGCTGCGCCGAGTTCGGTCGTGCAGACCGGGGTGAAATTCTTCGGATGCGAGAACAGCACGCCCCAACTGTCGCCGAGCCAGTGGTGGAACGAGATGCGGCCTTCGGTGGTGTCCGCCTCGAAATCCGGAACCACGTCGCCGAGATTGAGTGCCATTTTCCGTTGCTCCTTGCCTGTCCCGCGGCGCGAGCAGCCGCCGGGCGATCCTTGGTGCCGATTATCGCGCCACCATCGGCCCGGTCAATCGCGGTTTATCGGCCGCTGCGAGCATGATTTGCCCCTCATTGCGCGATCACGAGCATGAAACTGCCAGCCCGGACTCGGATCGCCGCCGCTGCTGGAATATTCGTCCCGAACGCCGCTCCACGCGCGCCCTCGGCAAGCGCCTGCCGGCGCCCTGCCCGCGCGCGGCCGCAATTGGCTGACAGATCCTTAACGAAGGCGGGTCAAAATGCCCGCAAATGGATGAACGAGGAGGCGCCAGCATGGCTGCCGGATTGCCCGCTTCGACGCGCGTCGCCCCCGCTCAGCCGAGCCGCTTCGGCCGGCTTGTCGCAACGCTGCTCTCCGCGGCGCTGCTTCCGCTCTCGGCAGGGCTCGCGCTCGGCGCCGACGGCCTCGACACGACGCCGGCCAAGGTGCTGTTCAGCAAGGTCAACACGCCGATCCCGATGGAGGCCCGCTCGATCGGCTCCTATGCCAAGGGCTGCCTCGCGGGGGCGGTGGCGCTGCCGGTGAACGGGCCCGACTGGCAGGCGATGCGCCTGTCGCGCAACCGCAACTGGGGCACGCCGGAACTGGTGAGCTTCACCGAGCGGCTTGCCAGCGACGCCAAGCGGTTGGACGGCTGGCCGGGCCTGCTCGTCGGCGACATGGGCCAGCCACGCGGCGGTCCGGCGCTGACCGGCCATGCCAGCCACCAGATCGGCCTCGACGTCGATATCTGGCTGACGCCGATGCCGAAGAAGACGCTGAGCTATGACGAGCGCGAGACCATGGTCCCCAAGGAGATGGTCAACCAGAAGGCGCGCGTCATCAACGCCTCCAACTGGACCAGCGGCCAGTTCAAGCTGATCCGCCGCGCCGCGCTCGATCCTGAAGTGGCGCGCATCTTCGTCAATGCCGCGATCAAGAAGCAGCTCTGCGTCAGCGCCGGCGCCGATCGCGGCTGGCTCGGCAAGGTGCGGCCCTGGTGGGGCCACACCTTCCATTTCCATGTCCGCCTCGATTGTCCCGCCGACATGGCGAGCTGCGTGCCGCAGAAGGCGCCGCCGCCCGGCGACGGCTGCGGGCCGGAGCTCGATGCCTGGCTGCAGCCGCCGAAGCCCGTCAAGCCGACGAAGCCTGTGAAGCCGGCGCCGCCGCCGAAGCCGATCATGCTGTCCGACCTGCCGGCTGCCTGCCGCGAGGTGCTGATCGGCGCCCCGCCCGGCGAGCGGCCCGACGCCGTGCTGGCGGCGAGTCGGCCCGCCAGCGTGCCAGTGCCGCAGGCCGCGGTCGGCGCTCCGGACGAGATCGAGAATCCGTCCGACCAGACACCGACCGGCCTCCTGCAATAGCGGCTAGGCGGCGCTCTTCGCGGGATCCGCAGCCTTGGCGGAATCGGCAGCCTTGGCCGCCGCCCAATGCCGCATGGTCGGCAGGCTGCGGTCATATTGCGGGACGAGCTTGAGGCTGGCGCCGAGTTCCGCCGCGGCGCGCCAGGGCCAGCGCGGGTCGGCGAGGATCGCCCGGGCGAGCGCCACCATGTCGGCCCTGCCCTCGGCGACGATCGCCTCGGCCTCGGCCGGCGTCGTGATGAGGCCAACGGCGCGGGTCGGGATGCCGGCGCCGTGCTGGATCGCCTCGGCGAGATGCGTCTGGTAGAGCGGCCCGGCCGGGATGCGGGCATTGTGCACATTGCCGCCGGACGAGGCGCAGATATAGACGACGCCCGCCTCCTTCAGCGCCCGCGCCACCTCGACCGCCTCGTCGATGCCGAAGCCGCCCTCGACCCATTCGGTCGCCGAGAGCCGCGCGCCGACGAAGACGTGGTCCGGCAGCGCCGCGCGCACCGCCCTGGCGATGGTCACGATCAGCCGCATGCGGTTCTCCAGAGAGCCGCCCCAGCGGTCGGTGCGCTTGTTGGAGATCGGCGACAGGAACTCGTGCAGCAGATAGCCATGCGCGCCATGCAGCTCGACGAAGTCGAAGCCGGCGCGGGCGGCGCGCTTGGCCGCCTGGACGAAGGCCTCGATGGTGCGCTCGATGCCGGCCTCGTCCAGCGCCTCGGGCACAGGATAGCCATCGGCGAAGGCGATCGCCGAGGGCCCGACGACCTGCCAGGGATCATCGGCCGGCTTCAGCGGGCCGCCGCCCTCGAAGGGCCGCTCGGTCGAGGCCTTGCGGCCGGCATGACCGAGCTGGATGCCGAAGACGGCCGTCGCGGGCGCGAAGCGGCGCGCCGCGGTCAACGCGCGCTCGGCCGCCGCCTCGTTGGCGTCGGAATAGAGGCCGAGGCAGCCATGCGTGATGCGGCCGCGCCGCTCGACGCCGGTCGCTTCGATCGTGACCATACCGGCGCCGGAAATGCCGAGCGAGGTCCAGTGGTGGAGATGCCAGTCTGTCGCCGAGCCGTCATCGGCCGAATACATGCACATCGGCGCGACGGCGATGCGGTTGGGAATCGTGTGGGATCCGAGCGCGAGGGGCGTGAACAGCGCGGGCGCCATGGAGAGACCTTTCGAAGGGAAGGAGGACTGGCCGGTGGCGGGGAGATAGGCAGCGGCGGCGCCTTGCGGAAGCCCCGCGACCCGCGGCCTTCGATCACGCCCCGTTGATGCGCCACCAGCCCGCGATGGCATGGCGCGGCCGGTGCGCCGGCAAGACCTCGTGCGGGATGTCCTCGGAGAGCATCAGCACCACGCGCCCCGCCTTCGGCAGCACGGTCGCGGCTGGTTCCCCCTGGTCGTCGGGCGAGCGCCAGAGCCGCAGCGCGCCGCCATCCGCCTCGCCCCAGTCGGCGTCGAGATAGGTGACGAAGGAGACGACGCGGTTCTTCGCGCCCTGCAGGCGGTCGAGATGACGGCCATAGAAGCCGCCGACCGGATAGGCGATGTAGTTGCACTCGAAATCGAACAGGCCGAGGAAGAGGCGGCGGTTGATGAGGAGCCGCAGCGCCTCGGCGAGCTCCAGCAGCTGCTGTTCCGCTTCGGTGCTGCCGTCCATCCAGCGGATGGCGGCGCGGCGGATCTCGCCGTCGCGCCGGAAGGCCTCGTCGCGGCCGACGCCGGCGACCGCCAGTCGTCCGGCCGTAATATGGCCGCGCAATTCATCAGAAAGTGCGGATGCGAGATCCGCCGGAACGATGCCGTCGGCCATGGCGAAGCCCTTGTCGGCAAGGCGCTCGACAAGGGCCTCGAGAGAAGGGCCGGCTTCGGCCTCCCCCGCGTCGCCGGGAGCCGACGGCGCACTCACGCCGCGACCACGCCGGTGCCGACCGGGCAGGCGACGCCGGTGCCGCCGAGACCGCAATAGCCGCCCGGATTCTTGGCCAGATACTGCTGGTGATAGTCCTCGGCGAAATAGAACGGGCCGCGCGGCGCGATCTCGGTCGTGATGGCACCATAACCCTTCTTGGCGAGCTCAGGCGCATAGGCGTCGCGCACCCCCTCCGCCGCCGCGCGCTCGGCCTCGTCAGCGACATAGATGCCGGAGCGATACTGCGTGCCGACATCGTTGCCCTGGCGCATGCCCTGCGTCGGGTCATGACTCTCGAAGAAGAGCTTCACCAGCGCCTCATAGGAGGTCACTGCCGGGTCGTAGGCGACGAGCACGACCTCGTTGTGACCGGTGCGGCCGCTGCAGACTTCCTCATAGGTCGGGTTCGGCGTCTCGCCGGCCGCGTAGCCAACGGCCGTCGCATAGACGCCCGGCGCCTTCCAGAACGCACGTTCGGCGCCCCAGAAGCAGCCGAGACCGAACACGGCCGTGCGGATGCCGTCCGGATAGGGGCCGGCGATCGGCTTGCCATTGACGAAATGGCGGCCGGGCGTGGTGATCGGCGTCTCGCGACCAGGAAGCGCCGTTCCGGGGGCCGGCATCGAGGCCTTGCGGGCGAAGAGGTCGAGGAGATTCATGGCAGTCTCCCTTGCTGGAGGCGGGGTGAACCGTCAAGCCACGGCGCGAAGGCGCGCGGGCCGGGCGGCGAGGATGAGCAGCGCGCCGAGCGCGCCGAAGACGAGCCATGCCGGCAGCGCCAGCACGGTGAGGAAGGGCGATGTCAGCATCGAGCCGCCGAGCGCGGCCTCGGCGGCGGCAAGGCTGCCGGCATCGGCGCTGCGCCAGGCTTCCGCAAGCGGCGTCGTCACCAGCGCCGAGGCGGCGATCGACCGCGTACCGTCGATGATGATCGCGATCACCGCGCCGGCGAGGGCGAAAAGGCCTGCGAGACGGACGAGGAAGCGGACCATGGCGGATGCTCGCGTCGAAAGCCGCCGATCATGGCCCGATCCGCCGCGCCGGCCAAGCGGCCGGCCGGAGAAGCGAATGAGAATGATCGAAAGGGCGAGAACACCGGAGGCCGCCCGGTTCGCGAGCGGCCCCTCGGATCGACGCCAATATGGTGATCGGCCGGCCGCCGGGCAAGGCTCGCCGGCGGCGTTGCCTCACACGGCTCGCTCCATGAAGAGCCAGAAGGGCAGCAGCGCCGATGGCGGCTCGGCTCCGGCATAGGGACGGCAGGGCCGGAACCCGGCAGCTTCGTAGATCGCCTTCGCCGATGTCATGAACACGGCTGTGTCGAGCCTCAGGGTGGCGTAACCGAGCCGCCGCGCCTCGCCGACAAGGGCGGCGACCGTCCGGGTGCCGAGGCCCCGGCCGCGGAACGGCGGGCGCGTGAAGATGCGGACGACTTCCGCTGCGCCGTCGGGAAGCCGCCTCAGTCCCCCGATCGCCATGATCCGCCCCGCCGCATCTCGCTGGCCGTAGATGCCGCCTTCGGCCGGCGGAATGCCCGCCGCGATCACCGCCGTATGGTGGACATAGTCCTCCAGGGGCATGGAGACGACATCGGGGATGGAGAACCCGAAGAAGCGGACGATCTCGCCATTCATCCAGGCAAAATAGGCCTGCGTGATCGCGATATAGTCATCGCGCGTCGCGTCCGCTCTGAGATCCAGCCGGTCGAACAGGATGCCATCGTCGAGCGGCATGCCGGTCTCGGCCATGTCAGCCTCGAGCACCGAGCAAAGGGGCCGACACCGGTCTATTGCGCATCGAACCAGGCCTTCCACAGGGGAGCGGCGGTGGCGAAGGTGCCGCGATGGTCGGTCTGGCCGGTGGAGATGGCTTGGACCTTGTCGTTGCCGCCGCCGATGCCCTGCTGGTAGTTCATGATCAGCTTGCCGAGGCCGACCGACACGATCTCATCCGCCTCGCCGTAGTAGTTCCGCACCGGCGACTTGATGACCCAGCGATAGGCCTGCGTCGCCAGGGCGATCCGGCCATAGGCGGAGTTGGCGAAGAAATCCGGATCGAAATACTCCGCGCGGACCAGCTTCGTGAGATCGGTCGGGATCTCCTCGATCTTGTAGGGCTTCCGCTCGTACACCCTCTTGGCGAGGTCGTAATAGTCGTCGGTGATGACCGAGCGGGCGAGACCCGGCATGCCGTAATAGGTCTCGAAGGAGAAGGCCGACAGGATGTAGAGCACGTTGGCCCAGGTGGCGTCGTTCTTGCGCGGAAAATCGAGGAAGCCGCTCAGGAGCGAATAGATGTCCGCCGGGCCGCTCGCCGTCGCGGCGCCGTCGACCTTGATGCCGAGCTTCTCCAGACGCTCCAGAAAGGCCATCGTCACGAAGCCGCCCTCGGACCAGCCGCCGATGAACAGCTTGGGCGTCGCGATCTTCATCTCGCCGAGCACCGCCCGCGATGCCAGCAGCATGTCGAGGCTCGCCTGTTTCTGGCTGCCGATGACGCCATAGCCTTCGGGCTCCGTCGAGGACCCCATGCCGAAATAGTCGGTTCCGATCACGACATAGCCATGGCCGGCGAAGCGGGCGAGGATAAGCTGCGTCTCGGGCGACTGGTCGGGGAAGGACGGCACCTGCGTCTTCAGATAGACCGTTCCATGTTGGTAGGAGAGAAGCGGAAACGACGTCTCTGCGGTGTCCGGAACGGCGAGAAGGCCGGTCGCGACGATCGGCCGGTTGTTCTGCTCCGGCACGACCGATGGATAGGTCACCCGATAGAGGCGGACACCGTTCTTCGCCGGCTCATAGGGAACCGAAACCTTGAAGAAGTCCGGCGCGTCGGCAGCCAGGATCTGGTTCAGCTTCGCGGCGTCCCAGCGGCCGATCTCCTCATAGCTGAGCCCGGACGGAACGGCGATCGATGCCGCCGCGACGGCCTGCACGGCCCCGGCGGCGGGCGCGGTCTCGGCGGCGAGAAGCGCGACGGGACTGGCCAGCGCGATGACCATGCCGCCGGCGAGGGCCGCGAGGAATCCGTGAACGCGTGACATGCTGGTCTCCTTCCGGCACCGCCGGGTCTTTGCTGCCGCTACGGCAGGCTTGCGGTGGTTTTTTCAGGCCGAACCTTGCCTCGCCCGGGGCCGCTCAGGCCTTGACCGGGCAGCGGTCGTGCATCTTTTCGCCGAAGGTCTCCGGTCCCACGGCCGCCAGGAACGCCTGTGTCTGCGTCAGCACGTCCTGGTTGGCCGCGTGGCCGGGCTTGAAACGGCCGAGCTCGCCGGAGGCGGACGCATAGATCGCCTTCGCATCGTCCGAGAGCAGATAGTCCGTGATCGCCGATCCCGGATGCGCGTCGCGATATCGCGCCCATCCGCTTTCCAGCGCCTGCTTCTGCGCCAACGTCTGCGGCGTTCCCTGATTGAAGAGCCGCGGAAAATGGACATGCTCCAGCCCGGCGAGTGCATGGCCGAATTCCGGATCGGCCTGCACATAGACGACGCGATCGAGCTTCGTCATGGCGATCATGCCGGTACACATCGCGCAGGGCTCCAGCGTCGTATAGATCGTGTAGCCGGTCATGTATTTGCCGACGCCGCTGCAGTCGAGAAAGGCCTGGATGAGGCGCACCTCGCCATGCTGGGTGGCATTTCCCGTCACGGTGACGGAATTGCGCGCCCAGAAGATCGGCCTGTTGTCGCGGTCGACCAGGATCGAGCCGATATTGTGGCCGCGGCCATCCGGGCTGGACTGCCAGTCGCGATAAACCATGTCGAGGACGGCGAGGCTGAAGATGTCGTCCCGCTCGGCCTGCTCGGGTGAGAGACGAATATCCTTGGCGAAGGCGGCCGGCGTGAACGCCAACAGACCGGCGAGGACGCCGAAATCCCGACGATTCATCATGTTGGATCCTTTCGAAGCGATCTGGCGGCAGCGGGTCGCGCCCCTCCGGGCGGAGCCTCCGCGGGCCGAACGACGGGTGTTACCGGGCGTATTTCTGCAGGAGATATCCGGTCGCCCACGAGATGGAGCCGGCGAGCTTGCCGTCGACCATGACCTGGTCGGCGACGGTCGACTTGAACAGCTCGGGATTGTCGCGGAACAGCCCGCTCGGCCCATAGAGAAGGGCGTCGATGTAAGCTGCCGAAGAGCAGGCGCGCTGGCCGTATTTCTTGGCGATCTTGAAGTTGGCGACTGCACCTTCGGGCACGCATTTCGCCGTGATCGCGTCCGACAGCCCGGTCTTGCTCGGGATCTGCGGCGCGGCACCGATCTCTTCGAAGGCATAGCGGACTGCGGCGATGCCGTAGAACGGGCTGGTGCTGTTGCCGACGGCCGGATCGCCGAGCTTTGCGAACCGCTCGGCCAGGATCGCCGCATAGGAGCCGAGGCACTGCGCCGTGTCGAACGCCGCCGGCCGGGCGATGCGGACCCGCTCGCCGCCGATGATGTCGCCCGAATCCTGGTCGACCTGCAGGCCTGTCGGGAAGCAGCGCGTACCGCCGTCGCCGGGCGGGGTCTGCTGCCGCATCGCCTTGCGGGCATCGTCCTGCCCGAGGCCGATATAGGTGCGGTCGAACACCGAGAAGGTCCGGCCGTTGATCGACACGGCATAGATATTCTGGGCCGGATCGGGCGCGGCGGTAGTCGGGTAGCTGACCTGCATCGACGATCCGCCGACTTCCACGACGCCGACCGGCGCCTTGTCCGTCCGGAAGGCGTCGCGATAGCGATTGTTGACGTCGATCCAGGTCCACATTCCCTCTTCGGCGCTGCCGTCGGTGGTGCGGACTTCGCCGGCCGCGAAGCCTCTCGCCGTGATGAACCGGCGGATGCCGTCATAGAAGGCAGCGACATCCGACGGATCATGGCTGCCGATCGGCTTCAGCGTGCTGCGCATCCCGGCAGTGGCGAGCAGATCCACCACGACGTCGCCGTCCTTGACGCCGCGCTCCGTCAGCGCGGGCGTGATCGCATCGAGAAGCGGGCCGATCACGGCCTCGCCCACCGCCTCCGGACCGAGATTCTTGCCGGCGCCGCCGAGCCGATCGAGAAAGTCGTCGATGCCGTCGTCGCCCGCGATGCCCTTGTGACTCGCGATCTCCTTGATGACAGGATAGGGGCCTGGTGCGACCTCGTAGAGGAAGATGCGCGTGCCGCTGCTGCCGGCGTCGATCACGGCCGTATAGACCGTGGCGGCCGCCGCCGGTGCGGTGCCGGCGAGCCCCATCAGGAGCATCACGGCTGGGCCGAAAGCCGCCCTGCCCAAGGACTTCGGCCGCGACGCGCGCAGCCGATCAACTTGATTGCCCAAAGCACTCACCCCGATCTTGAACCCGACCACCGGCGACAATCCGGTATCCACCGCCCGCCGCGCCGAGGCGCATCAGAGCAGGCAAAGTCGCCGCCCACACGTTATCAATACATCCGACGACGGAATGTATTTACAGGCTTCCTGTATTATAACTAGCGATTCCATTTCGGATAATTTTGTATATAAATCACCATTTTAAGATACTGTCTTATGTATATATACAGTTCTGAATAATTAGTTTGTTCAAATTCATATAATTGTAATGATTCACTGCGATGGCGGATGCTCTTCTCCGCCTCGTCCACTTCCTGCCTTCCACAAGTGTCCGTGTTCTGCTTCGTCGATGATTTTATGCCGGGAGCTGAAGATCAGCGCTATTGAAAAGGCGCCGGCCGTGCTAGCGAAAATATACGCGCATATACGCAACCGGAGCCTCGGCCCTCATGAAGAGCGTCGGAATCGGAACCAAGCTCAGGATCTGGCGCCGCTCGAACGGCATCAAGCAGGAGGCGATGGCGGTCGCCCTCGGCGTGACGCAGGCGACGGTCTCGCGATGGGAGAATGGGCACGACATTCCCTCGATCGAGATTGCGCGGCGGATCATGGACCTGATCGCGACGCAAAAGCGCGACGAACTCGCCATCGAGGACCGCTTCGTGGAGCGCCTGTCGTCGGTGCAGGCGATCTTCGATATCGACGGCATACGCCTCCAGTCGGCCTCCATGGGATGTGAGCGAACCTGGCCCCTGTTTTCGCGACTGGCGGGCCGGGCCTTCGAGTCGCGGATGATCGGCGAGAGCCGGATCATCCTCGACGATGCCGTGACGCGGAGCGGCGTCATCAAGGGCGATGTCGCCATGATCGTCGGGGTCAGCACCCGGCATCTCGATCTTGCCGGCGACGTCCCCTTCAAGCATCGCTGGATCTCGCGCTTCTGGTTTCACGGCCATCGCGTATTCGCGACCATGGCCTATGAACCCTGCGAGGACGACGCGCCGATCGGTATCGAACAGGTCTTCCACCTCGACGACGTCGCCAGGCGATAGCCTCGCCACCCCATGCAAGAGTCCAGACCTCCGGCAGTGCTCCCTGGTAAAACGATTACCAAGGCGGTCTTGGCTTGGAGATCGTCGAGGGAGAGAAAATGTCGGCGTCGCTCGATCGAAGGCGACGGGGTTCAGGCGGACGGACGGCCGTCCAGCGTCCGCACGCTGTCGCGCTCGATGAGTTCGACGCCGAGCGAGGTGACGAGCGGCACCTTGCGCCCGGCCATCAGCGCCAGGATGCGGTCGACGACATGGGCCGCGACCTGGGGGATGGACGGCGAGACGGTCGTCATGCGCGGCGCGCAGAATTCCGCCTGCTTGCATTCGATATAGCTCAAGACCGACAATTCCCCCGGGACGTCGATGCCGAGTTGGTAGGCCGCCTGCAGGACGCCGAAGCTGAACTGCGTCCCGAACGTGAACATGGCCGTCGGCCGCGGCCCTTCCGCCAGCATCGCCAGCGCCTTGTCGCGGGCATCGCCGAAGGCGTAGCTGGTCTCCACCGTCCAGCGCGGATCGATGTTGAGGCCGAGCCGGGCCGCCGTCTGGCGCGTGCCGGCGAGGAGGCCCTGCGCGCGCTGCAGCATCGGCCCCGTCATCAGGCCGATGTCGCGATGGCCGCGTTCGGCGAGATAGGTCAGCGCCATCTCGGCGCCGCGCTCGAGATGTTCGACGACGCCCTGCTTGCGGAATTCGGCGGGACGATCCCAGTTGAGGAGCACGCTTGGCAGAGCGGCTGCGAGTCCCGCCTCGTCGGCGATCCACTCGTCCGAATGGCCGAGCACCACGACGCCGGCGGCGCGCTGCAGGAACGAGGCGAGCGGTCCGCCCTGCCGCATCCGCTCGAGCGTCGCGATCTGCACCCTCAGCACATTCAAATCGCGATCGGCGAAACGCTCTTCGATCGCCGCCGAGAGATCGTCGAAGAACGACGTGTCGGCATGCGGCGTCGCGAGGAAGATGACCGGCACCTCGGCCGTCTTGAACCAGGCGGCCAGGCTGTCCTTGCGATAGCCGAGCGTCGCGATCGCCGCGCCGATTCGCTCGGCCGTCGCGGGGCTCACGGCCTTGGTCTTGTTGAGATAATGGGACACGGTGGCGATCGAGACCTCCGCCAGTGCCGCCACATCCTTGATCGTCGTCATGCCATGCCGCTCCCTGCCGCGATCTTGCAGGCGCCGCGGCGCCTGTCCAGCGGCCGCGGTGCATGTCCCCCGCCGTATCGCCGCCGCCTCATTTCCCGCCACGCGCCGCCCATCAAACGGTCTTGACGGCCAAACGGCGCCGGATAAGGTTATGGAAAACGTTTAACCGACGAAATTGGACCGCGCCAGCGCCCTCGATCCGCAGGGACAGTCGGCGGAAGGCGCGGCCGTCCAGAGCGATCAGCAACCAGCGTTTCAGGGAACCGTCACAGCCATGTCGACCATCACCCGCCGGGGTCTTTCGACCGTGCTTCTCGGCGCCGCCAGCCTCGCGACGCTCGGCCTCGCGGTCACGAGCGGCCCCGCCGCCGCCGCGGATGCGCCGAAAAAGGTCATCTTCCTCGTCAACGGCACGCTCGGCGACAAGTCCTATTTCGACCTCGGCGCCGCAGGCATCGCGGCGATCAAGGCGAAATATGGCGACGCGGTCGAGACCAAGGTCCTCGAGATCGGCAACGACCAGACCAAGTGGCAGCCCGCCTTCGAAGACGTGTCCGAGCAGGACTGGGACCTGATCTTCGCCTGCACCTATGAGATCTCCGACATCATCGCCGAGGTCGCGCCGAACCATCCCGACAAGACCTATGCGGTGATCGACGCCGTGGTGCCGTTCGAGGAGGGCACGCTCGGCAATGTCTATGCGGTCTCGTTCAAGCAGAACGAAGGGTCCTATCTCGCCGGCATCCTCGCCGCCGGTCTCCTCAAGGACGGCACCATCCCCCCCGACCAGGGCACCTCGATCGGCTTCCTCGGCGGCATGGACATTCCCGGCATCAACGACTTCCTGACCGGCTATATCGAGGGTGCCCAGTCGGTCAAACCCGACATCAAGGTCGCCATCTCCTATGCCGGGACCTTCGACGACGCGGCCAAGGGCAAGGAGCTGGCGCTCGCGCAATATCGCTCCGGCACGGCGATCGGCTTCAACGTCGCCGGACAGACCGGCCTCGGCCAGCTCGCCGCTGCGAAGGAAGTCGGGAAATGGGCGCTCGGCGTCAATTCGGACCAGGAGGCGATCTTCCGGGAGAGCGATCCGGCCATGGCCGACTGGGTGGCGAGCTCGATGGTCAAGAAGGTCGATGTCAGCATGCTGCGCGCCTACGACCTCTATGCCGAAGGCAAGCTGCCGGTGGGCAAGGTCGAGGCGCTCGGCCTCGCCGAGGATGCCGTCGGCCTCGTCGAGACCGGCAACATGGCGAAGATCGCCTCGCCCGAGCTCAAGCAGCAGATCGCGACCGCCAAGGCCGGCATCATCGACGGCTCGATCAAGGTGACGTCCGGCTTCGGTCTCGACACGGACAAGCTCAACGCGCTGCGCGACAGCGTCCGTCCCTGAGCGCCCGCGATGACCACCCCGCCCGTCGTCGCCTTCGCTGGTGTCTCGAAAACCTATGGTAACGGCACGCTTGCGCTGGACGGCGTCTCTTTCGAGATCGCGTCCGGCGTGATCCACGCCATCTGCGGCGAGAACGGCGCGGGCAAGTCGAGCCTCATGAAGATCCTGTTCGGGCTCGAGCAGCCTTCGGCGGGTGCGGTCATGATCGACGGCGAGGCGGTGGTGATCGCCTCGCCGCGCATCGCGGCCGCGAAGGGCATCGGCATGGTGCACCAGCATTTCTCGCTGGTGCCCTCGCTGACGGTCACCGAGAACATCGTGCTCGGCCAGGAGCCGCGCCGCGGCGCCCTCATCGACCGGGCGGCGGCGCGGCAGCGGGTCATCGCTCTCGCCGAACGCTACAACCTGCACGTTGATCCCGATGTCGCCGTTCGCACGCTCTCGGTCGCGGCGCAGCAGAAGGTCGAGATCCTCAAGGCGCTGTCGCGCGACGTGCGCGTGCTGATCCTCGACGAGCCGACCGCGGTGCTGACGCCGCCCGAGACGGACGAGCTCTTCGAGCGGCTGCGCGACCTCCGCGCCGCGGGGCTCACCATCCTGTTCATCTCGCACAAGCTGCGCGAGGTGCGGGCTCTCGCGAGCCATGTCACCGTTCTCCGGGCCGGCCGGCTCGCCGGCGACGCGCCGCTTTCCGCGATCGGCGACGATGCGATCGCCCGTCTCGTGATGGGCCAGGCGGCGCGGCCGGAGCCGAAGCGCGGCGATCGGCAGGCCGGCGCCGCCACGGTCACGCTCGAAGGCGTCTCGCTCGCCGCCCGGGACGCGGCCGATCGCCTGAGCGGTATCGATCTCGCCATCCATGCCGGCGAGATCCTCGGCGTCGCCGGCGTCGATGGCAGCGGCCAGCGCGGCCTCGTCTCATTGCTGACCGGCCGCCTGCAGCCGAGCAGCGGCGCCATCGGCTATCACGGCGAGCCGGTCGCCGGCCTCGGCACCGCCGCGCTGCGCCGACGCGGGCTCGCCCATCTCCCCGCCGACCGGTTCCACGACGGCGGATCGAAGCGGATGTCGCTCATCGAGAACGCGATGGCCGGCGCGCATCGTCTGGCGGCCTTCTCGGCCGGCCCCTTCCTGAAGCGCCAGGCGATGGAGGCGCGGACAGCTGCGATGATCGACGAGTACAATGTCCGCGCGCCCGGACCCAGGGCGCCGCTTTCGGCGCTGTCTGGCGGCAATGCCCAGAAGCTGATCGCCGCGCGTGAATTCGCGACCGAGCCACGCTTCCTGATCGCCGACCAGCCGACGCGCGGCATCGACGTCGCCGCCGCCGCCTTCCTGCATGAGCGGCTCTCCGAACTCGCCGGGCGCGGCTGCGCCATCCTGCTCATCACCGCCGATCTCGACGAACTCCTGGCGCTGTCCGACCGCATCGTCGTCCTCCATGCCGGCCGCATCGTGGCGCGGATGGAGAACGGTCCCGGGCTGACGCCCGAGCGGCTCGGCCCCGCCATGCTCGGACTGGAGGCCGCCGCATGATCCGCTCCGCCCTCGTCTCGCTGGTCGTGACCGCGATCCTGCTCGTCCTCGTCGTGGGGATCGTCCTGGTGCCGATCGCCATGCGCCTGCCCGATCCGCTCGCCGTGCTCGACATGTTCGTGTTCGGCCCGTTCCGCAATCCGCGCCATGCCGGCAACATCGTCGAGATGGCGACGCCCGCCATGCTGTGTGGCCTCGCGGTCGCGATCATGTTCCGCGCCGGCATGTTCAATCTCGGCGTCGAAGGCGCCTTCTTCCTGGGCGGGCTCGCGACGGTGGCGACGGTGCTGGTCGTGCCGCTGCCGGCCTTCGCCATGGCGCCGGTCGGCCTCCTCGTCGGCGCCGTCGTCGGCTCCAGCATCTGCGCGGTGCCCGGCTATCTCAAGGCGCGTTACGAGGCGTCGGAACTGGTCTCGTCGCTGATGCTGAATTTCGCGGCGCTGTTCGTCGGCCTCTTCATCGTCAATTACTTCCTGCGCGATCCGGCGGCGGGCGCCATGGTCTCCTACAAGATCCCGGTCGATGCGCGCCTGCCCCGCCTCGTCGCGGGCACGCGCATCCATCTCGGCACCGTTGTCGCCGTAGCGGCCTGCCTCGTCGGCGCCGTCTATCTCTTCATGACGCGCGGCGGCTACGAGTCGCGCATCGTCGGCCTCAATCCGAGCTTCGCCGCCCATCTCGGCCTGCCGATCCGCTGGATCACGCTGCGCGCGCAGTTGATCGGCGGCCTGATCGCGGCCGGTGCCGGCGGCATCGAGATGCTCGGGCTCTACCAGCGCTTCTCGTGGCAGTCTCTGCCCGGCAATGGCTGGACCGGCGTCGTCGCCGCCATCCTCGCCCGCGACAACCCGATCCTGATCATCCCGGCGGCGCTGTTCCTCTCCTACCTGCAGGTCGGCGGCGACCTGATCGCGCGCAATTTCGACGTCCCGAGCGAAGCCGTCGGCCTCATCCAGGCGCTGGTGCTGCTGGTCGTCACCTCGTCGGCGATCATGCGCAATCCGCGCCTCATGCGCCTCGTGCAGGGACGCGGCGGCGCGGCGCGGCCGGCCGAGCCGAAGGCCGTCGAACGGAGCCCCGCATGACCGATCTCGATCTCATGGGCCTTGTCGGCTTCGTGCCGGCGATCCTCCGCGTCACGACGCCGGTCCTCCTCGCCGCGCTCGGCGTGCTGATCTCCGACCGGGCCGGCGTCCTCAATATCGGCGTCGAGGGCATGATGCTGTCGGGCGCCTTCGCCGGCGTCGTCGCGAGCGCCGCCACCGGCAGCGCGGCGGCGGGCCTCGTGGCGGCTATCCTCGTCGGCGGCCTGCTCGGCGCTCTGCTCGCCGCTGCGGTGCATGTCCTCAAATCCGATCTCATCCTTTCCGGCATCGCGCTCAACATCGCGGCCGCGGCCGGCACGACGCTGCTGCTCTTCCTGATGACCGGCGACAAGGGCATGTCCGGCTCGCTGGCGAGCCAGGTCCTGCCGAAAGTCACCATTCCGGGGATCGCCGAACTGCCGGTGCTCGGGACGCTGCTCTCCGGCCACCATGTGCTGACCTATGCCGCCTTCCTCGCCGTTCCCGGCGTCGGCCTCTTCCTGACGCGGACGCCGTTCGGGCTTCGCCTCCGCGCCGTCGGCGAAAGCCCGGAATCGGCGGCGATCGCCGGCATCAACGTCGTGCGGGTCCAGACCGTGGCCCTCGTCGTTTCCGGCGCCTTCGCCGGCACCGGCGGCGCCTTCCTCTCCATGGGCTATGTCAGCTGGTTCTCGCAGGACATGAGCGCCGGCCGCGGCTTCATCGCGCTCGCCGCCGAGGTGATGGGACATGGCAGCGCGTCCGGCACGATGTTCGCCTCGCTGCTGCTCGGCGCGGCCGAGGCCATCGCCGTCGCGCTGCAGGGACGCGGGCTGCCGAGCGAACTGATGCAGAGCGTCCCCTATATCGTTCCGGTGATCGCGCTCGTCGTCTATGCAAGGCGCCGCCAGCGCCGCCTCGCCCGGACCTGACCCCGCCGCCATTGCTCCCACCCCGATTGCATGATCGCCCGGCAACGACTGTGGCGGACAGAAAGGACGCTCCGCTCATGGACACGATCAAGGTCATCTTCGATACCGATCCCGGCGTCGACGATGCGATGGCGCTGCTGTTCCTGCACTACGCGCGTGAGGTGGAGCTCGTCGGTATCACGACGACCTTCGGCAATGGCCGGATCGACACGACGACATGGAACGCGCTCTACCTGACGGAGCGCTTCGGCATCGATGCGCCGGTCGCCAGCGGCCCCGCGACGCCGCTCGTCGGACCGGCGCCGCCACCGACGGACTTCGTCCATGGCGCGAACGGCCTCGGCGACGTTCCCCTGCCGGCGACGCTCGGGCGCCAGCCCGATCCGCGGCCGGCGCATCGCTTCATCATCGACATGGTCCGCGCCCACCCGGGCGAGATCACCATCGTCGCGGTCGGGCGAATGACCAATCTCGCGCTCGCGCTCCGCGAGGACCCCGCCATCGCCGGACTGGTGCGGGCCATCGTCATCATGGGCGGAGCGTTCGGCCATAACGGTTTCCACGGCAATGTGACGCCCGTCGCCGAAGCCAATATCCACGGCGACCCGCTCGCCGCCGACGAGGTCTTCGGCGGGACGTGGCCCATCACGGTGGTTGGGCTCGACGTCACGCAGCGCACGCAGATGACGACGGACTATCTACAGGCGCTGGCGAAGGACGGCGGCGAGGCAGGGCAGTTCATCTGGGACATCACGCGCTTCTACGTCGCCTTCCATCATGCGGCCGGCGTCCCGAACATGTTCGTCCACGATTCCTCGGCCGTCGCGTATCTGCTCGATCCGACCCTCTTCCGGACGCGGCGCGGCACAATCCGTGTCGTTACCGAAGGCCTCGCCACCGGACAGACGACGCTGAAGCCGGACGAATACAATTTTCCGCCGGGACCATGGGACGACCGCCCGTCGCACACCGTCTGCATCGACGTCGACCCCGCCCGGCTGCTGGCGCTCTACCGCCACACCATCGTCTCGGGCAGCGGAGCGCTAGGAGCCACCGCTGGACGCTAGGGGGGAAGGATGGAGCACGGCCCGATCGCGGCCCTCTTCCTTGGCGCGATAGAGGGCTGCGTCGGCGTCCGTCAGCAAGGCGGCGGCCGAGCCCGCCGACCGGCCGCGCGTCGCTGCGATGCCGGCGCTGAGGGTGACCGCGGGCAGCCCGTCGCGGCCCGAAAGCAGCGTCTCCCGCAGCGCCGCGCGCACGCGCTCGGCGACGCATCGCGCGCCCGCCGCGTCGGTGTCGGCCAACAGCATCGCGAACTCCTCCCCGCCGATGCGGGCGGGCAGATCGCCCGGCCGCCGCGCGCAGCGGTCGAGGGCGGTGGCGATCAGCTTGAGCACCTCGTCGCCGACGCCATGGCCGTGCCGGTCGTTCAACTGCTTGAAGTGATCGGCATCGAAAAGGACGACGGAGAAGTCGGAGCCGGTCCGGGCTGCGCGTCGCCACTCGCGCCCGAGGCTCTCGTCGAACTGCCGCCGGTTGGCGAGGCCAGTCAGGAAATCCGTCCTCGCCTGTCGCTCGAGCTCCTCCTGCGCGGCGGCGCGAAGGCGGGACTCGCGGGCGAGCAGCAGCGCGGCGATGACGAGCGCCGCGCTGATGACGAAGGCGAGACCGCCGATGAGGACGGACTGCCGCCGCCAGTTCGCATAGAGCGGCTCGGTGGCGAGGCCCGCCGACACGACGAGCTTGGTGCCCTCCACCCTGTCGAAGGCGAACAGCCTTTCGACGCCGTCAATTGACGATCGCGAGACGAAGCTGCCCGAGCCCATCAGTTGCATGCGCTGGAAATTGGCGTTCCGCGACAGGTCGCCGACGGCGGAGGCGTCGTCGGGCAGAGCCGGCTTCCGGGCGATGACCTTGCCGCTCCCGGATACGACGATGATCGAATCCGATGGACCGATCGGGATCGGCGCAAGCAGGCCGCGAACGGTGCCGAGATCGACCACCGCCGCCGCGACGCCGCCGAACTTGCCGTCGCTGCGGGTCATGCGGCGGCTCAGCACGATGGTCTGGTGACCCTCGCTGCCGACGAGGGGATCGCTGATGAGCAGCCCGAGGCCGGCACTCGCCCGGTGCGCCTTGAAGAACGGCAGTTCGGCATGATCGATAGCGGACGCCATGCCCTGCCCGGCCAGCACGCGGCCGCCGGGGCCGAGTATCGTGATGGAGCCGATGCCGGGGTCGCTCGCCTCGATATTGCTCAGGAGAAGACGCCAGACATCGTCGTCCAGCATGCGCAATGTCGGATCGGCGAAATTCGCGATGACCAGCCGGAGCGCCGCGTCGTAGCTTTCGAACCGGGCGCGCAGGAGCCCCTCGACGCTGGCGACCGACGCGCGGCCGATCAGCAGCGCCCGGGCCTCGACCTCCTGCCGATACTGCCAGAGCGACACCCCGATCGCCGCCAGCACCATGAAGGCGGCGACGGCGCTCGCGACGACGAGCGGCACGCCGGCGCGTCGCCGGGCGTTCATGCGAGCCGGCGGAGAGCTTGGACGTCCCTGACGGGAGCGCGGGGGCCATGACTTGACGGGGGCGAACATCGCAACATCCGGCACGACTCGAACGACCCCCGAGCCGCCATTCTTGTCATACGATTGGACTAGTTCAACCCTTTGCAGCGCCCTTCGCTCGGCCCCGTCCTGGCTGCCGCGAGGCGCCGGCGGGGGCGGTCACGCCGCCTTCACGATCCGGAAGCCTTCGATCTCCGCGACGATCGGCAAGCCGGCCCAGCGCTTCGTGTCGTGCAGGATGATGAGGCGGCCGAGATCGCCGGCGATCTCGGTATTGATCCGATCGATCGTCTTGAGCTGGTCCCAGGTGCTGCCGACGGCATTGGCGAGCGGCACATAGACGCCGTCGTGATTGTGGCCGCAGATATTGGCGGCCGTATAGATGCAGTCGCCGGCCACGACGATACGGCCGCGCGCCGTCTCCAGGATGATGAATTGCTGGCCGATCGTATGGCCCGGGCCGGTGCGCACATGCAGGCCCGGCAGAAGATTGTCGCGGTCGCCGTCCACGAGGTCGAGCCGGTGCTCGATCGAGGCATCGAAGGCGCGGCGCATGTCGTCCGGATTGATGATCGCCGTCAGGGCGCCGAAGCGCGGCGGCAGGGCCAGCAGCTCGACCCAGCTCAGGATCTCGTGCTTCTGCACATGGATCATCGCATTCGGGAACTTGCCGATCGAGCCCATATGGTCGAAATGCGCATGGCTGAGGACGATATCGGTGACGTCGCCGGCCTCGACGCCCAGCGCCTGAAGCTGGCGAAGCGGCGAGATCCAGTCGGGAATGCCGAACTTCTCGCTGAATTCGGCGCCGCTTCCCTCGCGCATGAAGCCGGTATCGATGAGGACGAC
>CAWZZK010000114.1:0-20682 GCA_963966455.1 Kaistia sp. | reverse complement strand
GTCGCGGCCCTTCCAGGCGCCCCAGCCGCCGAGCTGCGGCTCGACGATCGTGTAGTGGCGGCCATGGTCGGGATGCGGGCCGCCGACGACCGTGCCGCAGATCGAGGAGAAGTTGCCGGCCGGAACGAGGCCGGGCAGATGCGGCGCCAGGCAGCGCAGCAGCAGGTCGAAGAGCCGAATCTCGACCTCGGAGTAGTAGCCGAGCGCGCCCGGCTCCTCGACATGGAAGATAGTGCCCGGCTGCGTGATGACGCGGAGCGGCCGGAAGAAGCCGCCATTGCCGGGCGCCGCGGTGTCGGTCACGGCCTTGAAGGCGAGCTGCGAGGAGATCTCGACGCCTTCGCGGCTCGAATTCTTGGAGCCGGACTGCTTGGGGTTGTCGCGGAGATCGATGATGAACTCGTCATCGGTGATCTCGATCGTCACCTTGTGGATGGCGCCGTCGTCCTGCTCCTCGGTGAAGGTGAAGACGCCCTTCGGCAGAGTCTTCAGTGCCGCGCGGGCGCGCCGCTCGCCGAGATCCATGAAGTCGACCAGCGATGCCTCGAAGGTGTCGGCGCCGTATTTCTCGATGAGTTCGAGGATGCGGCGCTCCCCGATCCGGACGCCGGCGATGCCGGCCCAGAGATCGCCGCGCAGGAAATCAGGCAGGCGCGTGTTCACATAGAGGATGTCGAACACCGCCTGGTTGGGAACGCCGCCGTCGATCAGCTTGACCGCCGGGATGCGGACGCCCTCCTGGAAGATCTCGCGCGCATCCGACGACATCGAGCCCGGCACCATGCCGCCGACATCGTTCCAGTGCGCGATATTCGCCGTCCAGGCGACGATCCGACCCTCGGCGAAGACCGGCAGCGCCAGGATCATGTCGTTCAGATGGGTGACGCCGCCCCAATAGGGATCGTTGGAGGCAAAGAGATCGCCGGGCCGGATCGTCTCGATCGGGTGCTTGGCGAGGATGCCCTTCACGGCCTTGTCGAGCACGCCGACAAAGGCCGGGATGCCGGCTCCCGAAGAGGCGATCTCGCCCTTGCCGTCGCAGATGCCGGTGCCGAGATCGAGCACCTCATAGATGATGGCGCTCATCGAGGTCTTGCGCTGGGCGGCGAACATCTCGTCCGCCACCGCTTCGAGCGCGTTCTGGATGATGTCGAGCGTGACGGGATCGTAGCTCTTGTCGCTCATCGCTCAGCCCCTGATCTCGATATGGGTGTTGCCGAAGTCGTCGATCGAGACGCGGTTGCCCGGATGGACGACGATCGTCGTGCCCGGATCCTCGATCACGGCCGGGCCTGAGAAGACCATGCCCGGCTCCAGCTTCTCGGCGTTGTAGATGACGGCCTCGTGGACGCCCTCGGTCGCGTAGTCGACCATCCGGCGGCCCTTGATGGCGTCCTCGAGCTTCGCACCGGTCTTCGGCAGCGCCACGATCTCGAGCTTGCCGACCTCGGCGGAGGCGATGAGGTGGACGCCGACTATCTCGACCGCCGCGTTCAGGCGGTAGGTGTATTCGCGCTCATAGACCTCGTGGAAGCGCGCGATCATGCCATCGAGCTTCGCTGCGTCGACCGGGCCGGGCTCGATAGGCACCTCGACCGAATGCTCCTGGTTCTGGTAGCGGCACTTCACCAGCGGCCGGAAGGCCACCTGGTCGGCCGCGACACCCTCCTCGCCGAACTGCGCGGTCGCATGCGCGGTCATCTCGGCGACGAGCGCATCGAGCCCGGCCGCATCGTCCTCCTCCATCAGCCGCGTCACGAAGTAATCGCGGCGAAGGTCGGACATCATCATGCCCCAGGCGGAGAAGACCGGCGCGCCGCGTGGCACGACCACCTTGCGGACGCCGAGCTCTTGCCCGAGCGCCACGCCATGCATGGCGCCGCCGCCGCCGAACACGACGAGCGTGAAGTCGCGCGGATCGTGGCCGCGGTTGAGCGAGACCAGCTTCAGCGCGTTGACCATGTTGGAGTTGGCGATGCGGACGATGCCGCGCGCCACCTCCGTTATGCCGACGCCGAGTTCGGCCGCGAGCGGCGCCATGGCCCGCTCGACGGCGTCCATGTCGGCGATGACCTCGCCGCCGCAGAAATAGTCGCGGTTGATGCGCCCGAGCACGAGATTGGCGTCGGTCGTCGTCGGCAGCGTGCCGCCGCGGCCATAGGAGGCCGGCCCCGGCGAGGCGCCGGCCGATTGCGGGCCGACATGCAGCTTGCCGAACGCATCGACGCGGGCGATCGAGCCGCCGCCATTGCCGATCTCCACGAGATCGACGACCGGCACCATGATCGGATAGCCGGCCGACTTGCGGCTGCGCTCGATCCAGTAGTCGGTCTTGATCGAAACCTGACCGTTCTCGATCAGCGAGCATTTCGCCGTGGTGCCGCCGATATCGAGCGCCAGCACATTCGGTTCGCCGATGATGCGGCCGAGCTCGGCCGCGCCCCAGAAGCCGGAGGCGGGACCGGATTCGACCATCGTGATCGGGATCGCCTTCACCGAGCGCAGCGAGTCGACGCCGCAATTCGACTGCATGATGTAGAGGCGGCCGCGATAATCGGCCGAGGCGAGGCCCTCTTCGATCCGGCCGAGATAGCGCTCGGCGACGGGCTGCACATAGGCGGAGAGGACGGTCGTGTTCGACCGCTCGTATTCGCGCCACTCACGCGTGATCTGATGCGAGGCGACGACGGAGACTTACGGCCACAGCCGGCGGATTTCGGCCGCGACCGCCTGCTCATGTGCGGGATTGGCATAGGAATGGAGCAGGCAGACGGCGACCGCCTGCACGCCCTCGGCGCGGAAATCGGCGAGGATCGCCGGAAGCACCGAGAGATCGACCGGCTTCGTTTCCTCGCCGCGATAGGAGATGCGCCCCGGCACCTCGCGCCGCAGATGGCGCGGCACGAAAGGCTCCGGCTTCTCATACATGAGATTGAAGAAATCGGGCCGGTTGCCGCGCGCGATTTCGAGCACGTCGCGGAAGCCTTCGGTCGTGATCAGGCCCGTCCTGGCGCCCTTGCGCTCGGTGAGCGCGTTGATGACGACTGTCGTGCCATGGGCGAAGAAATCGACCGAAGCGATGTCGACATCGCCCTTCTTGAGGACGTTTAGCACGCCGGCCTCGAAATTCGGCGGCGTCGTGTCGGACTTGGCGGTGCGGATGGTCTGCTTGCCGGTGGCGCGGTCGGTCTCGAAATAGACGAGGTCGGTGAAGGTGCCGCCGACATCGGTCGCTACGCGGAGGGTGGTCTCGGCCATGCTCGTGCTTCCGTTCGTTTGATCAGGCCGCGTGGGCTGCGTCGCGCGCGGCGGCCTTGTCGGCGGCCATGAAGGCGATGGCGGCGAAGGGGCGGAGCTTCATCGCGAGTGCCATCCGCTCCGGCGTGTAGTGGCCCTTGACGTCGAGGAGGTTCAGCGTGCCGACCACGTCGCCGGCGACGACCACCGGGATGTTGCAGCCGCTCTCGCAGCCGAGCGACTGGATCAGCGGCCAGTCGGAGAAGACTTCGGCGATCTGCTCGATCGTGTTCGAGACATAGGGCTGCTGCTTCTCGATCACCGTCTGCGACCAGATGCCGATCGACATCGGCTTGAAGCCGCCGATCGGATAGGCCGTCTCGTTGCCGGAATAGGTCCGCCGCGCGAGGCCCGCAGCGGCGTCATAGGTCATGGCCGTGAAGAGCTTCGTCCCGACCGTCTCTTCGGTGATGCGCTGCAACACCTCGAAGGCGCGGCGCGGCTGGTCAGCCTCCGCCACCGCCTCCATGAACTCGTCCCAATAGGCATTGATGTCGGTTGCCATGGCTCACGCGCTCCTGATCTGATCAGAGAATTATCCTGTATCCAGACTGTCGACAATCTCTCTTCCGTACGATTCTGCTCGCTGGCTGTGCAGAACCAGGCCGAGCCACCGGATGCTCAAATCCTGGGCCGGGCGCTAGCGCGCTGGCCGCAGCCCGCACCAGTCGGCGATGAAGAAGGCGATCGCCTTGGTCGTCTGGCGCATCGAGGCGAGATCGGTCTTCTCGCTGGCGCTGTGGCTGCCGGCACCGCACGGCCCGTAGCAGAGCGTCGGGATGCCGTAATAGAGATCGTACTGGCGCGTATCGCTGGTCGCCGTCTGGCTGAAGGTCTCGAGTTCTTTGCCGAACACCGCATGATGGGCGCGGCGCAGCACCGCTTCGGCTTCGCTGCCCGGCTGGAAGACGTGGCCGTCGGCCTGGAAGCCGATCCAGGTGAGCGCCGGCGGCGCGTCGGCGCCGAGCCGCGTGGCGGTAGCGGCGACGGCATCGAGCACGAGTTGGCGCACCATCGGCAACGGATCGCCGGGCAGGACGGAGAGGCGGCATTCGATCTCGCACCAGGCGGGGACCGAGCCGAGCCAGTCGCCACCGCGGATCTTGCCGCAGGAGAATTTCACCGGGTTCTCGATATGGCCGAACCAGGGATGGGTCTTCGCGCGCTCGTTGACGCGCGCCGTCAGCGCCATGAGGTCGGCGATATAGTCATACGCGGCGAGGATGGCACTGGCCCCGGCCTGAGCCTGCAGCACATGCACCGGCTTGCCGAGGATGCGCAGGCGGAACCAGACGGAGCCGAGTTCGGCCCGCAGCAGCTTGTTCTCCACCGACTCGGGGATCAGGCAGGCATCGGCGCGGTAGCCTCGCTCCAGCGTCGCCAGCGCGCCGTTGCCGGTGCACTCCTCTTCGCTGACCGTCTCGACGAACACGTTGCCCGCCGGGGCGAAACCGGCGTCGCGCAGTGCGTCGAGCGCGAACACCATGGTCGCGACGCCGACCTTCATGTCATTGGCACCGCGGCCATGCATGAAGCCGTCCTCGATCAGCGGCTCGAATGGCGGATGGCGCCACTGCTCCAGGGGACCCGGCGGCACGACGTCGATATGGCCCTGCAGGATCAGGCTGCGCCCTTTCGCGACGCCCTCGCCCTGTTCCGCCGGAAACGAGGCCACCACCTGCACGGCCTTGGTGTAGTCGACATCGACGACCGCCGAGGCGCCCGGCTTGCCCTCGATCGCCACCTCGGCGATCGTGAAGCTGTCGACCAATCCGCCGCGCGCCGCGAACTCGCCGGCGAGCCATGCCTGGCACGGCGCCTCGTTGCCGCGCGTCGTATCGAACGAGACCAGCCGCGCCAGCCAGTCGATCTGGCGCTGCCAATTGGCGTCGACCGCCGCCGCGACGGCCTCCCGGACGGATTGCGATGGCTCGGTCATGTCGGATCCTCGAATGAAGATCCGCCCGCGCGGGGGGCGCGGGCGGATGAAAGGTGCTACCGGCTCAGCCCTCGGCGAAGGCGTGCGGATAGTGCTGCCGCGCGAACTCTTCCGAGATGTAGCCGGCCTTGAGATCGGCCTCGACCGCCGGTTTCGGACGATCGGCCGGGGCGCCGTAGCCGCCACCACCTCCGGTCGACAGTTCGAGAACGGCATCCTTCGGCACGACGAAGCGTGTCGTCTTCGGCAGCGACTCGAAGCGGCCGTCCGGGAAGCGGACGCCGACGCCGTTCGGACGGGCGCTGCCGCCGCCGGCAAGCCCCCAGGGCGCGTTCTTGGTGCGCTCGACCGCGGTCGTGATGAAGGTGTCTTCCGTCATGCGGAAGTGGAAGTCGATGCCCGGGCCACCGCGCCACTCGCCGGGACCGCAGGAATCCTGCGCCAACGCCATCTTGTCCATGATCCAGGGGTTCTTCGCCTCCCAGACCTCGATCGGCGAGAAGCGAGTCGCGGATTCGGAGATGTGCAGCATGGTGCCGCCGTCGCCGCCCTTGAACGCGCCCTGCCCCGTCGGATGCGGCGAGCCATCGGCCCAGGGCTCGCCGGTCGCCTGGCGCGTGCCCCAATAGACGACCGAGGCGATGCAGCCGCCGCTCTGCGACGGCACGGCCGCCGGCAGCGCCTTGGAGATCGCGTTGTAGATGACCTCGATCGCCTGCAGGGCCGGCCAGCCATAGAGGAAGCACGGCGCCGGCGGCAGCGGATGGAACATCGTGCCGGGCCGCGTCACAACCTCGACGGGCCGGAAATGGCCCTCATGAGGCGCCTCGCCATAGCCGGCGAGCATCGAGATCGCGACCCGGCTCGCCGAGATGGTCGAGGGCAGCGGGCAGTTGACGGGACCGGCGCGGGTCTCTGGCACGGCGGTGAAATCGAGGCGGACATTCGAGCCCTCGATCTCGACCACCACTTCGAACGGGATCGCCGCATCGGTGATGCCGTCCGAATCCATCTCGCCCTGGCCGACATAGCGGCCGTCCGGGATGCTCTCGAAATAGGAGCGCACGACCCGCTCGCCATGGTCGAACATGGCTTCGACAGCGTTGCGGAATTCGTCGCGGCCGAAGCGCTTCACCACCTCGACGAAGCTCGAGGCGCCGACGCGGCAGCCGACCACCTGCGCGTTGAGATCGCCGGCGACGAATTTCGGCACGCGGCTGTTGGCGACGACCATGCGGTAGATGTCGTCGTTGAGCTCGCCGCGCTTGTAGATCTTGACGCCGGGATAGACGGTCCCTTCCTGGAACACGTCGACCGTGTCGGTGCAGTAGGGATCCTTGCCGGCGATATCGAGCCAGTGGCCCTTGATGGCGGTGTAGCCGATCAGCTCGCCGTCATCGAGATAGACCGGGTTGACGACCGCGAGGTCCTGCGGATGCGAGCCCGTGCCGTAGGGCCAATTGTACATGATCATGTCGCCGGGGAACATGTTGGCTTCTCCGCCGATGGCCTTGACGGCCTCTTGGACGCAGAAATTCAGCGTTCCCATGAACATCGGCAGGCTCGGCGCCTGCGCGAGCAGCCGCATCTGCGGATCGTAGATGGCGACCGCGAAATCCAGCACCTCGTAGATGACCGGCGAGAAGGCGGTCCGCACCAGCGCGCGCTTCATCTGGTTGGCGGCCGAATTCAGCGCGTGGCGCACGACTTCGGTGGTGATGGGATCGGCCTTGGCCGCATCGCCGGAGCGGGCGACGCCGGCGCGGTGAACCTCAATGGCGCGGGTCAGCATCAGTGCATCTCCTCCCGGGTGAGCAGCAATTCGCCATGGTCGCCGGTGGTGGCTGTCCAGAGCGCGTCGAGATAGAGCGTCGCCGTCGATTCCGTGACGATCGCCGGGCCGTGCAGCGGCTCGGTGATCGCCGCGCGCGGCACGACGCGGAAGGGCATCCGCTGACCGAGTTCGAACGACCAGGCCGAGAAGGTCTCGTCGCCGCTTTCGGCTGCGACGCCGGCCGCGAGATGCTGGCCGCGGCGCGGCAGCGGCGCCCGCACGGTGGCGCGGATCGAGACGATCTCGACCGCCTCGCTCATGATGCCGCCGAAGCTGCGCCGGTACTCGGTCTCGAAGGCGGTCCGGATGGCGTCGGCCGTCCAGGCGACCGCGTCGCCCGCGAGCGGCACCTCGATCGAGAGCCAGTGCTCCTGCCCCTTGTAGCGAAGGTCGAGCCGGGCCGTGCGCTCGGTGGTGCGCGCGAGATGGGCGCTGCGGGTGCCGACATCGGCGAAGAGCTCGGCGAGAAGGCCGTTGGCGACGCCAAGATTATCGTCGGAGAGGTCCATGATGCGGGTGCGCGCCGCGGACTGGACCATGTCGGCGCCGAGGAGGCCCCAAGCCGAGAAATTGCCGGCGAGCGGGGGAACGACGATGCGCTTCATCTGCAATTCGTCGGCGAGCAGCGTCGCCATCAGCGGACCGGCGCCGCCGAAGGGCAGCAACACCATGCCGCGCGGATCGAGACCCTGCTCGACCGAGACCTCGCGCATGGCGTTGGCCATGGACGAGGCGGCGATGCGCAGCACGCCGATCGCCGTCGCCTCGACGCTCTGGCCGATCGCCGCGCCGACGGGCTCCAGCGCCTTCTCCGCCTTGGCGAAATCGAGCGTGATGCCTGAAGCCAGACGCCCCGGCCCGAGCATGCCGAGATAGGCCGCCGCGTCGGTGAGCGCCGGCTCGGTGCCGCCCTTGCCGTAGCAGGCCGGACCGGGCGCCGCGCCGGCCGAGCGCGGACCGACGCGCATCAGGCCGCCGATATCGATATGGGCGATCGAGCCGCCGCCGGCGCCGATCGAGCGCACATCGACCCAGGGCGTCTGGATCGGCATGTTGTCGATGACGCCCTCGTAGAGAACCTGCGGCTTGCCGTTGAGGATGAGCGCCGTATCGAAGGAGGTACCGCCGACATCGGCGGTCACCAGTGCCTCGATGGCGAGCTGCTCGGCGATCTCGCTCGCGCCCTGCGCGCCGGCGACCGGACCCGACATGATCGTCTCGAACGGCCGGTCCTCGGCTTCGGCGAAGGTCATGGAACCGCTGCCGGAGCGGGTGATGAGCGACGTGCCCTTGAAGCCGAGTTCGCGCAGCCGTCCATCGAGCCGCTTCAGATAGCTCGACATGCGGCCGCGTACGAAGGCGTCGATGACCGTCGTCGAGGTGCGCTCATATTCGCGATATTCGCCGGAGATGCGGTGCGACAGCGAGATGCCGCCTTCGAAGCCGCCATCGCGCAGCAGCGTCTCGATGGCGATCTCATGCGCCGGATTGGCATAGGCATTGATGAGGCAGACCGCGATCGTGTCGACCTCTTCCTTGACGAGGCGGTCCAGCGCCGCCTTGACGCTGCCCTCGTCCAGAGGGCGCACGACCTCGCCGTCGAAACGGATGCGCTCGCCGACCTCGAGGCGGAGATGGCGCGGGACGAGCGGCTCGGGCTGGCGCCAGAACAGGTTGTACATTTCGGCGCGGTCGCCGCGGCGGATTTCCAGCACGTCGCGGAAACCCTCCGTGGTGATGAGGCCGACCTTGGCGCCGCGCCGTTCGAGCAGGGCGTTGAGCCCGACCGTGGTGCCGTGCAGGAAGAACTCCGCCTTCTCGATCACCGCCGGCGGCACATGGCCGCGCACTGCGGCGACGACGCCCTCCTCGGGGGCATGCGGAACGGTCGGGACCTTGCCCTCGACCGTCTCGCCGGTCTCGTCGTCGTAATAGACGAGGTCGGTGAAGGTGCCGCCGATGTCGACACCAATACGCGTGGCCATGCCTCTCTCCGCTTCGCTAGGTGGGTTCGGCGCCGCTGGACGCCCTGGCGCGCAGGTCGGCAAGGACGCTGCGCTGGATGGGAATGCCGTCGCGCTCGGCGGCGCGGCGGTTGTCGTGACGGCGGTCGCCGGGCAGCCGTTCCTGGCCGGCATCGCGGATGCGGCCGATCAATTGCTCGACCCGCTCGGCAAAGCGGCGGCCGCCGCCGGCCTCGGGATCGATGACGATGAGCAACTGGCCCGTGCGGGGGGTTTCGGCGCCGGGATGGGCCGACCAGTCGACCTCGAACGAGAACTGCCCCCCCGTCAGCGCCGCAGCCAGAATCTCGACCATCATCGCCAGCGAGGCGCCCTTGTAGCCGCCGAAAGGCAGCAGCGCGCCGCCGTCGAGGATCGCCTTCGGGTCGGTGGTCGGGGCGCCGGTCCTGTCGACGCCCGAGCCCTCCGGCAGCGTCCGGCCTTCGCGAGCGGCCATGCGCACATCGCCATTGGCGAGCGCGCTCGACGACTGGTCGAAGACGATCGGATCACCGCCCGACCGCGGCGCGGCGAAGGCGATAGGGTTCGTGCCGTAGACGGGCTTGCGGCCGCCGACCGGCACGACGCAGGCGAAGGAGTTCACGAAGGACAGCGCGACCAGCCCCCGCTCGGCGAAGGGTTCGACATCCGGCCAGAGCGCGCCGAAATGGTGCGAGTTGTGGATCGCGAGCAGCGCGATGCCGCTACGCTTCACCTTTTCGAGCAGCAGGGGTGTCCCCCGGGCCAGCGCCGGCTGGGCGAAGCCGTTCATGGCGTCGACACGGACAAAGGCATCGGCGGCATCCTCGACCACGGGCTCGGCATGGCCGTCGACCCAGCCGCTCGCCAGCGTCGAGACATAGCCCGGCACGCGGAAGAGGCCGTGGCTCTTGGAGCCGTCGCGCTCGGCGCCGGCGCAGTTGCGCGCCTGGACGGCGGCGACCCAGTCGGCCATGCCCGCCTTGCGGAAGATCGTTTCCAGCAGGGCCACGAGATCGTCATGGGATATGAAGTCGGCATCGGCCTCGGGCCGCGCCGGATCGGCTTTGTTCATGTCGCATCCATGGGAACTGCGCCGGCGCGGATGGCGTCGCGAAGACGCGCCTCCTCGTCGGTGACGACGGGCACTGCGCCGATGAGCTGGCGGGTATAGGCCGTCTTCGGGTCGGAGAAGATCGCCTCGACCGGCCCCGTCTCGACGAGCCGGCCCTTCTGGAAGACGCTGACGCGCGAGGCGATCGCCCGGACTACGGCGAGGTCGTGGGTGATGAAGAGATAAGTTAGGCCGCGCGCGACGCGCAGCCGATGCAGGAGTTGCAGCACCCGCGCCTGCACCAGAACGTCGAGCGCCGAGGTCGGCTCGTCGAGCACGATCAGTTCCGGCTCGCAGGCGAGCGCGCGGGCGATCGCGATGCGCTGGCGCTGGCCGCCGGAAAGCCCGCGCGGCGAACGGCGGGCATAGTCGCCGTCGAGCCCGACCTCTTCGAGCAGCGCTGCGACGCGGCTTGCGCGCGAGGCGCTTGTGCCGATGCCGTGCACATCGAGCGGCAGACGCACGCTGGCGCCAACGCTCCGGCGCGGATTGAGGGCGGAAAGCGGGTTCTGCTGTACGAGTTGGATGGACCGCCGCTGCTCGCGCGAGCGCTCGCCGGGCAGCGGCACGCCGTTGAAGCGGATCGACCCTGCCGAAGGCGGAATGAGCCCGAGCACCAGGTTGGCGAGCGTCGTCTTGCCGGATCCGCTCTCGCCGACGATCGCATGGCACTCGCCGCGCTCGAAGGAAAGCGAAACGTCTTCGAGCGCGACGACGCGGTGGCCGTCCGCCGTGAAGGTCTTGCCGACCCGGTCGAGTTCAAGGATCGCGCTCATGGGCGTCTCTCCGCCGGCTCGCCGCAGCCCTCGTGGACGACCATCGGCTGGTCGAAATCCGGGCTGCGCTCGGGAAGGTCCGGCAGGCCGCCGCCGGAGATCTTGGGAATCGCGGCGAGAAGGGCGCGGGTATAGGGGTGGCGCGGATCGTGGAAGAGCTGCGCCGTCGTGCCGTGCTCGACCATGCGGCCGCGATAGATGACATAGACGCGGTCGGCGAATTCGCGCACGACGCCGAGATTGTGAGAGATGAGCAGGACGGCCGTGCCGCGCCGCTCGGTCAGTTCGTGCATCAGGCCGAGCGTCTGAGCCTGCACGGTGACATCGAGCGCGGTGCCGGGCTCATCGGCCATCAGCAGCGCCGGCCGGTTGGCGAGCGCCATGGCGATCATCACGCGCTGGTTCATGCCGCCGGAGAGCTGGAAGGCATAGGAATCGAGTGCCCGCTTCGGATCGGGGATGCTGACTTCCGCAAGCGCCGCCTCGGCGCGGCGATCCGCCTCGTCATCGCGGATGCCGCGGTCGCCGGAGCGCAGCACGTCGCGGAACTGGCCGCGGATGCGGAAGGTCGGATTCAGCGCCGAGGTCGGATCCTGGAAGATCATCGCGACGCGGTTGCCGCGCCGGCGCGCGATCTCCCGGCCGCCGGATATCGCCTCGATGCCATCGAACCGGATCGAGCCGGTCGCATGCGTGCGCGGGCTCTCCTGCAGGAGGCCCATGGCGAGCCGCGCCGTGACCGACTTGCCGGAGCCGCTTTCGCCGACGAGCGCAACTTTCTCCCCGGTGCGGACATGCAGCGAGATGCCGTGCAGCACCGGCGTGGCGTTCCGCCGGCTGCCGAAGGCGAGGCGGAGATCGCGGATGGTGAGGACGGGTTCGGCCGTGGGTGCCAGCATCATCAGTTCTCCGCCTCGAAGGCTTCGCGGAGGCCATCGCCGACCAGGTTGAAGCCGAGGACCACGAGGAGGATGGCGAGCGCCGGCCAGAGCGACAGCCACCAGCCGTCGGGCATGTACTTCGCGCCTTCCGCCACCATCGAGCCGAGATCGGGCGTCGGCGGCTGCACGCCGAGACCGAGGAAGGAGAGCGAGGACGCCATGAGGATCACGAAGCCGACGTCGAGCGTCATCTTCGTCAGGATCGAGGGCCAGCAGTTCGGCAGGATTTCGCGGAAGAGGATGTGCAGCGTCGAGGCGCCCACCGTTTCCGCGGCCAGGACATAGCCTTCCTGCGCCTCGGCGCGGGTGACGTTGTAGACGAGCCGCGCATACCAGGGCCACCACATGGCGGTGATCGCCAGCATGCCGTTCATGAGCGTCGGCTCGAGGAAGCCCATGATTGCCATGGCGAGCACGAGCGGCGGCACGGCGAGGAAGACATCCGTGATGCGCATCAGGATGTAGTCGGTCCAGCCGCCCTTGTAGCCGGCGACGAGACCGACGATGACGCCGACCGGCGTCGCAATGGCCAGAACCACGACGGCCATGATGAGCGACAGGCGGTAGCCGTAGATGATGCGGGTGAAGAGATCGCGGCCCATCGCATCGGTGCCGAGCACATAGGGCGAGGCCGGCGCCGCGCTCATGGCCGCGAAATCGCCGATTGGCCCGACATGATCGGGGAAGGGCGTCACGAAGTCGGCGAAGACCGCGAGCAGCACGATGACGACGACGATCACGAGGCCGAGCACCGACAGCGGATTGCCGACGAAGGCTGCGACCGCGCGCGAGCCGCCGCGCCGCGCGACGACGGGGGAGCCGGGTTCCGACATCGCTCAGCCCCTTCCCGCCGCGAGGCGGATGCGCGGATTGACGACGCCGACCAGGATATCGACGAGGATGTTCATGATGAGGAAGGCGGCGGCGATGATGAGGACGGTGCCGACGATGGCGTCGAGATCCTTGCGGATGATGACTTCGACGCCGTAGCGCGAGAGGCCTGGCCAGCCGAACACCTTCTCGACGAGGAAGGCATTGCCGAGCATCGCCGCGAATTCGAGGCCGAGAATGGTCAGCGTCGGAATGAAGGCCGGGCGGAAGGCGTAGCGCGTCGCGATGCGGAAGGGGCGGAAGCCATAGGCCCGTTCCATCTCGACATAGGGCTTGTCATAGACCTCGATCATGTTGGAGCGGGTCAGCCGCGCGCATTGTCCGAGGCCCGACATCGCGAGCGCGGTCGCCGGCAGGACGAGGTGGTAGAGCGCGTCAAGGAAGGCTGCGCCGTTGCCGGCGACGAGCGTATCGACGAGCAGGAAGCCGGTCACATGCGGCGGCACCGGCGTCGACTGCATCAACTGCCCCTCGATGGGGAAGATCGGCCAGAAATAGCCGAAGAAGAGCTGCAGGATGACACCCCAGACGAAGGCGGGCGTGCAGACCGCGATCAGCGCAACCAGCCGCCCGAGATGATCGGGCATTCGCCCCCGGAAATGCGCGGAGAGGATGCCGATCGGCAGCCCGAGCAGAACCATGACGATCGCCGAGACGATGCAGAGTTCGAGCGTCGCCGGCAGGAACTGCGCGATGTCTGTGGTCACCGGACGGTTCGTATAGAGCGACTTGCCGAGATCGCCGCGCGACAGTGCCTTCAGGAATTCGAAATACTGAACCGGCAGCGGCGCATCGAGATGGCGCTCGGCACGGAGCGCGGCGACCTGCTCCGCCGAGGCGTTCGGCCCGAGGGCGATGCGGGCGGGATCGCCCGGCATGACGCGCGCGATGGCGAAGATCAGCATCGAGATGCCGATCATCACCACCAGCGCGGCGCCGAGCCGCTTGCCTATCGATGTCCAGTTCATGCGAGGTGCTCGGGCTCTCTTTCAGGCGACGAGGCGGCTGCCGGGCCGCCGCGCCCCAAAGGCGTCGCTGCCGGCGGCGATCCGGGGAATGCGCATGGTCATCGGCGTCCCGACGAGGCTGGATGGGCTGGCCGGCGGATGTGGGTGCCCGACGGCCAGCCCGATGGCATCACTCCGTGATGCTCATCTCGCGGAACACGAGGTTGAAATTGTCGAGGGTCTGCTTCGACTTGTCCTCGAGCTTCGGGATCGCGACCGCGTCGCGCGCCACATAGACACCGGTGAATTCATAGGCGTTGATCGCCGGGGCGAGGTCGCGGAGCGTCTTGTTGAGCTCCTTGTAGATCGCCTCGCGCTTCGCCTGATCGGTCTCGGTGCGCCCGGCCTCCAGGAGTTCGTCGACCTTGGCGTCCTTCAGATGCTCGGCGGACATCCAGGTCGGCGGGACCTTGGAGGAATACATGTTGTAGAGCAGCGAATCCGGGTCGGGCGTCACCGCCGCGACGGCGATCTCGACCGCATGCGGCGCGGTCTCGGGCTTGGTCACCTGCTCGGAGACGAGCGCCCAGGGCGTCTTGATGACCTTGACCGGGAAGCCGAGCTTGGAGAACTGCGCCTGCATAAGCAGGGCGATGCGCTCGCGGGCCGGCACCTCGGCGATCCAGGCGATGTCGATCGGGCTCGCCTTCGGATCATACTTGCACTTGGCCAGCTCTTCCTTGGCCTTGTCCATGTCCTGCTTGTAGTCCGGCAGGTCCTTGTCGTAGCCGAGAAGGCCGCTCGGCAGCGGCCCCTTCATGGGAATGCCCTGTGCGCGCTCGCCATTGATCGTCAGGATCTTGAGCGTCGTTTCGTAGTCGAAGGCATAGGTCAGCGCGAGACGGCAATGCACGTCGTCGAGCGGCGCGCGGGCCGTGTTGAGCTTGATATATTCGCCGGTCGAGCCGCCGGCCTCGGTGTCGAGCTTGATGCCCTTCTCCGCCGCGAGCGAGCGGATGACTTCCGGCGGCAGCCACAGATCGGCGATGTCGTGCTCGCCGCGCGACATCAGCGCGCGGACGGTCGGCGCCTCGAGGCCGTAGCGATAGCGCACCTTGTCGGGGGCGTTCTCGGCGAAGCCCAGGAAATAGTCCGGGAACTTGACCATGACGGTCTCGGACTGCGGGTTCTGGCTCTCGACCTTGTAGGCGCCGGAGCCGGCGTCATGCGAGGACATCCACGCCTCGCCGTAATCGCCGAACTCGCCATATTTGCCGTCGGCCTTGTTGGCCATCACCGTCTTCGCATCGACCACCGGCAGGCGGACGAGCGCCGCGAGGAAGGGCGCATAGGGCTCGGTCAGCGTGAACTTGACGGTCAGCGGGTCGATCGCCTCCGCCTTCTCGACGCGGCCGGCGAAGAGACTCGAGAAGCCCTGGCCCATCGCGATCATGCGGTTGAGCGAGAAGACGACGTCGTCGGCCGTCAGCGGGTTGCCGGAGTGAAACTTCACGCCGTCCTTGAGCTTGAAGGTGTAGGTCTTGCCGTCGGTCGTCCACTCGGTGGCGAGCAGCGGCTCGACGCCGGGGCCGCCGGCCTTCGGATAGACCAGCGTGTCGTAGATGTTGGTCATCAGGACCGTATCGGCATAGTCCGTCGCCTTCGCCGGATCGACCTCGCCGATCGGCGCCTCGTCCAGCCGCAGCACGCGTTCGGCGAAGGAGGGCACCGCCAGCCAGAGCGGCGATGCCAGGACGAAGGCCGACGCCAGGGCCCTTGCTCTCAGTCTCATCGGAAAATCCCCTCTTTGGTTCGATACGGACCCGCTCGTGCTCTCGACACGCGCCGGCCAGCACGCGGCCATTTCGACCGCTCCCTGCCTTTCCGATCGGAAACCATACAGAGGAAACAAGTTTCGTATAGGCTAAATTTTCTGCATGGCCGCCCGGATGCTGCGCAAAATGTTGGAAACGCGACATCGAATTGACCAGCCGAAGCGGCGCTGATGACAGAAGGCCCGACCGTTATCTCTTTTTGCCCAGTAGGTTACGGAACGCGTCTCGTCGACGGCGCTGTCGGAATCTGCGCACACTTTGTCGACAGAAAAAGCTGCGCGCCGGCGCATCGGTGCCCTTTTCGTCGCTTTGCCAAGCCGCGGGGAATCCTGTAATGCAAAAATGTTTCCGATAGGAATTGCGCATGCCCACCACCACCAAGCCGGCGCGCCGGCGCGAGGCGACCGGTGTCGAGCGGGTACCGCCGCGCGGCAGCGACCAGATCTCAGCCATCCTGAGACGGCTCCGGCGCGAAGCCGGCATGACGCTGCAGGAACTCGCGGACCGGTGCGGGCTCGCCTCGTCGACGCTGTCCAAGATCGAGAACGGTCAGATGTCGCCGACCTATGACACGCTGCTGCGCGTGGCGGGAGGCCTCGGCCTCGACATGGCCGAACTCTTTACCGGCAAGAGCTCCAGCGATGTCGGCGGCCGCCGAACTATCACCCGCAGCGGCCACGGCGTGATCCGCTCGACCGAGCAATATACCTACGAGATGCTGGCGGCCGAGCTTTCGGGCAAGCAGTTCATTCCGCTGCTGACGACCATCGAGGCGCGCTCGATGGCCGATTTCCCGAGCCTCGTGCGCCATGTCGGCGAGGAGTTCTTTTACGTCCTTTCCGGTCAGGTGACGCTCCACACCGAGCATTACGCCCCGACCGTGCTGGAACCGGGCGACAGCTGCTACTTCGACAGCACCATGGGCCATGCCTGCGTCTCGTCTGGCGACGAGCCGGCCCGGATTCTCTGGATCTGCTCGCGGGTCGTGGCGCCGCTGACGGCCTGATTTCGCGCGCGGCGAATTGCCCGTGGCACGATTTTCCGTTATCAGTAATTCCATGAGCATGACCGGATCCATCGATCGGAAGAGCCGCGGCCGGCCGCGCACGGACACGACCCTGGTCGGCGTCCGCAGGGCCCCCGATCTCATCGCCGCGCTCGACCGCTTCATCGCCGACGAGGCCCCTGGGGCCTCGCGTCCCGAAGCGTTGCGGATGGTATTCCGTCGCTGGGCCGAGCAGGAAGGCCTGATCAATCGCCAGCCGCCGGACGAGGGCAAGCGTCCGTCGGAGTTGAACTCGGACAATGACGGCTGACGATGCCGTGACGTTTCGTAACCTCGGGGGACTTTGAGATGCGTCTTTTCGTGCTTTCGCTGGCCATGGTCGCCAGCCTTTCGGCGCTCGCGGGCTGCTCCAGCAGCGGCAACAGCGCCGCGGCTGTCGACATGATGAACAACCCCGTCAATGCCTGCGGCACGGACGGCAGCTCGAACATCAACGACTGCGGCGGCGGCCGCCGCTAACAGTCAGCGCCCGCGCCGGGCCCGACAAGCGAGGAGGACAGCGATGAACCGATCGATCCCGGTGAAGGCCGGCCTCCTCGCCACCATGCTCGTTGCCGGCGCCCTGCCCGCCTTCGCGCAGTATCAGCCGGTCACGCAGGTCGCTCCGGCACCGTTCCGCAAGCTGAGCTGCGACCAGATCGCGGCGCGGATCCAGAAGCTCAACGTCCCGATCGGCGACAACAATTCGACGATCGCCGGTTTTCAGCGCAGCCCGACCCTCGAATTCCTCCTGCTCGGCACCGGCTCGCGCAGCCCGGAATTCATCGCCGAGGTCGCCCGCGCGCGCGGCGAGCGCAACGCGCTGATCGCCGTCGCGGTCGAGAAGGATTGCGCCGCGAAGCGCCTCGTCCCGATGCGCTGACAGCCGTCGCGTCCCTCCCATGCGCATCCCGCTCCTCGCCGCCCTTCTCGTCGCGACGCTCGCCCCGCTCGCCGGCTGCAGCGGCACCGGCGACAACTGGGCCGCCGTTCAGGCGATGAACAATCCTCCGAACACATGCGGGCCGGGCGGCTCGCGAAACATCGAGGATTGTCGCGGCCGGCCCTAGTCGGCCCGCAGGCTCTGATCCGGGTCAAATCTTCAAACCGGCTCCGTGCTATGCTGACATTACTGTCGGCGCCCTATGATAATGCTGTGTGGTTCAGGTCGAATCCGCTCACCGCGGGCCACGCTCATCAATGTCCCCCACTTCGAGGTGATCATGCGTATCGTCGTTCTCACCCTGGCTCTGCTGGCAGCGGTGCCCGCGGTCAGCGGCTGCTCCAGCACTGGCAACAGCGCGGCCGCGATCAACGCGATGAACAACCCCCCGAATTCCTGCGGCCCGGGCGGCAAGGCCGACGTCGTCGACTGCCCGGACGGCGCGTAAACGCCCCCTCATCACGGAGACATGACCATGCGGACCTTTTTCCTCTCCCTCGCCATGCTGGCCGGCCTCGCGGCCGTTTCGGGCTGCACCGGCACGGGCAATGCCGCAAGCGATGCGGCCGCCATCAACGCCATGGACAACCCGCCGAATTCCTGCGGACCCGGCGGCAGCCAGAACATCGAGGACTGCGACAGCCGTCGCTGACGTGACAAGCCGGGTCGCACGCTTCGCGCGTGCGGCCCGGATTCACCAATTCCTAAAATTTTCCGAAGATAGGGCGGGTTTTATCAGTCCGGATTAACCTTTGGCCGCGCATTGACGCGCTATGTCTCGCCGATCGATGAAGATCGGGAACGACGCGATGGCATTCGCTGAGCGGACCAAGGCCCGGGTCGACTGGGTAGACTACGCCAAGGGCTTCTGCATCATCATGGTGGTGATGATGCACTCGACCCTCGGGGTCGAGAAGGCAGCGGGCGCGGAAGGCTGGATGACGCATGTCGTCGCCTTCGCGAAGCCGTTCCGCATGCCGGACTTCTTCCTCATCTCGGGCCTCTTCCTCGCCAATGTCATCGATCGCGACTGGCGCGCCTATGCCGACCGCAAGATCGTGCATTTCGCCTATTTCTACGTGCTCTGGCTGGTCATCCAGTTCCTGTTCAAGGCGCCAGGCATGGTCGCCGACGAAGGCGTCGCGGGCGCGCTGCGCGAATTCCTGCTCGCCTTTGTCGATCCGTTCGGCACGCTCTGGTTCATCTACCTGCTGCCGATCTTCTTCGCCGTCACCAAGCTCCTGCGCGGCGTGCCTTGGTGGATCGTCTGGATCGCCGCCGCGGCGCTCGAAACCGCGCCGATCGAAACCGGCTGGGTCATTCCGGACGAGTTCGCGTCGCGCTTCGTCTATTTCTACACGGGCTATGTCTTCGCGCCCGTCATCTTCCGCCTCGCAGCGTCGGTCATCGAACGGCCTTGGATGGCGGCGGCCGGGCTGCTCGCCTGGGCAGCGGTTGAGGCCGTGGCCGTCTTCGGCGGCTGGTCGGAACTGCCGCTCATCAGCCTCGGCCTCGGCCTTGCAGGCGCGGCGGCGGTGGTCAGCTTCTCGGCGCTCCTCTCGAAGTCGCACCGTCTCGGCTGGCTGCGCTATTGCGGGCAGAACTCGATCGTCATCTATCTCGCCTTCTTCCTACCGATGGCGGCGACGCGCGCCGTGTTGCTGAAGACGGGCGTCATCCCCGATCTCGGCACGGTCTCGCTGATCGTGACGGCGGTCGCCGTCGTGGTGCCGGTGCTGTTCTTCCGCCTCATTCAGGGAACGCGCTTCCGCTTCCTGTTCGAGCGGCCGGCATGGGCACGGATCGAGGCGAAGCCGACGCGTGGGCTGGTGGCAGCGGAGTAGCGGCAAGCCGCCAAGCTCAGGCTCTCGCCGACGGCGGTTCGGCGCGCTAAGTCATCACGCATGACCCGCCCCGATGCCGACCAAGAAGCCCCTGCCCTCGTCTGGTTCCGCGACGATCTCCGTCTCGCCGACAACCCCGCGCTTGTATCTGCGGTGGCGAGCGGCAGGCCGCTTGCGCTCGTCTATTGCCTCGACGAGGTCAGCGAGGGCATCCGCCCGCTCGGCTCAGCCAGCAAATGGTGGCTGCATCATTCGCTGGCCGCCCTCGAAAAGGCCCTCGAAAGCCATGGCCATCGTCTGATCCTCATTCGGGGCCCGGCCGATGGGCACGTTTTCGATCTCGTCCATGAGATCGGCGCTGGCGCGGTCTTCTGGAACCGCCGCTATGGCGAGGCTGAGCGTGCGGTCGACGCGGCGCTCAAGGCCCGCTTCAAGGAGAAGGGCGTCGCGGTCGAGAGTTTCCAGGCCAATCTTCTCTTCGAGCCCTGGACGGTGCGCACCCAGAGCGATCAGCCCTTCCGCGTCTTCACCCCATTCTGGCGCGCTTGCATGGGGAGCGAGCCGCCGAGACAACCTCTGCCTGCGCCTCGCGCTTGGCCCAAGCCGGCCAAGGTGGGGCGGGGGGAAGCGCTCGACGACTGGGGGCTTCTGCCGCGCCGCCCCGACTGGGCCGGCGGTCTGCGCGAGGCTTGGACGCCCGGCGAAGTCAGTGCGCTGGCGCGGCTTCAGGACTTCGTCGGTACCCGGCTCGCCCGTTATGCCAGCCATCGCGACGAACCATCCGCGGAGGCCACCTCGCGCCTTTCGCCGCATCTGCGCTTCGGAGAGGTCAGCCCGTTCCAAGTGTGGAACGCCGTCGAGGCTGCTCGGAAGTCGGCCAGTACAGGCCTTGAGCGCTCGATCGCCAAGTTTCAGTCGGAGGTCGGCTGGCGCGAGTTTTCCTGGCATCTTCTCTTCCATCAGGGCGATCTCGTAACACGGAACTTCCAGCCGCGTTTCGACGCCTTTCCCTGGCCGAAGGCAGACCCCAGCGCGCTCAAGGCCTGGCAGGAGGGGCGGACGGGCATTCCTATCGTCGATGCCGGCATGCGCGAACTCTGGCGCACCGGCTGGATGCACAACCGCGTCCGCATGATCACCGCCTCGTTCCTGACCAAGAATCTCCTGATCGACTGGCGGATCGGCGAGGCCTGGTTCTGGGATACGCTGGTCGATGCCGATGCCGCCAACAACCCGGCCGGCTGGCAGTGGGTGGCAGGGTCCGGTGCCGACGCCGCGCCCTACTTCCGGATCT
>CAWZZK010000113.1:0-7014 GCA_963966455.1 Kaistia sp. | reverse complement strand
GCCGCCTGAAGGCCTCGGGCATGGCGATCCTCTATATCTCGCACCGGCTCGGCGATCTCGCGGCCATCGCCGACCGCGCCGTCGTCCTGCGCGGCGGGCGGATCGTCGGCGAGTTCGCACGGCCGATCGACCTTTCCGCCGCCGTGACGGCGATGATCGGCCGTAGGCTCGAGGCCGCCGCTCATGCCGACGGAACGGCGTCCACGCCGGTTGTCGTCTCGATCACGGGCGCGGTGCTGGTGCCCGGCGCGCGGCCGTTCGACCTGTCGCTCCATTCCGGCGAGGTCGTCGCCATCACCGGCACGCTCGGCTCGGGCAAGAGCCGGTTGCTGCGCAGCCTTTTCGGGCTCGAACGCCTCGCGGCCGGCCGGGTCGCGATCGAAGGCGCGCCCTGGCAGTCCTCGGGGCCGGCGGAATCGATCGCGAACGGCGTCTTCCTCGTCGCCGAGGACCGCTGGCAGAGTTCGCTGCTTCCGCCCGAGACGCCCGGCGCATCGATCGCCGGCACGATCGCCCTGCCGCATCTGCCGCGCTGGTTCCCGTTCGGCGTCGTCGATACGGCCCGCGAGCGGCGGATCGGCAACGAGGCGATCAAGCGGCTCGGCATCAAGGCGAGAAGCGCCGACGACACGCTCGACCAGCTTTCCGGCGGCAATCAGCAGAAGGTCGTCCTGGCGCGCTGGCAGGCGGCGCCCTGCCGGCTGCTGCTGCTCGACGAGCCGTTCCAGGGCGTCGATGTCGGCGCCCGCGCCGATCTCATCGCCGCCATCCGCAATTCGCAGAGCGCCTCCGCGACGCTGATCGCCACCAGCGACACCGAAGAAGCGCTCGAGGTCGCCGACCGCATTCTCGTGATGCGCGACCATTCCCTTTATGCCGCCGAAGACGGGCTGGTATCGCCGACCGATGCGATCGCCGCCGTCGAGACGGCCGAGACCAGGACCTCGACGCCATGACCGATCTTCCCGTAGGCAGCAGCGCGCCGCCGCGCAGCACGCCCTTCGAGCTCGCCCGCCGCTATGCGTTGTTCGTGTTGCTCGGCGCCATGCTCATCGGGTTCTGGCTGGCGCAGCCGGCTTTCATCAATTCCGCCAATCTCTTTTCCATCCTGCAGGCGGTCTCCGTCGTCGCCATCCTCGGCGTCGGCGTCTCGATCACCATGTCGGCCGGCGGCTTCGACCTCTCGGTCGGCAGCGTCGCCGCCTCGTCGGTCATGGCCGCGAGCTATCTCATGGTCGTGCTGCAGTTCGACGCCGCGACGACCATGCTGCTCGTGCTGCTGATGGGCGCGCTGATCGGGCTCGCCAACGGCCTCCTGATCGTCAAGGTGGGCGTGCCGGACCTGCTCGCGACGCTCTCCACCATGTTCCTGCTCGCGGGCCTGCAATTGATCCCGACCGGCGGCCGCTCGATCACCGCCGGCATGATGCTGCCCGACGGCTCGACGGCCAAGGGCGCCTACGACCCCGCCTTCCTGATCCTCGGCCGCTCGCGCCTCTTCGACATCGTCCCGCTGCCGGTGGTGGTCATGGCGGCGGTCGCGGTCGTCGCCTGGTTCCTGATGGAGCGCACGCGCTTCGGCCGTGTCTTCTACGCGATCGGCGGCAACGAGACGGCGGCGCATCTTTCCGGCGCGCCGACCAAGGCCTATCGGCTCTGGGCCTATGTCATCTCGGGGACGCTCGCCTCGCTCGGCGGGCTCATCGTCGCCTCGCGCGTCGGCCGCGGCGACGTCTCGGCCGGCGCCTCGCTGCTGCTCGATGCGGTCGCGGCCTCGCTGATCGGCTTCGCCGTCCTCGACAAGCGCCGCCCGCATGTCCTCGGCACGGTGCTCGGCGCGATTTTCGTCGGCGTGCTGCTGAACGGCCTGACGATGCTCAACGCGCCCTATTACACGCAGGACTTTGTCAAGGGCGCCGTCCTGGTCGGCGCGCTGGCACTGACGTTTGGATTGGGCAAACGGCGGCGGTGATCATGCCCATATCCGCGTGACGCCGAACAAATCGAGCACCGGATCGGCCGAGAGGATCGGAAGACCATTGCCGATGCTCTGGGCGGCGAGCAGCCGGTCGAACGGATCGCGATGAGAGAGAGGAAGATCCGCGGCGGTCTCGCCGTCCCGAACCGATATCGCAAGCTGAATGAAGCCCGCGCCTGTGCAAAGTCCGCTGAAGTTGCCTGCTAGCTGAGCTACGTCGTGCCACTTGTTCAGCTTGAACTTTAGCCCGATCTCATAGGCGTTGATCGGACTGACGAAGATGTCGTTCTGATTGTCTTCGATGCGCGCGAGAATATGCTTCGGTAGCTTCTTCCGATCTCCGAAAAACCAAGCCACTACGTGCGTGTCGAGAAGGTAGTTCAATCACGGTCCCAGTGGGCCAGTTCTTCCGGATCAAGCGGCGCCAGCGCCTCTTCCATCGTGAGGCTCATTTTCCCCTCTAGCGAACCGAGCGCCTTGCGGCGCTTCTCGGCGCGCGCGCGCTTCGCCTCGGGGCTGTCGTCATAGGGCGGCATGATGGCCTGCCCGCCTTTTGTCGCGTTCTCGTTCATCAGTGCGGCTCCGATCGAGGTCGGTTGCTCGATCAATATAGCACTTCCCGCCCGCCGGTATCAGCCCTCCCGCACTGCCGCGACGATGTCCTCGGCGCTGCGGAAGCTCTGCGGCTCCATCAGGAACCGCCTTGCGAGGCGGAGCGCCTTGGTCTCCAACGGCGCACGACGTGCCGGGTCGGCGATCAGTTCAAAGTCGGCATTGTGGGCGAAGCCGAGGATACGGCGGATCGTCTTGACGCCGGCATAGCCGATCGCGTCGGCGAAGATGCGATCGACGAAAGCCTCGCGCGCTGCCACGTAGGGCGCCTTGTCGCCCGGCTTCGCGAACATGCCCGAAGGATAGGCGTCGCCGCGCGCCGTCTCTTGCCAGAGGGCAAGGAAACGGGCCCGCCAGGTGTTCCAGAAGACGGGGATCTGCTCGAGCACCCAGTCCGCCTCGGCCTTGCGGTCGGCGCCGTCCTTGGCATGGCCGTCCTGCGCGATCGCGTTCATGGCGAGATTGGCGATGAATGCGCCGACATCGAAGCCGATGGGGCCGACAAAGGCGAATTCAGGATCCATGACGCGCGTATCGGTCTCCGACACCATCACCGAGCCGGTGTGGAGGTCGCCATGGATCAGCGCTTCGGAGGTCGTCAGGAACCGCCGGCCCCATTCGGCGACCGTGACCTTCAGCGCCGAGTCCGCCCTGAACTCCGCCGCAATCGCGTCGAGCGCGGGGCTCGTCCAGCGGTTGCGCGGCGACTCGGCGAGGGGGTCGGTGAACACGACTTCGGCGGTGATGCGGATGAGCGCGGTGTTGCGGGCGAAGGTGGCCAGCCACTCGGCCTTGTCCTCGATCGTTGCGCCGAGATCGGAGGTCGCAAAGGTCGAGCGGGCGGAGAATTCGGCGACGGCGCGCGCGGCGTCCGGATAGCGGCGGCCCTCGATGAGGCCGCGGCGCAGGATGATATGCGGCGACAGCCGCTCCATCACGATCGCATAGAGCGCGGGATCGTAATGATGGAAGCGCGGCGTCAGGCCCTCGGTGAAGGGCGCCACCGCGCGGTAATAGGCCTGCTCGAAAAAGGCGCGGTCGAGCGGCAGCGGCCAGCTCTCGCCGGCGGCGCGCACGTAGGGAAGCGACTGCTTGACGCAGAGCGAGCCGGCTGGGCCATCGATGAGGAAGACGAGGTTGAGATTGCCGTCGCCGACCTCGACGATAGACCAGTCGGCCGGCGCGCCGCCCAGCGTCGTCGCAAGGTCCGGCAGGTCGGCCAGGAAGCGGCGCAGCGAGGCGTCGTCGAGCGGATGGTAGCCGGCAGGCGTGGAAAGCGTCATCACGGGAACTCTCTCAAACGACGATCGCCCCCGAAACGGGGGCGATCGGGCTGGATTCGTGCGGGACTTCTTACTTGAACGTCGCCTCGACCGCCTTGGCGTAGTCGGCTTCGATCGCGTCGAGCTGTTTCACGATGTCGGAAGTAGGGCCGCCGAGCTTCTCGATATAGGCCTCGCCCTTCGGCTGCTTCTCCCATTCGTTGCCGATGAAGCGCGCCGTCGCGGTGCCGGAGCCCGAGATCGTCGGCTTCGGCGGGCCGAATTCCGAGGCTGCCTTGGTGAGGCCGGCAAGGAAGGCGGCGTTGTCGATGCCCGAATAGGGATTGCCGTCGTCGCCGATCACGTTGAGGAAGATCTGGTCATCGCCGAAGACCGTGTAGCCGCCGCCGAAACCCTTGTCGACGGAGGCCGCCTTCTCGAAGAAGGCATGCGCGACCTTGGCGTCGAGCGTGCCGTCGGGGAAGGTGACGACGACATAGCCGGTCTTGGCATTGTCGTCGTCGAGGCCCGAGACCAGCACGCTGTACTGGCGGAAGACATAGCCGAGGCCGGCCGCGAAACGGTCCGCCTCCTCGCTCGTCACCTCCGCCTCGGTCTGCAGCGAGGCGTTGGTCTTGAGCATGTAGCCGCCCGGCGTCACCTCTGTGTCGAGGTCGTCGCTGTCGATGCCGACGGCATCGGCGATCCGCGGCACGAAATCGTCGAGCACCTTCTGGGCGAAGGCCGCCCGCTCCTCATAGGTGGCGGGGTCGAGCTTCGACAAAGTGAAGCCGAAGGACGGCGTCGCCTCGTAGGAGATGAGGAAGCTGTCCGGCTCGTCGGCGAGCGCGGTGCCGGCCGTGGCGAGCGCGAAGGCGGCCGCGAGGGCCGCCTTGCCGAAGTGGGATCGAAGCAGGGATATCACGCGCAGCTCCCTCTGAACGTTGGCGCTTACTTCGCGGCCGGGATCCACGGCGCCGTCGCGGCGTCGCTCTGGCCGAAGGCAGGCAGCTTAGCGTTCAAATCCTCGATCGTCTTGATGCCGTTGTCGCGCAGATCCTTCTGCGTGATGAGCACCGGCTTGACGACGATATTGTGCGGGACCTCCTCGCCGGCGATCAGCTTGGCGACGGCGCGCACCGAGACGGCGCCGACGACGGCCGGATTGGTGGCGGCGGTGGCGACCCAGGGGCTGCCCTCGGCAATCATCTCGGCGATGTCGGCGGTCGAGACGTCGGCGGAGTAGATCTTCACCTTGTCCGAGATGCCGGCCTCGTCGGTCGCGAGCTTCACGCCGCGCGCGAACTCGTCATAGGGCGCGAAGACGACGGTGATGTCGGGATTGGCCTGGAAGGCGGCCTTCGTCTGGTCGGCGGTCGAGGTGGCGGTCGTGTCGTTCACCGCGCCCCAGCGGGCCTTCTCGACGATGCCGGGATTGGCCTTCTTGACCTCTTCCCAGATCTCGTTGCGGCGATCGAGCGGCGCGAAGCCGGCGACATAGACATAGCCGGCGTTGAAGCTGGTGCCGTTGTCGGCGAGCGCCTGGCCGAGCGCGGCCTTGGCGAGTTCGTGGTCGCTCTGCTCGACCTGCGGGATCTTGGGATTGTCGAGATTGACGTCGAAGGCGACGACCTTGATGCCGGCGTCGAGCGCCTTCTGGGCGACGTCCTTCAGCGCCTCGGGCTGGCCGTGGTCGATGATGATGCCCTGGACGCCGAGATTGATCGCCTGCTCGATCTGCTCGCGCTGGGCGGCGGCGTCCTGGCGGCCGGAGAAGATGGTGAGGTCGATGCCGAGCGCCTTGGCCTGCGCGGTCGCGCCGGACTGATAGGCCTGGAAGAAGTCGCCGCCCGAGATGAAGGTGACGAGCGCGACCTTGACGCCGCCCTTGTCGAAGGGCGCCGGCGCGCCGGCGATGCCCTCGGCGGATGCCGAGCCGGCGAAGAGCGTGCCGGCCAGCATGGTGGCGCCGGCGAGCGCCGATAGAATGAGCTTCATGGATTCCTCCCCGTTTTCCGTTCCCGTTCCGGGCTTTGCCCTTGGGCCGGCCGATGGTGGCCGGGCCGGCAGCAAGCAACGCCGAAGACAGGTGAACTCGCAATGGTTTTTTGATACAGCGGCCGGATGGGGGCGCGGAACGAAGGATTTTCTCTTTCGAAGGGCTCCTTTGGGAAATTCCGCCTCCCCGCGCGCGTGCCGCGCGGTCTATCTGAAGAGGGCCCGGCCGGAGGGCCGGCAGCGGTTCTGGGAGTCTTTCGTGGCGCTTGATCTCGCGCAGCAATCGGAGGCGGACGAGGCGCAGGTGAGCGCCGCCGTCGAGGCGGTGATCGCCGCGGGCCGCATGGCGGCCGGGCGGCACTGGGTCCCCGCGACCTCCGGCAATTTCTCGGCGCGCATCGATGCGCATCGCATCGCGATCACGCGCTCGGGCGTCGACAAGGGCGCGCTCGAGGTCGCCGACATCCTGATCCAGCCGCTGGACGAACCGCTGTTGCCGCGCTCCTCCGCCGAGGCGCCGCTGCATATCGCGCTCTATCGCCGCCGGCCCGAACTCGGCGCCATCTTCCATGTCCATGGACCGGCCTCGACGGTGCTGTCGCGGGTCGTGGGGACCGGGACGCTCCGCCTTCAGGGCTGGGAGTTGCAGAAGGCGCTTGCCGGCATCACATCGCATGAGGACGCGGTCGACGTGCCGGTCTTCGCCAACGACCAGGATACGGCGCGGCTTGCCGACCTCGTCGAGGCGAGGCTTGCCGCGCCGCCGCATGACGCCCGCCTCGCGCCCGGCTATCTTCTCGCCGGACACGGACTCTATGCTTGGGGAGCCTCGCCGAGGGAGGCCGCCCGCCATCTCGAAGCGCTCGAAACGCTGTTCGAATTCGAGCTTTCTTACCGGAGGTTCACGCCATGACCACGCTGACCATCTACGAGGACAAGAACCCGGACAACGTCGTCGTCTCGACGTCCGATCCGAACGAGATCAAGGGCCTGCTCGACAAGGTCGGCGTCGCCTTCGAGCGCTGGAAGGCCGGCGCGGAGCTGCCCGAGAACGCGACGCAGGACCAGGTCATCGCCGCCTACAAGACGGAGGTCGACCGCCTGTCGGCCGCCGCCGGCTACCAGACCGTCGACGTCATCCGCATCACGCCCGACAATCCCAAG
>CAWZZK010000112.1:0-7929 GCA_963966455.1 Kaistia sp. | reverse complement strand
GCCGCCGGCATCGGTGGCATGGGCGAGCGCGACGATGCCCGCCGCGACCGCCGCGGCGGCGCCGCCGGACGAGCCGCCGGGCGTCCGCTCCGGATCGAGCGGGTTGCGGGCGAGGGGGCCGATCGCCGGCTCGCTCGAGAGCGACAGGCCGAATTCGGGAACGGTGGTGAGGCCGAAGGGAACGAGACCAGCGGCCTTGAAGCGGTGGCCGAGTTCGGAATCGGTGTCGGGCGGGATGGCGGGGATGGAGGCGGAGGCGCAGACGACGGGCAGGCCCGCGACCGTGGCGCCGAGATCCTTCATCAGGAAGGGAACGCCGGTGAAGGGCTTGATGCGGTAATAGTTCGGCCGCCGCGCGAGCCCGGCATCGACCGCCTCGGCAGCGGCGCGGCCGAGATCGGCGTCGAGGAAGGAGATGGCGCCGAGCGCGCGCGTCTCCTCGGCGCGGACGAGCGCCGCCTCCATGGCGGCGGCGGCGGTGGTGCGGCCGGAGCGGATCGCCTCGGCGAGATCGGCGCCATCGGAGGGGTCGGTTGCGCCCGTCATGGAACGTGTTCTGCCTCCGACGAGCGCATCCTGCTGTGGTTCCGGACCACCCTAGACGTCATGCCCGGGCTTGTCCCGGGCATCCACGACTTTCTTCCCGTGACCGAGAGCAAGGCGTGGATGGCCGGGACAAGCCCGGCCATGACGGATGCTGAATTACCCGGGACCGCCCGCTCAGGTCGGCTCGGACGGGTCGACCGGGACCTTGAAGCTGCCGTCCTTGATCGCCTTGCGCTTCGCTTCCATGGCCGGGATCGAATCCTTGATGACCATGGTCTCGCTGAAGACGATGTCGTTGCCGCCTTCCTTCATGAAGGAATAGGGGCTGTAGTCCTTGCCCGTCTTCTGGCCGGCCTGCACGTCCTTGATCGCGGCGTCGAGGATGGGGCGGAAATACCACATCGCATTGGCGAACACGGTCTCGGGATAGCGCGGCGTATAGTCGAGCAGCGAGCCGACGGACTTGATGCCCTTCTCCTTGGCGGCGTCGGCGGTGCCGATGCGCTCGCCGAACAGGATGTCGGCGCCGGCGTCGATCTGGGCGAGGCCGGATTCACGCGCCTTGGGCGGATCGAAGAAGGTGCCGATGAAGCCGACCAGGAACTTGGCGTCGGGCCGCGCTTCGCTGACGCCGGCGCGGAAGGCGTTGATGAGGATGTTGACCTCGGGGATCGGGATGGCGCCGACCGCGCCGAAGGTGCCGGTCTTCGACATCGGCGCCGCGAGCATGCCGGCGAGATAGGCCGCCTCGTGGTTCCAGGTGCCGAAGGTGCCGAAATTGTCGCCGGCCGGGCCGCCGGAGGAGCCCATGAGGAAAGCGGTCTCCGGATAGTCGGCCGCGACCTGGCGGGCCTCGGTCTCGACCGCATAGGACTCGCCGACGATGAGCTTGTTGCCGGCCTCGGCATATTCTCGCATCGCGCGCGGATAGTCGGTGCCCGAAACGCCTTCGGAGAAGGTGTATTCGATGACGCCGTCCTTGGCGGCGGCGAGCAGCGCCTCGTGCAGGCGCGAGTTCCACGCATTCTCGACCGGCGAGGCGTGGATGCCGGCGACCTTCAGCTTCTCCGCGGCAGAAACGCGGGACGTGGCGAGAGCGAGCGTGCCGGCGGCCGTGCCGAGCAGGAAGGCGCGGCGGGAGACTGCGATGGACATGACTGTTCCCCTCTGGTGCGCGTCGGGCGCGCCGGCTGGCGGGATGATCCCGGGCCTGCCGACCCTTTTTCCAGGCGGTCAAAGTCCAGCGCCTGCCCATGAAATTGTCAAGCCCAGCGGCTGGGCATCCACGACTCTTCGTGCGCTGGCGGACCAGCGGGGAACCCATGCCTTGACGAGGGGTTGGGCAGCGGCAGTGTGGCGGAACGAGGGTGAAATGACGGCAGAGGCACAGACGGCGGCCCGCGCAGGGCGCTTTCGCGCGACCTACCGGGTGCAGTTCAACGACGACTTCACCTTCGCGGACGCCGAGCGGCTGGTGCCCTATCTCGCGACCCTCGGCATCAGCCATCTCTATGCCTCGCCGATCTTCGCGGCCCGCGCCGGCTCGGCGCATGGCTACGACATGGTCGACCCGACCCGCATCAGCGAGGCGCTCGGCGGCGAAGAGGGCTTCCGCAGCCTCGCCGCCGCGCTCCGGGCGGAAGGGATCGGCATCATCCTCGACATCGTCCCCAACCACATGGCGGCCGACGGTGCCAATCCCTTCTGGATGGATGCGCTCGAATTCGGCGAGACGGCGCAAACCGCTGCCACCTTCGACATCGACTTCACGAAGCCGATCGCGCTGCCGTGGCTCGGAGACGACGTTAGGGAGCCGATCGAAGCCCTCCGCTTCGACGCGGCGGCCGGCCGCATCGAAGCCATCGTCGCCAGCAATGGCGTGCCGCTGCGCCCCTCCAGCGTCGCGATGGTGCTGGACCGCATCGGCGCGATCGAGGCCGCCGAGGCGTTCCGCGCGCTCGAAGGCGAGACGGACGCGGCCGCGATCGCCGCGGCGCGCACGGCGCTCAGGACCGCCGCCGCCGCTGCGCCGGAAGCCTTCGCCCGCGCGCTCGAAAGCGCCGACCGGACCGCGCTTCACACAACGCAGCACTGGCGGGCGCTTCCCTGGCGCCAGACCGAGGCGCTCAACTATCGCCGCTTCTTCGAGGTCTCGCATCTCGTCGGCGTCCGGGTCGAGGACCCGGCGGTGTTCGAGATGGTGCACCGCCTGCCGCTCGCTCTCGTCCGTGAAGGCCTCGTCGAGGGGCTGCGGGTCGACCATATCGACGGACTCTCGGATCCGGCCGGCTATGCCAGCGACCTACGGGAGGCGGCCGGCGAGGACACGCTGATCCTGATCGAGAAGATCCTCGGCCGCGACGAGCCGCTGCGCGACTGGCCGATCGACGGCACGACGGGCTATGAGCGGCTCAACCTCATCAACGCCACCTTCGTGTCCGCCAAGGGTCGCGAGCGGTTGCAGCGCGCGCTGGCGGAGGAGGGGCTCATCGAGGGCGATCCCGATCGCCGCCTGTTCGACGCCAAGATGACCGTGATCGACCGCAGCTTCCGGCCCGAGCTGTCGCGACTCGCCGATCGCGCGGCCGTGCTGCCGGGGCTCGACGCGCTGCCGCGCGGGACGCTGACGGCGGCGCTCGCAGCTTTGCTCGCCGCCTTCCCCGTCTACCGCTCCTATATCGACGCGCTGCCGGCCTCGCCGGAGGATGAGGCGCTGTGGCGCGAGGCGCTGCGGCGCCTGGAGCGGCTTTCGCCCGGCGATCTTTCGGTGGCCGGAGCGGTGGTCGATGCGGCGCTCGGCACGAGCGGCGAGGCGGGCAATCGCTTCCGCATCGCCTTCCAGCAGCTTTCCGGCCCGGCGATGGCCAAGGGCTACGAGGATACCGAGCTCTATCGCAGCGTCGCCCTGACCTCGGTCAACGAGGTCGGGTCCGATCTCGGCGCCGAGACGCCGGCGGGCGATGCGCTGCATGCGAATTTCGCGGCCTTCTCGCTCGGCGGCCAGACCCCGCTCGCGACGCATGACACCAAGCGCGGTGCCGACACGCGCGCGCGGCTCAACCTCTTGTCGCATGATCCGGAGAATTGGCTGGCGCATGTCGCGCGCTGGCGGCAGCGCCATGCCGGGCTCAAGCGGGACGGCGCACCGGACGGGCTCGACGAATGGCTGATCTACCAGACGCTGTTCGCCGCCTGGCCGATCACCACCGAGCGGGCGCGCGGCTATTTCGAGAAGGCGCTGCGCGAGGCGAAGCGGCATGGCAGCTGGACCGATCCCGACACGGCTTACGAGGAGGCGCTGCACGGCTTCGTGGCGGAGCTCATCGAGGGCGAAAGCGGTGCGGAGTTCCGCACCGAGATCGAGGCGCTGCATGATCGGCTCGCCGCGGACGCGGCGCGGTTCGGCCTCGGCCAGACGGTGCTGCAGCTGACGCTGCCCGGCATTCCCGACATCTATCGCGGCACCGAGCTCGCCGATCTCTCGCTGGTCGATCCCGACAATCGCCGGCCGGTCGACTGGGAGAAGCGGATCGCGCTCGCCGAAGGACCGCTCGAGGCGGCGCCGGCCGATGATCGCGAGGGCGTCGGCAAGCTCGCCGCCATCCGCGCGGTGCTGGCGCTCCGTGCCGAGCATCCTGCCTTGTTCGCAGCGCCCTATGAGGCGGTGCCGCTCGGCCAGGAGGGCTGGTTCGCCTTCAAGCGCGTCGCCGAAGAGGGGACGCTCGTGGTTGCGCTGCCGGTGACGCCGGCCGCCGCGAAGGCGACGGCGCTCGACGCCGGCGCGGCGCTTCCCGACGGCGACTATCAGCGCGTCCTGCCCCCCGGCGGGAGCGTCTCCATCGTCGGCGGGCGGTTCGCGATCGATCCCGACCATCCGGTGACGGTCCTTGCGCATCTCGAACCGTCTTCGGTTCCGGCAGCGTGACGAGACGAAGGAGGGTCGCATGGAATTCCGCGACGACGAGATTGCCGCCGAGGCCTATCGCATCTGGGAGGCCGAGGGCCGCCCGATGTTCACCAACGACCATGATCACTGGTTCCGAGCCGTCGAGAACCTGCGCAAGCAGCGTTCGGCGGAACGCGATTTCGGCACAAGCCTGCCGATCGCCCGGACCGACATCGCACGCTGACGAAAAGGAAGCGACGCCATGACCAAGGACTCCGAGACCCATCCCGAAGACGGCCACGCGCTGATCGGCTCCCTCGTCGAGGGCGGCCCGCCCACCGGCGATCCCGCTATCGTTCGCTCCGGCCTCGGCATCGCCGATGTCACGCGCGGCGACCGCGTCGGCCCGGGGCCGGAGGACTATCTGACCGAGCCGGCGCCGGCGACGACCATGGCGCATTATCGCTTCGGCCCGCTGCTGACCGAGAACGGCGTTCTCTTTCGCCTGTACGCGCCCTCGGCGGATGGCGTCGAATTGCTGATCCCCGACCGCGCGCCGGTGGCGATGGAGCGCGACGACGAGGGATGGTTTGCCGCCGAAATACCGGGCGCCGGGCCGGGAACGCGCTACGCCTTCCGCACCGGCGGGCTCGATGTGCCGGACCCCGCCTCGCGCGGACAGGAAGAGGATGCGCGCGGCTGGAGCGTCGTGCGCGGACCGATGCCGCCGGCAGGACCGCGCTCGGTGCGCCCCTGGCACCAGGCGGTGATCGCCGAACTGCATATCGGCACCGCCTCGCCGGAAGGAACCTTCGCGGGCCTCGCCAAGCGCGTCGGCCATTTCGCGGAAGCGGGCTATACGGCGATCGAACTGATGCCGATCGCCGATTTCCCGGGCTCGCACAACTGGGGCTATGACGGGGTGCTGCCCTTCTCGCCGGAGCGCAGCTATGGGACGCCCGAGGAACTGCGAGCGCTCGTCGACGCCGCGCATGGGGCCGGCCTCGCCGTGATCCTCGACGTCGTCTACAACCATTTCGGTCCGGTCGATAACTATCTGCCACACTATGCCAAGAGCTTCTTCGACGAGAGCGTGAAGACGCCCTGGGGCGCCGGGCTCAATTTCGCCGATCCTATGGTGCGGCTGTTCTTCCTCGAGAATGTGCGGATGTGGCTCGAGGACTACGACATGGACGGTCTGCGCTTCGACGCGGTGCACGAGTTCGGCACCGAGGGCGGCGACGAGATGAAGCGCTCGATGGCCGCCATGGCGCGCGCGCTCAAGCCGGACGCGCTGCTCATCCTGGAAAACCTCGCCAACGAGGCGGCCTGGCTGGAGCGCGACGACAGCGGGCGGCCGCTCGCCTTCGATGCGCAGTGGAACGACGACATCCACCATGTGCTGCATGTGCTCGCCACCGACCAGACGGCCGGCTATTATCAGGACTTCGCCGAGCATCCGGTCGGGCAGGTGGAACGGGCGCTGTCGGAGGGCTTCGCCTTCCAGGGCGAGGTCGTCGGACGGCTCGGCGACATGGTGCGCGGCGAGCCCTCGGGCCATCTGCCGCCTTCGGCCTTCGTCTCGTTCATCCAGAACCACGACCAGATCGGCAACCAGCCGGACGGGCGGCGCCTTGCCGAGAGCCTCGATGCCGAACGGCTGGATTTCCTGCATTTCGTGGTGATGCTCTCGCCGCAGATCCCGATGTTCTTCATGGGCGAGGAGGCGCATATCCGCGCGCCGTTCCCGTTCTTCGGCGATCTCCGCGGCGAATTCCGCGACGAGATCCGGGCCGGGCGCGAGGAGCAGGCGAAGGAGTTCTTCGGCTCGGAGGACGCCGCCGATCTCGTGCCGGATCCGATCGATGCCGGCACCATGGACATGGCGAAGCTCGACTGGGACGAGTTCGGCCTGCCGGAGCGGCGCGCCGCGCTCGACCGCTTCCGCCATCTCGCGGCGCTGCGGCGCGAGCATCTCTGGCCGCTGACCTCGACGCGCTATCACGGCGCCGAGGCGCGCACCGAGGGGCGGGCGATCGCCGTCGAATGGCGCTACGAGGGCGGGACGCTCTCGCTCGTCATGAACGCCTCGCACGAGCCGGGGCGGATCGAGGCGCCCTTCAGCGCGCCGATCGCGACGACGGGAGACGTCACGCCGGAGGCGGGCGGCGTGCGGCTCGGTCCCTGGGCGGCGGCGATCGCCATCCGCCCTCCGGAGGCATGAGGCCTCAGGCGCCGCTGACGGAGGCGATGGCAGCGGCGAGGGCCGGCATCGTATAGGGCTTGTTGACCGAGACGACACCCGCCTCGCCGGCAAAGCCTTCGACCTCGCCGAGGCCGGAGGCGAAGATGACGGGGAGGCCCGGCCGCGTGGCGCGGGCCTCACGGACGAGATCGATGCCGCTCATGTCGGGCAGGCCGACATCGGTGAGCAGGATGTCGACATCGCCGCGGGCGAGCGCCTCCAGCGCGGAACGGCCATCGGCGGTCTCCTCGGCCTCGTGGCCGAGTTCGCGCAGCATTTCCGCCGTGTTCATCAGGATCAGGAAGTCATCCTCGCAGACGACGATCTTCATTCCGGCGCTCCGCCTCGAAAGGAGGCGTCCCGCGCGGCGCTCGCGCGCCTGCGGGATCGGCTCCGGCCGTTCCATCCCCGCCGCTATGGTAGGGCGATATGTTCACAAGGAACAGTCCCGAGGTCAGCCCACGGCGCGGAACGGGATCACGGAACGCGGCGCCGGCAGCATGCCGAGCATGCTCTCCTCGCCCTGCCGGCCGAAGCGGATGGCGCTGACGGACGCATAGGGGACGCGGACCCTGAACCCGGCATCGTCATCGAACTCGACCGCTTCGGCCTGGCAGGTGACGCGGCCGCTGGCGAGCGTGGCGCCCTCGTCGACATGCTCGATCTCGATCCAGCCGCAGACGGACGCCATCTCGGCATCGATGCGCGCGATCATTTCCCGGACGGTTTCCATGGCAGCGCCTTTCGCGGCAGATCATTCCCTTGCCGATGTTCTTATTTTGTTCTCATTATCCCCGCTGTCAAGATATCCACAGCGGGACGCGGCGAATTCAGCCGCCGCGGTCAATGGGAACGGCGTCGACGACGCTGACATGCGCCGCCACGACGTGCCACGCGCCGTCGAGCCGCGCCCAGGTCTGCATCTGGCGGCCGATCTTGCCGGGCGGGACGTCGACATAGAGCGTCGAGACCGTCGCGAAGTCGTGGCCGAAGGTGGTGACGACGGTCTCGGCCAGCGCGCGGTCGGGGCCGAGCTTGCGGCGGCGGGCATTGAAGGCCTTGATCGGCGCATGGCCATGCTGGATCTGGCCGTCGCCATAGCGGATCGTCAGCGGGCTGTTCCAGAAGAGGTCGTCCAGCGCGGCGGCATCGGCGTCGATCAGCCCCTGCTCGTAGCGCTGGAAGGCGGCCTGAACTTCGGCGACGGTGGCGGGGTCGTTGACGATCATCGGGGGCTCCTCGGATTGGGGAT
>CAWZZK010000111.1:0-64803 GCA_963966455.1 Kaistia sp. | reverse complement strand
GGCGGGCGGCGAAATTGCGCCGCATGATCTCGGACCAGAGCGGCTCTTCGCGCTCACCGATGAAGAAGGCGGCGCGAAACGCGGCATTGGCGTAGCGGAGGCGATCGAAACTGTCATAGGCGGCGACGAGAACCGGCGTCGCGCCGGCGAGATCCGTCAGTCTCCTCAGCAGGTCGTCCATGAACGGCGCTGCGCCCCCTCAGGCTTCCCGGCCGCTATGCGGCCGATTCGCTGGTCGGGCGAAGTGTGCCATGACCGCATCCAATCTCAAGCGGGGCGGGGCCGCTCAGCTCGTGGACCGCGGCGGCAATCCAGCCTTGACCAGTTCGTCGGGGATATCATCGAACGAGGCGTAGTTCATGCTGTAAAGACGGGCATAGAGGCCATTCTTGCGCATCAGCGCGTCATGGTTGCCGCTTTCGAGCAGCGACCCGTTCTGGAGGACGATGATGCGGTCGGCCCCGCGGATCGTTGCCAGCCGGTGCGCGATGACGAGGCCGGTCCGTCCCTCGAGCAGAACCGTCAGCGCCCGCTGGATCTGCCGCTCGGTATAGCTGTCGATATTGGCCGTCGCCTCGTCGAGGACCAGGATCTTCGCATCGGCGACCAGCGCGCGGGCAAAGCTGATCAGCTGGCGCTGCCCCTGCGAGAGGTTGCTGCCGCGCTGCTCGAGATCGGTGTCGTAGCCTTTGGCGAGCCGCATGATGAACTCATGCGCGCCCACCGCCTTCGCCGCCGCGACCACCTCGGCGCGCGTCGCCTCGGTCTTGTGATAGCGGATATTGTCGAAGATCGTGCCGCTGAACAGGAACGGTTCCTGCAGCACCATGGCGATGTGTCGGCCGAGCGAGTCCTGCGTCACGTCGCGGACGTCGCGCCCGCCGACCATGACCGAGCCGTCCCAGACGTCGTAGAAGCGGTGCACCAGCGCCATGGCGCTGGTCTTGCCCGATCCCGTCGGCCCGACAAGCGCGACGGTCTCGCCCGGATTGACGCGGAAGGTGACGTCCTTCAGCACCGGCAGGCCTGGACGATAGCCGAAGGTGACGCCGCGGAATTCGACCGATCCGTCCATGTCCTCCGGCAGCGGCGCGGCATCGGCCTTGTCCGTGACGTCGACCGGCACGTCGAGCACTTCCGAGATGCGCTGGCCCGAGGCCATAGCGCGCTGCATGACGCTGTATTGCAGCGTCAAGGAGCGGATCGGATCGAAGAAGCGCTGGATATAGAACAGGAAGGCGACCATGACGCCGATATCGAGCGTCCGGCCGAGCACCATCGAGCCGCCGACGACGATGACCGTCGCCATGGCGATTCCGGTCAGCGTGTCGACGATCGGCACCATCACCTGCGCATATTTCGCGGCCTTGAGATTGGCATTGAGATGGGCGCGCACCTTCTCGTCATAGAGCTCGAAATTGACGCGCTGGCGGCTCATGTTCTGCACCGTGCGGACGCCGTGAATGCCCTCGGCGAGCGCGCCATTGGCGATCGAGCTCGTCTCATGCGCCTCCATGAAGGACTGCTTGGCGAGCGGCAGCCAGAACAGCCGCACGATGAAGAGCAGCGGCATCGTCGCCATGGTCAAAAGGCCGAGGCGTGGATCCAGCCAGAGCAGCACGCCGACGATGCCGACGAGCAGCGCGATATCGCCGATCGAGAGCACCGAGGTCTCCATGAACTCCTGCATCGAGTTCACGTCGCCCTGCAGGCGCGACATCAGCCGCCCGACCTCGGTCTTGTCCATGAACGAGAGTGAGACGCGCTGCAGATGGCTGAACATCGCCCGGCGCATATCGAACAGCACATGCTCGGCGGCGATGCCGACCACCGTCTCCTGCACATAGCTGGCGCCGTAATTGACGAGGATGGTGAGCGCGAAAGCGGCGGCGCACCAGACGAGCATGCGGTGATCGGCGACGCCGCCGGCCATGCCGCTGTCGATGGCGGTGCGGATGATGAGTGGGATCGCGAGCTGCGTCGCCGTGAAGACCAGCACGGCGATGACCGAGATGACCACCTGGCGACGATAGGGCGCGACGAAGCTCCAGATGCGGCGGACGATCTTCGGATCGTAGACCGCGCCGAAGATCTCCTCCTTCTCGCGATGCGAGCCGACGACGGCGCGGGCGGGACGTGGCGCGCCGGCGATCATGGTCTTTTCCGAGCGGAGGCTCATTCGGCCGCTCCCTGAAGCGCATCCTCGGCCGGCCGCAGCTGCAGATCGTAGAGCGCGCGATAGCGCCCGCCGGCGGCGACGAGCGCGTCATGCGTGCCGCGTTCGACGATCCGCCCGTCCTCGACGAACAGGATCTGGTCGGCATGCATCAGCGAGGACAGGCGATGCGAGATGACGATGGTGACGCGGTCGGCGGCATGGACGCGCAGCGCGCTGCGGATGCGCTGCTCGGTCGCTGCATCGACGGCGGCGGTCGAATCGTCGAGCACCAGCACGTTCTGGTGCAGCATCAGGCTGCGCGCGATGGTGAGACGCTGGCGCTGGCCGCCCGAGAGCGACGCTCCCCGCTCGCCGACCACCGTCTCGTAGCCGGAGGGCAGGCCGACGATATAGTCGTGCAGCTGCGCCGATTCCGCCGCCCGCTCGATGCGGTGCTCCTCGGCCCAGGGATCGCCATAGGCGACATTGTTCTCGATGGTCGTCGTGAACAGGAACGCGTCCTGCTGCACGACGCCCGCCGCCCGGCGCAAAGACTGGAGGGTGACGTCGCGGATGTCCTGGCCGTCGATGGCGATGCGGCCGGAGGTCACGTCATAGAAGCGCGGGATGAGATGGGCGAGCGTCGACTTGCCGCTGCCGGGCGGGCCGACGATGCCGATCGTCTCGCCGCGGCGGGCGGTGAAGCTGATGCCGGAAAGGGCCGGCTTGTCGGTGCCCGGATAGGCGAAGCCCACATTCTCGAAGGCGAGCGTCCCATCAGTCACCACGAGCGGCTTCGCGCCGGGCCGATCGGCGATCGTCACCTCCTGGTCGAGCAGCTCGAACAGCCGCCTTCCGCAGGTCGAGGCGCGGGCGAAGGAGTTGACCATGAGGCCGAGCTGGCGGACCGGCATTTGCAGGATGGTCATGAAGGTGAGGAACGAGGCGAGCGTGCCGACCGTCATCGTGCCGCTCGCGACCCGGCCGCCGCCGACCCACAGCACCAGACCCATCGCGGCGAAGAACGAGAAGTTCATCGCGCTGGTGTTGCGCACGCGGATCAGCACCCGGTCATGGGCAAGCTGCAGCGCTTCGGCCGAGATGCGGTCGAACTTCGTCATCTCGAAGGCCTGGGCCGAGAAGGCGCGGACGACGCGGATGCCGCCGAGATTCTCGTCCATGACGCGGGTCAGCACCGCGAGCTTCTCCTGGACGGTCAGCCAGGTCGAGCGCAGCAGCAGCTGTGTCACCGACGAGCGCCAGGCGACGAAGGGCACGAAGGAAAGGCTGAGCAGCCCGAGCAGCGGATCGGTCGAGATCAGCATGAAGGCGCCGAAGCCGATCAGGATCGTCAGCAGCACCATGCGCACGAGGCCGGTGTTGAAGAACATCCTGACGCCCTCGATGTCGAGAATGCCGAGCGTGATCAGATCGCCGGTATGGACGCGGTCGTGGAAGGAGAAGGAGAGTTGCTGCAGCTTCTCATAGGTGGCGAGCCGCAGCTCGTAGCCGAGATGGTGGCCGACGGCGTCGCCGTAGTAGTTCTGGGCCATTGTGAAGACGCCGCGCAGGATGCTGACGGCGAGCAGCGTCCCGGCGGTGACCAGAAGCGCATGCTGCGCCGCCACGGCGGTATCGGCGCTGAGAAAGCCCTGCGCCTCGTCGACGGCGCGGCCGAGCAGCCGCGGAATGATGAGCTGGAAGGTACAGGCGATGATCGTCGACAGGATGGCGATGCCCGCCTGCCAGGGATGACGCATCGTCAGCCGGGTGATCCGGTAGAGCGTCCCGAGACCTTTCCCCCATTCCGCCGCCTTGACATGGGCGAACGGATTATCGCGCCGCTCTGCGCGCGTTGCAGCACTGAGTGTCACCGGAGTCTGTCCAGACTGACGTTTCGGATGGTCCCCACAAGACGGGCGGAGGACGGAGACGTCGGCTTCGAACCGCTGGCGCGGCCCGGGGTCGGCGGGTGGGATTCTGCGCCCTTCGATCGCTCAATCCAAGATCGCTAAGGCTCACGATCGAAGTCGTGGGCGCGATTCGTGTCAGCTTGAGGGCAGGCGTGGCATCGATGACACAAAACTTGCCCGAGCGTCGGATCAGGCGGCGTTGCGGCGGGCAGTGAGGCTGCGCGTGAGGGCGACGATGTCGTGGACGAAAGTCTCGGCGCCGTAGCGTGCGCGGATTTCGCCGATCAGTCCGCGCATGCGGGCGAGCCGCTCCTCGTCAGCGGCGAGCCGTTCCAGGATCAGCGGCAGGCGGCGCAGCGCATCGCGGCTTCCGTCCGCGCTCAGCGTGCCGTGGCGCCAGAGCGCCTGGTCGCCGGGCGCCTCGTAGAGCGGCGAGACGATCACCGGGATCGCACCGCAGTCGATCGCCTCCCAGAGGCGGAGGCTGTTCGGCCCGGTGCCGCTCGGGCAGAGCACGAAAACGCTCTCCGCCATCACCTCGCGATATTCGGCCGCCGCGGCATTGGCGAGCGGGTCCTCGGTCGAGGCGACGGTCTGGCGAATCTGGTGCTCGTAGACCGTCTGGTGAAAATGCCATTCGTCGCGGGAGATGATCAGGCCAGTCGCAATGCCCGAAAGCTCTTCAAAGATCAGCTTGCGGGCGTCGTCCATGTAATACTGATCGGGTCGCGAGCCGACGAAGCTGAAGAGATGCCGCTTCGGAACCGATCGCGCCTCGGGACCGGGGGAATTCACAGGGAAAAGCGGGAACGGCGCGATGCGGATATCGCCGAAACCCTCGCCGACTGGCCCCTTGCGCGCATGCGCCCAGAAGATGTCGGTGACGCCGGCCTCGCGGAAAATCGAGCCGAAAAGACCCATGAACACATGCTGGCAAACCGTTACGACGCGGTCATAGCGGCGGGCATGAACTGCCAGACTGTCGAGGGCTTTTTGCAGACGGGACGGATCCCGGCCCTGCTGGATCTGGTCGATGAGCGTCGCCCAGGGAAAGGCAAGATAAACGACACCGGGCGTGGCCGGCATTGATTCGAGCGCGCGGCAATAGGCATGCGCCTCGGTGATCGCCGGCGTCTGCCAATCCGCATCATGCACCAGAAAGGTGCCACCTAATCGACCGGTTTCGATCAAGGCGAATTCCAATGCGCCGTTTACGGCTTGTCTACGGCGAATCGGTGCGTTCGCCGCAACTCCTCCCAGAGCGCGGATAATTTAGCCGACAATAGAACGAGAACAAGTCCAAGCTTGAGCGGAGCCCTTGGGGCAGCCCTCAATCGCGCCGCTTGGCCGGGTTCTGTTCGGAAATTCCGGCGATGTCGGGAACCGGCAGATCGCCTTCCAGGATCGCCTCTTCGCGCTCCTTTCGCTCCTTCGCGGCCCGCTCGCTGTCCGGCTGCGGCGCGTTGACCTCTTCGGCTTCGTTGTCACGGGGGATGACGACGGGCGGAATGACGGGGTTCGACATGACGGTCCTCCTTTGCTGGCCACATGGGATGCGACCCTTCTAAGAGAACGGGCTGCGGAAGGAGCGGTTCCCCCGTGTGGACCGTCGCATGCTTAACCGCTTCTCAACTGCTGCCATGCAATTGTCGCGATGTGGACGCGTTCCGTGTGTTTTTCCGGCTGTCCATGATGATCAAGGCAGCCATCCCGGCGAAGGTCGGGATGGCTGTCCTGTTTCAGGAAGACGAAACCCGAGCCGGGCTCAGCCGGCGAGGCGCACGATCACCGGCACGTGGTCCGACGGCCGGTTCCAGCCGCGCGCCTCGCGCTTCACCTCGATGCCGAGCAGCCGGCCGCCGAGCGGCGGCGTCACCCAGACATGGTCGAGCCGGCGCCCGCGGTCCGAGGCCTGCCAGTCTTGCGCGCGGTAGCTCCACCAGGTGTAGAGCTTGCGGTCCTCGGGCACGAAATGGCGCATGGCATCGATCCAGGCGCCAGACGCGATCACCGCCTTCAGAAGGTCGGTCTCGACGGGCGTATGGCTGACGACGCCCAGCATCTGCTTGTGCGACCAGACGTCGTTCTCCAGCGGCGCGACATTGAGGTCGCCCACGAGGACGGCAGGGCCCAGCGTCTCGGCACCGGTCAGCCAGTCGCGCATCTCGCCGAGAAAGGCGAGCTTGTGCGCGAATTTCTCGTTCACGGCCGGGTCGGGCTCGTCGCCGCCGGCGGGAACGTAAAAATTGTGCAGCGTCAGCGGCAGGCCGCCTGCTTCCAGGCTGACCGCGACATGGCGCGCATCATCCTTGCCGCAGAAACCGCGCCGCACATGCTCCCGGATCGGCACACGCGAGACCGTGGCGACGCCGTGATAGCCCTTCTGCCCATGCACGACCTGGTGCTGATAGCCGAGCTTGCGGAACGCGGCCGCCGGGAAGTTGGCCTCGATGCACTTGATTTCCTGCAGGCACAGGATGTCCGGCCGCTCCGCCTCGAGAAAGGCGGCGACGAGATCGATCCTGAGGCGGACGGAGTTGATGTTCCAGGTGGCTATGGAGAGCGGCATGGGGGCTTCCGGAGGCGGGACGGCCAAGCAGTAAGCCGAACGCCGCGCGGTGCCAACCACCGGGCATGACCGGAAAAGGAAACGCCCAGCCCCGGGGGGAGGCTGGGCGTTGCGCTTCTCAGCGCCTGCGCCGTCGCGGCATGAACCTGCGGCGCTCGGGCGGGGCCATCTCGGCGAGACGGGGGGCACTGCCGGGACGATGGCTTGCCGCTCGCCCCATGAGATGGCCATTGCGGATCGCGATTCAAGTCCCTCGTCAGGCAGCCTTAGCGTTGCCCATTCACAAGCGCGCGAGCGCCTCCGCGCTCACTTCGAGTTGGGCAGGTAGTAGTCGATCTTGAAGTTCTTCGGGTTGGCCGGCTTGCCGGTCTCGACCTCGTAGATCGCAACCGAGGTGTCGAGGCCCTGCGAATCGGTGACGATCCACTGCTTCAGCGCGAGCGTCTGGCGGTCGAAGATCAGCTTCAGGCTGCCGTCGCCGAAGGCCGAGCTCTGCGTCAGGAGGAGCGTGACGAGATCGGGCTCGACGCCGAGGCCGCGCACGATATTGGCCGAGGTGAGATCGATCTGATCGGCGAGCAGATAGCGCAGCGGCGTCTTCGACAGCGGATAGAGGTCCTGCGTCATCACCTTGGCGTCGACGATCGCGACCTGATTGCCGTCGCAGATCACGTCCATCTTTACCGGCGGGCTGTAATGGAAGCGCAGCTTGCCGGGACGGCTGATGAAGAAGACGCCTTCCGACTGCTCGCCATTCGGCCCGTACTGGATGAAGCGCCCCTGCATGGTTCGGATGGCGTTGAAGCTGGCGCTGATCTTTGAGAGAAGCGCCGCCTGCTCGGCCGTGAAGGCGGCGAGGGCCGGCCGCGTCAGCGCTCCGGTGGCGAGCGCCGCGGCGCCGGCGAGAAAAAGGCGTCGGGAAAGGCGATGGGGCCTGGCGAGCATCACGTCGTCATGTCCTTCTTGTGGGGCCGCAAAGCGGCCAGCGTCCCGTCCTCACCCGCAGCTAGGGGCGCAGCATGGCGATTTCGCGGCGCGGGCGGCGGAGACGGCGCTAGAAGCGCTCGTCCTCGCCTTCGACGAGGATCTCGCGCTTGCCGGCATGGTTGGCCGGCCCGACGAGCCCCTCCTTTTCCATCCGCTCGATGAGCGAGGCGGCGCGATTGTAGCCGATGGCGAGACGCCGCTGGATATAGGAGGTCGAGGCCTTCTTGTCGCGAAGCACCACGGCGACGGCCTTGTCGTAGAGATCGTTCGATTCCTCGCCGCCTAAGCCGCCGCTCCCGCCGATCTCGCCCGCGCCCTCGCTCTCGCCGCCATCATCCTCGGTGATCGAATCGAGATAGTCCGGCCGGCCCTGCGCCTTCAGATGCGCAACGATCTTCTCCACTTCCTCGTCGGAGACGAAGGGGCCGTGCACGCGCTGGATGCGGCCGCCGCCGGCCATATAGAGCATGTCGCCCTGGCCGAGCAGTTGCTCGGCGCCCTGCTCGCCGAGAATGGTGCGGCTGTCGATCTTCGACGTCACCTGGAAGGAGATGCGGGTCGGGAAATTCGCCTTGATCGTGCCTGTGATGACGTCGACCGACGGACGCTGCGTCGCCATGATCACATGGATGCCGGCGGCGCGCGCCATCTGGGCGAGCCGCTGCACGGCGCCCTCGATGTCCTTGCCCGCGACCATCATCAGATCGGCCATTTCGTCGATGATCACGACGATGGTCGGGATCGGGTCGAGCGGCAGCGTCTCCTGCTCGTAAATCGCCTCGCCGGTCTGCTTGTCGAAGCCGGTCTGGATGGTGCGCGTCAGCACCTCGCCCTCGGCGCGGGCCTGGCCGACGCGCGCGTTGTAGCCGTCGATATTGCGCACGCCGAGCTTCGACATCTTGCGGTAGCGGTCTTCCATCTCGCGCACGGTCCATTTGAGCGCGACGACCGCCTTTTTCGGGTCGGTGACGACCGGCGTCAGGAGATGCGGGATGCCGTCATAGATCGAGAGCTCCAGCATCTTCGGGTCGATCATGATCAGCCGGCACTCCTGCGGCGTCAGCCGGTAGAGCAGCGACAGGATCATGGTGTTGATGGCGACTGACTTGCCCGAGCCGGTGGTGCCGGCGACGAGCAGATGCGGCATGCGGGCGAGATCGACGATGACCGCCTCGCCGCCGATCGTCTTGCCGAGGCCGATCGGCAGCCGCGCCTTGGAAGCGGCGAAGTCCTCCGAGGCCAGCATCTCGCGCAGCGCGACGAGCTCGCGGCGCTGGTTGGGCAGCTCGATGCCGATGGCGTTCTTGCCGGGAATCACCGCGACGCGCGCGGCAACGGCGCTCATCGAGCGGGCGATGTCGTCGGCGAGGCCGATGACGCGCGACGACTTGATGCCCGGCGCGGGTTCCAGCTCATAGAGCGTCACCACCGGGCCGGGACGGACATTCACGATCTCGCCGCGGATGCCGAAATCGTCGAGCACCCCTTCGAGCACGCGGGCATTCTGGTCGAGCGCCTCGGTGTTGAGCTTGGTGCGCGGATCGGGAAGGCGAGGCTCGCTGAGAAGGGCGAGCGGCGGCAGCTCGAAGCCGCCATCGCGCAGAGCGGCGGCCGGCTCGGCGGCGCGGCGGGAGCTGCGTCCGCGCGGCGAGCGGGCAGCCGGCGCCGGCACGATGTCGATGTCGTCAGCCTCCGAGCCCGGATCGAAATCGGCAGGATCGAGGCCGCGGTCATCGGCCCCAGCGAGGCGGGGCTCGACGCGGCGACGGCGCGCGGGCGCGGACGCTGCGGGCGTGGGTTCGGCCGGGCCGCGGCTGACAAGGCGGCCGAGGCTGGCGCGGGCCGAGAAGCCGAAATGCGCCAGTGCGCCGAGCGGCACGGCGAGGAAGCCGCCGCCCTCGTCCGCGTCGGCGGCGAAGGCATCGACCGGCGGAGGCGCGGCGCGGCGGCCGCGCGGCGCCGCCTCCGCCTCGATCTCCTCGGGCCGGCGGCGCCGGCGCAGGAATCCGGCGGCATGGACGAGCAACAACCCGGCGAGGATCACATAGGCCGTCTGCGCGACCGTCGCGGCGCGGTCCTTCGGCGGCGCGCCGAGAATTTCCGCGGGGAGACGCGCGACGATGTCGCCGAAGACGCCGCCCATGCCGGAGGGCAGTGGCCAATGGGCGGTGACGGGCACGAAGGCGAGCGCGCCGGAGACGGCCAGCGCCCCCAGCAGCCAGCTCGCCAGCATGGTCTTGGCGAAGCGGCGGCCGCCGAAGACGAGGCGCCAGCCCCAGAACACGACCGGCAACAGCAGCGCGATGGCGCCGAGCCCGAAGAACTGCATCAGGAGATCGGCGATGATCGCGCCGGGGAAGCCGAGGATATTGGCGACGGGCTTCGCAGCGGAATAGGACAGCGACGGGTCGTCCACCGCCCAGGTCGCGAGGCTGGCCGCGACCGCCGCGACGGAGGCGAGCAGGGCCAGCCCGAGAGCCACGCCGATCTGGCGCCCGACAAAGCGGTGCATCGCGCTGCCTTCGGAAGCGGGCATCGGCAGGGTGGCGGTTCGGTGGGCACGCATGCGGATCGGTCTTCCTCGATATCAGCCGAGCACGCGCGCCATGCGGCGCAGCGCTTCGGTGGTGGTCTCGATGTCCTGCACCATGGCGACGCGGAGATAGGGCCGGCCGGGATTGTCGCCGGAGGCCGAGGGGAGGCAGAGATAGGCGCCGGGGATGGTGCGCACGCCCGCCTCGCGCCAGAGCCGCACCGCCGCCTCTTCGCCGTCGCCCACGTTCAGCCAGAGGAAGAAGCCGCCCTCCGGCTCCTCGGCGCCGAGCATCTCGCGGGCGAGCGCGAATTTCGCGTTGTAGAGCGCCCGGTTCTCCGCGACATGTGCCTCGTCGCCGTAGGCCGCCACCGCCACGGCCTGGATCGGGCCGGGCACCTGCGGCGCCGCCATGTTGCGCAGCCGCGTCCATGCCGCGATGAAGGCGGGATCGCCGGCGACGAAGCCGGCGCGGAGGCCCGGCAGGTTCGATCGCTTCGAGAGCGAGTGGAAGGTCAGGATATTGTCGAAACCCTCCCCGAGCGCGGCAGCGGCCTGGAGGACCCCCGGCGGCGGCAGCGAACGGTAGATTTCGCTGTAGCACTCGTCCGCGAAAATCATGAAGCCGCGGCGCCGCGCGGCGAGGATCAACGCCGTCCAGTCGGCGAGCGTCGCGACGCCGCCCTGCGGATTGGTCGGCGAGGCCACATAGAGCGCGACCGTCCTCGCGAGTATCTCCGGAGCGACCGTGCCGAGATCCGGCATGTAGCGCGTTTCAGGCCCGGCATCCAGCAGCACGATCTCGAGCCCGGCCGCTTCGGCGCCGGCGGCATAGGCCTGGTAGAAGGGATTGGGCAGGAGCACCACCGGCCGCTCGACGCCCGCGGCGCGTTCCCGCGCGCCGAGCGCGGCGAAGAACAGGCCCTCGCGCGAGCCGTTGAGCGGCAGGACCATCGTCTCCGGGTCGACCGGCGAGGCCGCGAGGCCGTATCGACGGTCGAGCCAGGCGGCGACCGTGGCACGGAAGGCATCGGTGCCGCGGATGGCGGGGTAGCGCCCGAAAAGATCGAGATTCGCGGCGATCACCGGCCCGACGAAGGACGGAATCGGATGCTGCGGCTCGCCGAGGCCGAGATTGATCGGCGCCGCCCCCGGCGCGATGCCGGCGAGGCGGTCGTTCAGCTTCTGAAACGGCGAGATCGCCTTGGCGGCGCTCGTCGGCGCACCCATGCGGCGCCCTTCCCTCTGGTTGATCGATCGGAAGCGAGCCTAGGCCGGGGGTGGTTAAAGGCGTTTTAACCATCCACGTCCGACCGGTCGACGCCGGAAGGGGCAGGCAAAAAAGAGGGCCCCGAAGGGCCCTGCAGTCTTGGGAGGAAGAACCCCATTGCTGGGAGGAGGAGCCCGGCCTTCGCAGGCTGAGGGCAACCGGCTCGACGAGAGCCGGGGTGGAGGAGGCCGGCGCCCGCGGCGCCGGCCATCCGGTCAGCTGTGATAGGCGCGCTCGCCATGCTCCACGATGTCGAGACCTTCGCTCTCGACTTCCGGACGCACCCGGAGGCCGACGATGATGTCGACGATCTTGTAGAGGATCAGCGAGCCGACGCCCGACCAGACCAGCGTGGTCAGGACGGCCTGGATCTGCACCCAGACCTGGTGGCCCATCGCATAGTCCTTGACGCCGACGCCGCCGAGGGCCGGCGCGACGAGGATACCGGTGCCGATGGCACCGACGATGCCGCCGACGCCATGGACGCCGAACACGTCGAGGCTGTCGTCATAGCCGAAGGCGCTCTTCACCGTGGTCACGAAGAAGAAGCAGATGATCGCCGCGATGAAGCCGAGGACGATCGCACCGACCGGCCCGATCAGGCCAGCGGCCGGCGTCACGGCGACGAGGCCGGCGACGACGCCCGAGATCGCGCCGAGCATCGAGGGCTTGCCCCGCGAGATCCACTCGACGAGCGACCAGCCGATCGCCGCGCCGGCGGTGGCGACGAAGGTGTTCATCATGGCGAGCGCAGCGCCGCCATTGGCCTCGAGCGCCGAACCGGCGTTGAAGCCGAACCAGCCGACCCACAGCAGCGAGGCGCCGATCATCGAGTTGGTCAGCGAGTGGGGAGGCATCAGGTCCTTGCCGAGGCCCTGGCGCTTGCCGAGCATGATGGCGCCGACGAGGCCCGCCACACCGGCGTTGATATGCACCACGGTGCCGCCGGCGAAGTCGAGCGCGCCGGCCGCGAACAGCCAGCCCGTCGTCTGCCAGACCATGTGGGCGATCGGGAAATAGACGAACGTGACCCAGAGGATCATGAACAGCAGCACGGCCGAGAACTTCATGCGCTCGGCGAAGGCGCCGACGATCAGCGCCGGCGTGATGGCCGCGAAGGTCATCTGGAAGGCGATGAAGACATATTCCGGGATCTCGACACCGGCCGAGAACGTCGCGGCGCGGCTGTCCGGCGTCACGCCGGCGAGGAAGGCCTTGGAGAGGCCGCCGATGATGCCCGAGCCGTCCGTGAAGGCGAGCGAATAGCCGTAGAACACCCAGATGATCATGACGACCGAAGCGGTCATCAGCACCTGCATGAGGACCGACAGCATGTTCTTGGCGCGCACGAGGCCGCCATAGAAGAGCGCGAGGCCCGGCACGATCATGAGCATGACGAGCACGGTCGAGATCAGCATCCAGGCCGTGTCGCCCTTGTCGACGACGGCGGTGGACGCGGCGGCCGCTGCATCCGCCGCGGGGGCGGCGGCATCCTGGGCGTAAGCGAACGCCGTCAGCGAGAACAGCGCGGCGGCTGCCCCCAGAAGAGAGTATTTGGCACTACGCAGATTCATCAGACCTCTCCTGTCGGACCGCCCATCCGGTCGACCCTTCCCGTCGGCGATGGGTCGACCCATCCCGCTGCTCGATGCTGGAAACTGGCTTGTGTTCGTCATCATTCGCTCCGCCCCGTGATCCTGACCCGCGCGCTCAGAGCGCATCGGTGTCGGTTTCGCCCGTGCGGATGCGGACCGCCTGGTCGATCGAATAGACGAAGATCTTGCCGTCGCCGATCTGGCCGGTCTTGGCGGCGCCGGAAATGGCGTCCACGACCTTCTCGACCGTCTCGGACGGCACGGCGACCTCGATCTTGAGCTTCGGCAGGAAGCTCACGGCATATTCGGTGCCGCGATAGATCTCGGTATGGCCCTTCTGCCGGCCGTAGCCCTTGACCTCGGTGACGGTCAGTCCCTGCACGCCGATCGCCGTCAGTGCGTCGCGGACCTCGTCGAGTTTGAATGGCTTGATGATCGCCATCACGATTTTCATGTCTCAGATCCCGTCTCTTGCCGCGGCCGGGGGAGACCGAGGCGAACGATAGGTCGACCGGCAAGCCGCCCGATTGACGCCATTGCGCCGGGCACTAGGAATCAAATGCCGTGCCAACTTTCTCCGCGACGGAGCAGAGGCCAAAAATCGCGCAATCCGCAGCCTTTCGAGTCGTGAAAGGCAAAGCGGTACGCCCCTCACGGCCGCCGCCGCACGAGATTTGCCTATTTCGTGTGCATTTGACTGCCCGCGAAGCGTCAGGACGTCACAATCGCGTCACTTTTCTGCCTGTCGCGCGAGCCGGACGAGTCCTTCCTGGGCGACAGAGGCGACGAGGCGGCCCTCGCGGTCATAGAGGCTGCCGCGATTGAAGCCCCGCGCGCCGCCGGCGAACGGGCTGTCGCAGACATAGAGCAGCCAATCGTCGAAGCGGGTCGGCCGATGGAACCACATCGCATGGTCGAGGCTCGTGACCATCAGCCCCTTGTCGAACACCCAGCGGCCGGCGGCGATCAGCGTCGTGTCGAGCAGTGTCAGGTCGGAGGCATAGGCGAGCACGGCGCTGGCGACGATCGCATCGTCGGGCATCGCCATGCGCGGGCGGATCCAGCTCGCCTGGCTGCGATGCGCGCCCGTGCGGCCAAGAAACGCCTCGGCATCGACGGGCCTGACCTCGATCGCGCGCGGGCTGCGCCAGAAGCGCAGGGCGGCTGCCGGCGCGCGCTCCTCGATGGCCGCCAGCAGCGCCGCCTCGTCGGGCAACGCCTCGGGCGGCGGAACATCGGGCATCGCCGCCTGATGCTCGAAGCCCGGCTCCTCCGCATGGAACGAGGCTGACATGGCGAAGATCGGCTCGTCGCCGCCCTGCCGTCCAAGGACACGGCGCGTCGAGAAGCTGCCGCCGTCGCGGATTTGCTCGACATCGTAGAGGATCGACTGCTCGGGATCGCCGGGGCGCAGGAAATAGGCGTGCAGCGAGTGGACGCGCCGCGCCGGATCGACCGTGCGCGAGGCCGCGACCAGCGCCTGTCCGATGACTTGGCCGCCAAACACGCGCTGCCAGCCCGGATCGGTGCTGCGACCCCGGAAGCGGTTGATTTCGAGAGCCTCGAGTTCAAGTATCCCGATGAGATCGTCGGTCACGCGTCTGGCTCCCCGCCGCGGCGTGCGGCAGGCCGGAGTTGGGAAGGCGGAGGGACGGCTGTCAAGCCGGCCGCCCGCGACGGAGTAAGGACCATGCAGAACCCGAGCCTGAACGAAGGTGCCGCTTCCGGCGAGAGCCTCGACGTCCTCGTCGCCGGCGGCGGCTATGTCGGCCTTTCGCTGGCGCTGGCGCTGAAGCGCGGCGCGCCGCAGCTTTCCGTCGCGGTGGCGGACCCGGCGCCGGCCGGTGCCGCGAGCCGCGACGGCCGCGCCTCGGCCATCGCGGCGGCCGCCCGCGAGATGCTGTCGGCGCTCGGCGTCTGGGAGGAGATCGCGCCCACGGCCGAGCCGATCAGCGAAATGATCGTCACCGACAGCCGCACGCGCGATCCGGTGCGCCCCGTCTTCCTTACCTTCGCGCGCGAGGGCGACGGCCCCTTCGCCCATATGGTGCCCAACGGCGCCCTGGTCGGCGCGCTTTCGAAGGCTGCCGACGCGGCTGGAGTCGAGCGTATCCAGGGCAAGGGCGTCAGCGACTTTACGGCGAATGCATCGCAGGTCGTGGTGACGCTCGGCGACGGATCGCGACGGACGGCGCGGTTGCTCGTCGCCGCCGATGGCGCCAAGTCGCGGCTTCGCGCGCTGGCCGGCGTCCCGACGGTCGGCTGGAGCTACGGCCAGTCCGGCATCGTCGTCACGGTTCAGCATGAGCGGCCGCATCACGGCCGTGCGGAGGAGCATTTCCTGCCCGCAGGCCCCTTTGCGATCCTGCCGCTGCCGGGTAACCGCTCCTCCCTGGTCTGGACAGAACGCACCGAGGCGGCCGACCGGCTGGTCGCCGCCGATGCCTTCACCTTCGCCATCGAGCTCGAGCGCCGCTTCGGTCACCATCTCGGCAAGATCGAGGCTGTCGATCGGCCCCGCGCCTTCCCGCTCGGCCTCATGATCGCCCGTCGCTTCGTCGGGCCGCGCTTCGCGCTCTGCGGCGACGCCGCCCACGCCATCCATCCGATCGCCGGCCAAGGCCTCAATCTCGGCTTCAAGGACGCGGCGGCGCTGGCGGAGAGCGTCGTCGAGGCGGCGCGGCTCGGGCTCGATGCCGGCGACGCCGATGCGCTGGACCGCTACGAGCGCTGGCGGCGCTTCGACACCGTCCAGATGGGCATGGTGACGGACGGGCTGAACCGCCTCTTCTCCAACGACAACCCGGCCCTGCGTATCCTCCGCGATGTCGGGCTCGGCCTCGTCGACCGGCTGCCGCCGCTGAAGCGCCATTTCATCGGCGCCGCCTCCGACGCTGGCCGGACGGCGCCGCGTCTGCTGCGCGGCGAAGCGATCTAGAGAGCGCTTCGAGCGAGGTTGGTACCGGTTCGCGTCAAGAAAATGCGCAGGAATGACACCTAGGGCATCCCGGCAGACCGGGATGTCCTAGATCGGGTCGCCAACGCCACGGAAACTCTTGCCGCGGTAGAAGACCAGCGGCTCGCCCTCGCCGGCAGTCGCCGCGAGGACCCGGCCGATCACGATCGTGACGTCGCCCTGCTCGACCACCTGGTCGACGGAACAGTCGAAGGCGCCGAGCGCGGTGGTAAGGACGGGCGCGCCGCTTGCGAGCGTCGCCCAGCCGCGGCCTTCGAAGCGCGCTGCGCCGGTGACGCCGGCCCGGCCGCCGAAGATGTCGACGAGCGCAGCATCGTCGGCTCCGAGGAAATTAACCGCGAAATGCCGGGCTGCGAGGACCGTGGCGAGCGCCGCCGTCTTGCGATCGATCGAAACGAGCATCGTCGCCGGATCGGCAGAGACATGCGCGGCCGACAGCGCCACCAGCCCGGCCGGGCCAGCTTCGTCGCGGGCGGTGACGATCGTCAGGCCCGTCGCTCGCTGGCCGAGCACGCGCCAGAAGGTCCGCGCGTTGATGCCGGGGGCCGACTCGTTGTCGTTCATGTCGAGGCCTTCCTTCGGGGAGAGGAGCCGGCGATCCGGATCGTGTCGCGTCGGCCGAGCCGCGCGAGCAGGAGACGCATCGTTGGACGCGTGACGGCGATGCAGCCTTCGGTGGGCCGGAAGCCGGGCCGCGCGAGGTGCAGGAAGATCGCGCTGCCGCGGCCCTGCAGCCGGCGGCGAAAGTTCCAGTCGAGAACGACCACCATGTCATAAAGCGCGTCGGCGCGCGTCATGACCTCGTGGCTCCTGGCATAGGGAAGGCCGACCGGCCGGTTGTAGTTGCCGTCGAACGCGGCATCGCACCAGCCATCGCGCGGGCCGATCGGATGAAGCGGCAGGCGGGTTGCCGGGGGCGGACCGCGATCGGGCCGCCAAAGGGCAGCGACGGGTGCCAGCCGGCCGGCCGGCGTCGCCCCGTCGCCCTCGCGCTTCGGGCTTCGAATGCCCGAGCGGCCGATGGCGCAGGGAAGCGCCCGTCCGCCCATGACCAGCACGCCTTGCGAAGCGCTGCCCGGACGCCTATTCAGCGTCAACGTGGTGCCGTTCCCCCCGGCGGCGCCCGTCCGCGCGCGCGGGAGGGCTTGCTTGCGCGCGGTGCCGGTTGCGGTCACAATCCGCGCGACCCGGTTTTGACGCATTCCTTCAAGATCAAGACGTGAGCGGGCTGGGGTTCCCGCAAAGCGAAAAGGCTGCATTTGATGGCTGTACGACGAATCCTCGTTGTTGACGACGACGATTTGCTGCGCGAGAGCCTCGTGGAACAATTGTCGCTCTACGAGGAGTTCGAGCTTCTCGAAGAGCCGACCGCCGCGAAAGGTATATCGCGCGCGCGCGCCGAGCCAGTCGACCTGATGATCATGGATGTCGGCCTTCCGGACATGGACGGCCGCGAGGCGGTGAAGCTGCTGCGCAAGGGCGGCTTCAAGGCGCCGATCATCATGCTCACGGGCCATGATTCGGAATCCGACACCATTCTGGGCCTCGAATCGGGCGCGAACGACTATGTGACGAAGCCCTTCCGCTTCGCCGTCCTGCTCGCGCGCCTCCGGGCACAACTGCGCCAGTTCGAGCAGAGCGAGGACGCGACCTTCACCATCGGGCGCTACACCTTCCGCCCCAGTGCCAAGCTGCTTCTCGACGAGCGCGGTCAGAAGATTCGCCTGACGGAGAAGGAAACCTCGATCCTCAAATTCCTCTATCGCGCCGGCGAGAAGGTCGTCGGCCGCGACGTGCTGCTGCACGAGGTCTGGGGCTATAATTCCGGCGTCACGACGCACACGCTCGAGACGCATATCTATCGCCTGAGACAGAAGATCGAGCGCGAGCCCTCGGTGGCCGAGCTGCTGATCACCGAGGCCGGCGGCTACAAGCTGGTCCCGTGACAAAGCGGATGGAACGATGACGCTCGCGGAAGACATTTCGCTCCTGATCAAGGTGCCGCTGTTCTCCGACCTGTCGAGCGATCATCTTCGGCTGCTCGCCTTCTCGTCGATCCGCCTCGAGCTGCCGGCCGGGCGTGTGCTGTTCCGCAAGGACGCGCCGGCGACCTCGGGCTTCGTGGTCATGTCGGGCGAGATCGTGCTCGGCGACAATGTCGACGCCGAACCGCTTGGCCGCTTCGGCCCCGGAGCGCTGCTTGGCGAGACGGCGCTGTTCATCGCCAACCGCCGCCCGGCCACGGCCACGGCGGCGGTCGACAGCGAGGTGGTCGAGATCGACCGCACGCTGATGCGCCGCATGCTCGACGAATATCCCGAGGTCGCCGCGCGGCTGCACGCCCGCCTCGTCGACAAGCTGGCGAGCACGGTCAGCGAGGTGAGCCGCGTGAAGACGCGGCTCGACGCCATCAGCTATCCGCTGCGCGCGGACTGAGCTCAGCGGCGGAAGCCGCCGCCGAACCCACCGCCGAAACGGCCGCCACCGAAGTCCCCTCCGCCGAAGCCGCCGCCGAACCGGCCACCGCCGAAATCGCCGCCACCGAAGCGATCGCCCCCGAAATCGCCGCCGAAGCTGCCCCCGCCGAAGCGATCGCCGCCGTCGAAGCCGCCGCGCGAGGCGAAGTCGTCGACGCGCTGCTGGCCGAAATCCTGGAAGCTCCGCTGGTTGTCGAGGTCGCCGATCGTGTCGCGGTCGGTATCGGCGCTCCAGCCGTTCGACGTGTGCTGCTGCCAGCCGCCGTCGTCGCTGTACTGGTGCACATTGCCGTCATGGTCGGTGTAGATGTTGCCGTTGTTCCAGGCGACGCCGTTGCCGGTCTTCACATTGCCGGCGACGCCGCGGCTGTCGACATCGACATGGCCGTCATCGACGCTGACGCCCGTCTCGCTGGCATGGCCGCGGCCGGTATAGGGATTGAAGCTCGCCGACTGGCGGGCCGCCGCGCCGTTGCCGGTATAGGGATTGTAGACCGCGCCCGAGCGGTTGGCGAAGTCCGTGCCCCAGCCCGTCGTGCCATAGGCCGAGCGGCCGGCGAAGGCGTTGCCCGTCCAGGGATTGTAGCCCCAGGCATGGTCGGCCGTCGCCCAGCCGCCCCAGCGGCCATAGATGTTGGTCGCGTTGACGTTGATATGGGTCCACGCCCCGCCCCACGGGCCGACGCCCCAGTAGGGTCCCCACCAGGGCGAGGCGGCGCCGATCGCCCAGCCGGTCGCGAAGCCGAAGGCGAAGCCAGCGGCCGTGTCGAGCGCGAAGTCGGCGCCGTAGCCATAGGTCACCGGGCAGCCATACCAGATCGTGCCGACATAGCCCGTGCAGCTGTAGCCGGTGCCGTAGACGACCAGCCCGTCGCTGAGAGCGACGCCGAAATAGCCCGGCGTATAGCCGACGGTGACCGCGTCCGCCGTCGCGGCATAGACATGGACATAAGTGACATAGTGCACCGGCGAGGAGACCGGGATCGTGTAGATGACGTCCGGAACCACATCGGCGACGCGCCAGGGACCGAAGGGCGAGGCCGCGGTGAACCAGACGCCGTTCGCGACCGCATAGAAGGCGCCGGCATCGAGTTCGATCACCGGGGTCGCGGTATTGACCGCATAGGAGAGCTGCGTGCCCTTGATCGCCTCGAAGCGCGGCGCGCCGTCATAGACGACGTTGAGCGCGGTCGAGCGGCTCACGGTCGCGGTCTGCGGGATCGTCGCGGCGATGGCGGCTTCCTTGGCCTGCGGCGTTCCCGGCACCGAGACCAGCACCGAGGCCTTGGGATCGTTCGGCGAGATCTTCGCGAAATCGGCGGGCAGGCTCGACGGCGGCACGAAGGCCCAGGGACCCTTGAGATCGCCCGCCTTGAACCAGCGCCCGGAAATCAGGACGTAATACTGATTGCCGTTCGGATCCATGAACACTGCATGGTCGGCATTGGTCATGGTCAGCAGGCTGGTGCCGGCGACCGGCTGCAGCTCGGCCGTACCCTTGGTCTGGATCAGTTCGGTCGGGGTCGTGGCGATCATGATCGCCGGCGGGCTCGCCGGGCGCTTGCCGTCTTCCGGCAGCATCGCGTCGGGCGCATCCTCGCGCTCCGCTGCCTTCGCCGCATCCACGACCGAGGACGGCACGCTGCCGATCTCGGCGAAGCTGCCGCCGAGGCGCTCGGCGCGATACCAGTAGCCCGTCGCTTCCAGGAAGGCGGCACCGTCGCGATCGACGAGAATCAGCGCGCGGCTGTTCATGACGCGCTGGAAGTCCGGCGCGCCGGCGACGGGCTTCAGCACCGGATCGCCGGAGACCAGCACGAGCAGCGTCGGCGTCGATGTGAAGACGATGGCCGGCGGCGTGTTGTCGACCGGCTGGTTGAGCTCGGCGCTGAGTTCCTTGGCAGCGGCATAGCTCGTCTGCAGCTGGTCCAGCGCAACCGTAATGCCGGCCGATGGAATCCGAGACTGCAGGGCACTCTTGAGCCGCGCCGCCTGCGAGGGATCCGATGGCACGTCCACGCGGTCGATGCTGATCGGCCCGAGCCGCGCCTGGCGCGAGGGCTTGTCGACGGCGACGCGGGCGGAGAAGCGTGCGGTGCCATAGACGGGCGTACCGTCCTTCGGCCCGAGCGCGATCGCCGCGCGGCCGGACACCTGGTCGCCCGACCAGTTCTCGATCAGCGGCTGGTAGACCTGAAGCGTGTCGGTGCCGACATCGTAGCTCTTCGGCCAGGAGGGCGCAGGCTGCGCGGCGGCCTGCGCGGCTGCCGGCTGGGCGGCATCCTGTGCCCAAGCGACCTGACTCGTGAGGCCGACCGGCGAGAGGGCGGTCGCGGCAAGGGCGAGAGCGAGAAGATGGCGGTACGGTGACATTCGATATTCCCCCGTTTGACGCGGCGCGCTCGCCGGCAGGAGGGGGAGGCTATCGCTTGCAGGGCCGTGCGGCCAGCCTCCGCATGCCGGGGCGCTGCGGTCAGCGACCCTCGGCGATCCGCATGGCGGAAGCGTGACGGTCGCCGAGCTGGATCAGCCGCAGGAAGGCCGTGTCGTCATTGTCAAGGCCGACCCGCTGCAACTCGATATAGTCGAGCGATTCCGCGCGGTTGAGGCCGCGGAAGCTCTCGACGCCCGACGCATCGTAGGAAAAGTCGGCGCTGGCATAGTGGCGGCGCTCGGCATCGGTGAGCGGCAGCGGCACCACGGCGCTGGGACGCGAGCGTTCGCGCAGCCGAAACAGCGCCGCGGCGCGGCCGGCGATGGCCGGGCCACTCCTGGCGGCCTTGAGGACGGCGGCGCCGTCCCGTTCGAACTCGACTTCCCGCATGGTGGCCGCATCTCCGCCTGGACGACGGCACCATTCCTAGCCGGGGAACCTTTACGAATGCCGAATCGGTCAGCCGGTCAGGGTCCGCCGGACGGCGTCCCGCCAGCCGGCGATGCGGCGCGTCCGCTCGCCCCCGTCCATGCCCGGCTCGAAGCGGTGCTCGCGCCGCCAGGAGGCAGCGAAGCCCTCCTCGCCCGGCCAGACGCCGGTCTGCCGCCCGGCGAGCCAGGCGGCACCGAGCGCGGTCGTCTCCAGCACGATCGGGCGGTCGACCGGCGCGTCGAGGATGTCGGCGAGGCGCTGCATGGTCCAGTCGCTGGCGACCATGCCGCCGTCGACGCGAAGCACGGTGTCCTCCGCGCCCTTCCAGTCGCGCTTCATCGCCTCGAGGAGGTCCAGCGTCTGGAAGCAGACAGCCTCGAGCGCCGCCTTGACGATCTCGCGCGGGCCGGTGCCGCGGGTGAGCCCGAACAGCGCGCCGCGGGCATGGGCGTCCCACCACGGCGCGCCGAGACCGGTGAAGGCCGGCACGAGATAGACGTCCTGGTGCGGATCCGCCTCGGCGGCCATCGGGCCGGACGCCTCGGCGCGGTCGATGAGATGCAGCCCGTCGCGCAGCCACTGCACCGCCGAGCCCGCGACGAAGATCGAGCCTTCCAGCGCATAGGTCGTGCGCCCGTCGAGCCGGTAGGCGATGGTGCTGAGCAGCCGGTTCGACGAGGGCACCCGCTCGGCGCCGGTGTTGAGCAGCGCGAAACAGCCGGTGCCATAGGTCGATTTCATCATGCCGGGCGCGAAGCAGGCCTGGCCGAGCGTCGCGGCATGCTGGTCGCCCGCGATGCCGGCGATCGGGATCGCCGCGCCGAACAGCGCCGGATCGGTCGTCCCGAAGGCGAAGGCGCAATCCTCGACGCGCGGCAGCAGGGCGCGCGGCACGCGGAAAAGCCGCAGCAACTCGTCGTCCCATGCGCCCGCGCCGATATCGAAGAGCAGCGTCCGGGCGGCGTTGGTCGCATCGGTGGCGTGGACGGCGCCGCCGGTGAGGCGCCACAGCAGGAAGCTGTCGATGGTGCCGAAGGCGAGTTCGCCCCGCTCGGCCTTCGCGCGGGCACCCTCCACGTGATCGAGCAGCCAGGCGATCTTGGTCGCCGAGAAATAGGGATCGAGCAGCAGCCCGGTCTTGGCGGTGACCATCGGCTCGGCGCCCTCGCCCTTGAGGTGGGCGCAGAGATCGGCGGTGCGGCGGTCCTGCCAGACGATGGCCTTGTGAATGGGCCTGCCCGTCGCGCGGTCCCAGATCACCACCGTCTCGCGCTGGTTGGTGATGCCGATGCCGGCGATGTCGGTCGCGGAGAGCTTCGCGTTGGACAGCGCGAAGCGGATCGTGTGAACGACCGAATCCCAGATCTCCTCGCCGTCATGCTCGACCCAGCCGGAGCGCGGGAAATGCTGGCGGAACTCCTGCTGGCCGACGCCGACGATGCGTCCGCCACCGTCGAAGACGATCGCTCGCGTCGATGTGGTGCCCTGGTCGATCGCCAGAATGAATCCGCTCACGTCGTTCCTCCCTTGCTGCGGCGAGCCGACCGCGCAGCCTTGCTCGCCCTCACGGCGATTTGAGGCCGGTTTCGCCGCCTTCTCGCCATGCCAACGGTTGCAGGGTCGGGGCTGGCGCGGCAAGTGCCGAAACGCAGTGCTCCGCGAACGCCTGCGATTGAGCGGGACTTTGCCGTGAGCTTAGCTATTCTCTGTCGCCCATGCCGGGCCGAGGGGACCGATGACGGAACGAATCGAGCCAAGCCGCGAGGCACCGGGCGACGACACGGCGGAGGAGCGCCCGAGCGAGACGGCCGAACTCATCCGGCAGTTCTCGGATTTCGTTCTCGCCCTCTGGCGGTCGTCGGGCCGCAGCACCTTTATCCTGCTCACCGTCGGCATCGTCACGGTGATTCTCGCGACCAATGCGATGCAGGTGGCGCTCAACGCCTGGAACAAGCCGTTCTATGACGCCATCGAGCAGAAGAATGTCCGCTCCTTCATCACCTATCTGATGGTGTTCGGCGGCATCGCCGGCGTGCTGCTTGCCCTCAATGTGGCGCAGACCTGGCTCGACCAGATGATCAAGCTGCAGTCGCGCAAATGGCTGACGCGCGATCTGATCGAGCAATGGCTGGCGCCGCGCCGCCTCGTCATGATCCGCAACGCAGGCGAGATCGGCGTCAATCCGGACCAGCGCGTGCACGAGGATGCCCGCCATCTCGCCGAGCTTTCGGCCGGCCTCGGCATCGGCCTCTTCCAGTCCTCGCTGCTGCTCGCCTCGTTCATCGGCGTGCTCTGGGTTCTCTCCAGCGGCATCGCGCTGTCCTTCAACGGCACCTCGGTCGTCATTCCGGGCTACATGGTCTGGTGCGCGCTGATCTATGCCGCGACGGGCTCCTGGCTCTCCTGGCAGGTCGGCCGGCCGCTGATCGGCATCGGCATCGAGCGCTATGCCCGCGAGGCGGATCTTCGCTTCGCCATGGTGCAGGTCTCGGAGAACGCCAACGGCATCGCGCTCAACGCCGGCGAGGCCGACGAGAAGAACCGGCTCGGCGAGGAGCTGGAACGGGTGCTCGGCGTGATGCGCCAGCTGGTCGGCGCCATCGCGCGGCTCACCTGGGTGACCGCCGGCTATGGCTGGGTCGGGATCGTGGCGCCGATCGTCATCGCCGCTCCCGGCTATTTCGGCGGTCAGCTCACCTTCGGCCAGCTGATGATGGTGGTGGGCGCCTTCAATCAGGTGCAGGGCTCGCTGCGCTGGTTCGTCGACAATTTCAGCGCCATCGCCGACTGGCGGGCGACGCTTTCGCGCGTGATGACCTTCCGCGAGGCGCTGACCTCGCTGGAGGCGCGCGGCCATACCGGCGAGCACATCGCCTATGCGAACGAGGGCGACCATCTCGCGCTCGACAATGTCCGCATCACCTGGACCGACACTGGCGCCGAGCTCGAGCCGAAGACGGTGGATGTCAAACCGGGCGACCGGCTGCAGATCATCGACGGCACCGGTCGCGGGCGCGGCGCCTTCTTTTCGGCCCTGGCCGGCCTCTGGCCGTTCGGCTCAGGCAAGATCAGCCTGCCGGCCGGCGCGCGGACCATGTTCCTGCCCGAGCGGCCCTATATGCCCGATGGGACGCTGCGCGCCGCGATCACCTACCCGGCGGCGCCTTCCGATTTCAGCGACGAGCAGCTCAATGCGGCGCTGGCGCGGGTCGACCTCACGCGTCTCGCCGCCTCGCTCGACCGGCGCTCGCGCTGGTCCCGCGAACTCTCCTATGACGACGAGGCGCGGCTGACCTTCGCGCGGCTCCTGCTGCTGAAGCCCGACTGGATCTTCACCGAGCAGTCGATCGATACGCTCGACGAACGGCAGCGGCGCATCTTCCGCTCGATCCTCGACGACGAGCTGAAGCAGGCGGCGCTGGTGACGGTCGCCGGACGCGCCTCGACGAGCGACTTCTACAAGCGGACGGCCGATCTCGTGGCACTGCCGCCGGCCGAGACGGACAAGGAGGTTCCGGCGTGAGTGCGCGGCAGGTGAGAAAAGCGGCGCGGCTCTCCGACGAGGCGCTCCTCGACGACGTGCAGCGGCGGACCTTCCGCTATTTCTGGGATTTCGCCGATCCCGGCTCGGGCATGGCGCGCGACCGTTTCGGGGGCAATGACGGCTGGCTGGTCAGCGGCGGCTCCGGCATGGGCGCCATGGCGATCGTGACCGCCGTGACGCGCGGCTGGATCACCCGCGCCGAGGCAGTCGAGCGGCTGCACCGCATGCTCCGCTTCCTGGAGAGGGCCGACAGCTTCCACGGGGCCTTCCCGCATTTCCTTACACCCGAGGGCCGCGCCATCCGCTTCGGCCGCAAGGACGACGGCGCCGATATCGTCGAGACGGCGCTTCTGATGCAGGGGCTGATCGCGGCACGCGCGTTTTTCGATGGCGGTGACAACAGCGAGCCCTGGCTGCGCGGTCGCATCGACGGCCTCTTCGACGCGGTCGAATGGAACTGGTTCACCCGTGACAGCCGCGAGGCCTATTACTGGCACTGGAGCCCCAATCACGGCTTCGCCATGAACCACGAGATCCTCGGCTGGAACGAGTGTCTGATCGCGCTGGTGCTGGCGGCGGGCTCGGCGCGCGATCCGATCACGCCGGCCGTCTATCACAACGGCTTCACCCAGAGCCGCACCTTCCTCAACGGCCGAGAGCATGCGGCGAACGAACATATCCTGTTGCCGCTCGGGCCGGACGGCGGCGGGCCGCTTTTCTTCGCCCACTATTCGTTCCTCGGCCTGGACCCGCGCGGGCTTCGCGACCCCTATGCCGATTATTTCGCGCAGAACGAGGCGCATGTGCGGATCAACCGGGCCTATTGCGTGCGCAACCCCAAGGGTTACGCCGGCTATGGCCCGGATTGCTGGGGCTTGACCGCGAGCGACAATCACGAGGGCTATTCCGCCCACGCGCCCGACAACGATCTCGGCGTGATCGCGCCGACCGCGGCGATCTCCAGCCTGCCCTATGCGCCGGATCTCGTGATGCCGGCGCTCCGCCATTTCCACGACGATCTCGGCGATCGCATCTATGGCGAACTCGGCTTCGTGGACGCCTTCAACGAGACGGTGGGCTGGGCGGCGAAGACCCATCTCGCGATCGACCAGGGACCGATCGTCGTGATGATCGAGAACCACCGCACCGGCCTTCTCTGGGACCTCGTGATGGGTGACGAGCGGGTGCGCCGTGGCCTCGTCCGCCTCGGCTTCACCAGCCCGCATCTCGCATCCGCCTGACCTCACCCGTCGGCGGCCATCGCCGCGGCGAAATAGGCTTCCGGATCGTCGCAATCGACGAGGCGGCCGCGGACGACCTGCCAGAACCGGTTCCCGACCGTCTCCACGAAGCGGCGGTCATGCGAGACGATCAGCGCCCCCGCCTCGCCGCGCGTCAGCTCGGCCTCCAGCATTTCCTGCCCCTCGATGTCGAGATGGTTGGTCGGCTCGTCCAGCACATGGAAGGCCGGCTTTTCGAGGCGGAGGATCAGCATTGCCAGCCGGGCCCGCTGGCCGCCCGAAAGAACCGCGATACGGTCGCCGTGGCGCTCGACCGGGAAGCCGGCACCGGCGAGAAGCGCCCGCGCCCGCTGGTCGCCGACCGGGAAGCGCGAGACGATTGCGCCCTGCAGCGTTTCGTCGGTACCAAGATGGCTGAGCTGCTGGTCGATGACGCCCGCGACGAGCGATGGATTGACCTTCAGGCCCGGCACCGTCTCGCCGCGCAGCGCGCGGATCACGCCATCGAGGAAACGCGACTTGCCGGCGCCGTTAGGGGCGAGCAGCACGATCCGCTCCCCCGGCCGGATCCATCGCCTTCCGGTCGCGAACAGCCGCCGCCCATCCGGGGTCGCGACCACGAGATCCTCGAAGGCGAGCAGCACCTTGGCCTCGCTGCCGCGCTCGTCGAGACGGATGCGGCCGGCCGATTCTTCGAGATGCGGCGGCTTCGCGGCCCCTTCGATCCGTTCCGCCCGTTCTCTCAACTGCTTGGTCTTGACGGTGAGCAGGTCGGAGCCGGAATTGACACCGAGATTGTGCAGCTTCGCCGCCTGGCGGCGCAGTTTCGCGGCCTCTCTGAGATCGGTCTCATAGCGCCGGGCCGCCGCCTCGTCCGCGGTATCGAGGCTCGCCCTCGCGGCCCCATAGGGCGCCGCGTAGACCGCCGAGCCCGTCGACCGCAGGAACAGCGTGCGGTTTGTGACGCTGTCGAGGAAGGCCCGGTCATGGCTGGCGACGAGGATCGCCGTCTCGCGCGGCAAAGCAGCGATGAAGCGCTCCAGCGTGCCGATCCGCGCGAGATCGAGATGATTGGTCGGCTCGTCGAGAAGCAGGAGGTCCGGCTCGGCCAGCGCCGCGGCGGCAAGCATCGCCATACGCTGCCAGCCGCCGCTGAGGGCGCCGAGGGGACGATCGCGAAGATCGGGAGGAATGCCAAGCGCATCGAGCGCGACATCGATGCGCCACTCCTCCCATTCCCGCGTCTCGGCCGGGAGGGGGCCGGCGAGGACGGCGCGGAGATGCAGCGACAGTTGGGCGGGCGTCGGATCCTGCTGCATCAGGGCGATGCGCGCGCCGCGGGCCATTGTGATTGCGCCGTCGGCCGGCTCGAGCAGCCCGGCAAGTGCGCGCAGCAACGAGGATTTTCCGCGGCCATTCGCGGCGACGAGGCCAATGCGGTCGCCCTTCTGGATGGAAAGGTCGAGGCCGGTGAAAAGGGGAACGCCGAGCGTCAGGCCGAGCGCGCGGAGGGTGACAAGGGACATGGGATCGTCTTCGTCCGGGGCCGCCATTGGCGCATCAAGGCGCGCATGGCCGAGGCTTTCGGGATGAGCCGACCGGAAGAAGACCGTGGGGTCCGTTCCCTGATCAGCCCTGCAAACGCGTCTGCAGGGCCGGGACAGGGCCATAGGTCAGGTGCGGATTCGGATGGATCACACGAGCCTCCCACTGTCCGGTTTGAACGACGGGCGAAAGAATAACCGAAGTGTCGGCGCTAGACCAGCACCGGCTGCCTGGCCTTCGCGTCATGGCCGAAGACGCGGCGGTAGCGCTCGACTTCATCGGCCGGGCCGGTCGCCTTGTTGGCATTGTCCGAGAGCTTCACAGCCGGTCTTCCATTGGCTTCCACGACCTTGCAGACGAGCGAGATCGACTCGAGCCGGTCATCCTTGCCGTCGGGCGCGCAGTCGCGGAAATCGTTGGTGACATTGGTGCCCCAGCCGATCGAGAGGTTGACACGGCCGCGGAGGGCGCGGGAGGCCTCCTCGATCGTGTCGATGTCCATGCCATCGGAGAGGACGATCAGCTTCTCACGGGGATCGCGGCCATGCGCCGTCCACCAGGCGATGGCTTCCTCCGCGCCTTCGATCGGCGGCTTCGAATCCGGGCGGATGCCCTTCCAGTCGAGAATCCAGTCCGGCGCATCGCGCAGGAAATTAGTGGTTCCATAAGTATCGGGCAGGATGACGAGCAGATTTCCGTCATACATCTTGGCCCAATCCTTCAGGACCTTGTAAGGCGCCGCGTGCAATTCCTCGTCGTTGCGCGCTAGAGCGGCATAGACCATCGGCAATTCATGCGCGTTGGTGCCGATTGCCTCGAGACCGGCATCCATGGCCATCTTGACATTGGACGTGCCGACGAAATTGTCGCCGAGACCTTCCTGGAGCGCCTCGACGCACCACTTCTGCCACAGGAAGCCATGGCGGCGGCGGGTGCCGAAATCCGCGACCTTGAGCGGTCCTTCGCGGCCGAGGACGCGCAGCCGCTCGATCTTTCCCCAGAGCTTGGCCTTGGCTTTGGCATAGAGAACGTCGAGCTCGAAGCGGCTCATGCCCTTCATCGCCGCGCGGGCACGCAGCTCGCAAACGATTGCCAGCGCAGGCACTTCCCACAGCGTCGTGTGCGTCCAGGGCCCCTCGAAAAGGAGTTCGTACTGCCCATCGGCGGTGCGGTGCAGATCGTATTCGGGCAGCTGGAAATCCTCCAGCCATTCGAGGAAGTCGGGCTTGAAGATCTGCTTCACGCCGTAGAACGTGTTGCCGGCCAGCCAGATCAGCTCGTTCTTCTGGAAGCGCAAGGTGCGGGCATGGTCGAGCTGATCGCGCAGTTCGCGCTCGTCGATGACGTCGGCGAGCCGCACCGATTTCGTCCGGTTGATCAGCCCGAAGGTCGCGTGGACGTCGGGCGAAGTATGCCGGATCATCTGCAACATCAGGAACTTGTAGAAATCGGTATCGAGCAGCGTCCGCACGATCGGGTCGATGCGGAAGCCGTGATTGTAGACGCGGGTCGCGATATCGAGCGTCATGTCAAAGTCCAATGGGGCAGCGATCGAAGAGGGCGGGGCGGCCCCGGGATGGGTGATCGCCTGTTGGCCGGCTCCCTCCGGCCGCCGCGACGCGGCGGGTTGTAACGTTTCACGGGAGAAGAGCAGGCTCTGCCCCGACCCGCAAGCGGCAGGCGTCGGCTTTGTCGCGCCGTTGTCCCGACCTCGCATTTGTCGACGTTTTTCGCCATATAGAGACGGAATTCAACATCGCGGCGGCAAAGACCCGCCCATTCGGACCCACCATGCCCGCGACCGCCACCAGCCCCGTACCCTTCGCCAAGATGAACGGCATCGGCAACGAGATCACCGTCGTCGATTTCCGCGCCGCCCCCTGGCGGCTCGACGCGGAGAAGGCGCGCGCCGTCGCGGCCGATGGGGCGACCGCCTTCGACCAGCTGATGGCGCTGGAGCCGCCGCGGACGCCGGGCACCGACGCCTTCATGCGCATCTTCAACACCGACGGCTCGCTGTCGGGCGCCTGCGGCAACGGCACCCGCTGCGTCGCCCTGGTGCTGGCGCGGGAGACGGGGCGGACAAGCTTCCTGCTCGAGACCTCGGCCGGGCTGCTCACCGCCGAGGTCGAGGATGCCGACCGCATCACCGTCGACATGGGCACGCCCCGCTTCGGCTGGCGCGAGATCCCGCTCGCCGAGGAATTCGCCGATACCCGCGCGATCGAGTTGCAGATCGGGCCGATCGATGCGCCGATCCTGCATTCGCCCTCAGCGGTCAATGTCGGCAATCCGCATGCGATCTTCTGGGTCAAGGATGTCGCCGCCTATGACCTCGGCCGTATCGGTCCGATGCTGGAGAACCATCCGATCTTCCCCGAGCGGGCCAATATCTCGCTCGCTCATGTCACCTCGCGCTCTTCGCTGACTCTCGCTGTCTGGGAGCGCGGTGCCGGGCTGACGCGGGCCTGCGGATCGGCGGCCTGCGCCGCCGCCGTCGCCGCCGCCCGCACCGGACGGACGGGCCGCACCGTCGACGTCACGCTGCCCGGCGGCACGCTCCGCATCGACTGGCGCGCCGACGACCATATCCTGATGACGGGCGCCGCCGCCTTCGAGCATGAAGGCCTGCTCGGCTTCGACGGGGCCGGCGCACTGGCGCTGGAGCGGATCGGCGCGGCGGCATGAGGGTGGCCTTTGGCGGCGCCTTCCGGCATAGAGGGCGAACCGCCACAAACGCCCGCGACGCCGCCTGACGCATGAGCCTCGACACGATCTCCTTCGGCTGCCGGCTGAACCTCCTCGAGAGCGAGGTGATGCGAGCCAATGCCCGCGCCGCCGGCTTCGAGGACGCGGTGCTCGTCAACACCTGCGCGGTGACCGGCGAAGCGGTGCGGCAGGCGCGGCAAGCGATCCGCAAGGCAAGGCGCGAGCGGCCCGGCGCGCGGATCGTCGTTTCCGGCTGCGCGGCGCAGACCGATCCCGACGCTTTCGCGGCGATGGAAGAGGTCGACCTCGTGCTCGGCAATGCGGAGAAGCTCGCCCCCGAGGCCTGGCGGGGCGTCGAGCGCGTCCGCGTCGCCGCTGCCGGCGCGGCAGGACCGGCCGCCGGCGAGGCGGTGACCGGCATCGAGGGCCATACCCGCGCCTTCGTCGCCGTGCAGAACGGCTGCGACCATCGCTGCACCTTCTGCATCATCCCCTATGGCCGTGGGCCGTCGCGCTCGGTGCCGATGGGCGGCGTCGTCGAGACGATCCGCACCCTCGTCGCGCGCGGCTTCGGCGAGGTGGTGCTGACCGGGGTGGACCTCACCGCCTATGGCGCCGACCTGCCGGGGCGGCCGACGCTGGGCAGGCTCGTCGCGACGATCCTGAAGCTGGTGCCGGAATTGCCGCGGCTTCGCCTGTCCTCGCTCGATACCATCGAGGTCGACACGGCGCTGATGGCGGCGATCGCGGGCGAGGAGCGGCTGATGCCGCATTTCCATCTCTCGCTGCAGGCCGGCGACGACATGATCCTGAAGCGCATGAAGCGGCGGCACCTCCGCGACGACGCCATCCGCTTCTGCGCCGAGGTCCGCGCGCTGCGCCCCGATGCCGTGTTCGGTGCCGATCTCATCGCCGGCTTCCCGACCGAGACGGAGGCGATGTTCGAGAACAGCCTCACGCTGGTCGAGGATTGCGGGCTGACCCATCTCCACGTCTTTCCGTTTTCGGCCCGGCCGGGAACGCCGGCGGCGCGCATGCCGCAATTGCCGCACGAGACGGTCAAGGCCCGGGCGGCGGCGCTGCGCGCGCTCGGCCGCCGGCGGCTCGACGCTTTCCTCGACGGCGAGATCGGCCACAGGAGACGCGTGCTCGTCGAGCGCGGCGGCCGCGGCCGAACGGAGCATTTCACCGATGTCGCGATCGAGGGCCCGGCACCGGGCGCGATCGTCGATGTCCGTATCACCGGGCGCGCCGAAAGCCGGCTGCTCGCCACGCCGATCGCAGGAGCCGCCTGAACCATGACCGAGGAGAAGAAGGGCTTCTTCCAGCGCATCTTCGGCCGCGGCGGCGCCGCCGCCGAGCCGCTGCCGGCCGAAGACGAAGCGCTGCCGCCGATCCGCTCGTTCGAGCCGATCACGGCCGATGAGCCCTCCGCTGCCGAGACCACGGCCGAACAGGAATATGCCGAACGGCCGGCGCCCGGCACCGCCGAACCCGAGAGCGTCGCGACGCATACGCCCGAGACGGCCGAGGAACCGCCGGCCGCGATCGAGCCGCCGCGCCCCTCGCTCTTCGCGCGGCCCGCGGCGCCAGAGCCGGTCGCAGCGCCGGAGCCGCCGCGCGTCTCCTGGTTCCAGCGCCTGAAGGCGGGCCTCTCGCGCTCGTCGAACGCGATCTCGCAGGGCATCGCCTCGGTCTTCACCAAGCGCAAGCTCGATGCCGAGACGCTGGAGGAATTCGAGGACGTGCTGATCCAGGCCGATCTCGGCCTGCCGGCGGCAACGGCGATCACCGCCGCGATCGCCAAGGGCCGCTTCGACAAGGAGATCGAGGGCAGCGAGGTCAAGGCGATCCTCGCCGAGGAGGTCGCGAAGATACTGACCCCGGTGGCGAAGCCGCTGGTGCTCGACCCGGCCCTGAAGCCGCATGTCATCCTCGTCGTCGGCGTCAACGGCACCGGCAAGACGACGACGATCGGCAAGCTCTCGGCGAAGCTCCGCGCCGAAGGCCGCTCGGTGATGCTGGCCGCCGGCGACACCTTCCGCGCCGCCGCCGTCGAGCAATTGAAGATCTGGGGCGAGCGCACCGGCGCCAAGGTCATCTCCCGCGCCATCGGCGCCGACGCGGCCGGCCTCGCCTTCGATGCGCTGAAGGAGGCGGAGGCCGCCGGCACCGAGGTGCTCATCATCGACACCGCCGGCCGGCTGCAGAACCGCGCCGAGCTGATGGCCGAGCTGGAAAAGATCATCCGCGTCATCAAGAAACAGGACCCGGCCGCGCCGCATACCGTCCTGATGACGCTCGACGCGACGACGGGTCAGAACGCGCTCAGCCAGGTCGAGATCTTCGGCCGCACGGCCGGCGTGACCGGGCTCGTGATGACCAAGCTGGACGGCACGGCGCGCGGCGGCATCCTCGTCGCCATCGCCGAAAAGTACCGCCTGCCCATCCATTTCATCGGCGTCGGCGAGGGCGTCGACGATCTCGAACCCTTCGCGGCCGAGGACTTCGCCCGCGCCATCGCCGGCCTCGCGCCCTGAGCCGCCTCTAGCGTCCGGAAAGAACGATCGATGCCGAGCCTCTTTGAACGCGCGCCCAACGACCCGAAGCACAAGGACCTCAATCCGGTGCTGAAGCTCGCGCTCGAGCTGGGTCCGCTCGGCGTATTCTTCGTGATGAACGGGCGCAGCGGCATCTACATGGCGACCGGCGCCTTCATGATCGCGACGCTGCTGGCGCTCGCCATCTCCTATGCGCTGACGCGACGCCTGCCGATCATGCCGGTCGTCACCGGCGTCATCGTGGTCGTGTTCGGCGGCCTGACGCTCTGGCTGCACGACGACACCTTCATCAAGATGAAGCCGACCATCGTCAACGCGCTGTTCGGGATCACGCTGCTCGGCGGCCTCGCCTTCGGCAAGTCGCTGCTCGGCTATGTGTTCGATTCGGTGTTTCACCTGACCGACGAGGGCTGGCGGGTCCTGACCTTCCGCTGGGGCCTCTTCTTCCTGGCGCTGGCCATCCTCAACGAGGTGATCTGGCGCGGCGCCGGCCATTTCATCGCCGATCCGACAGCGGCGACCGATCTCTGGGTCAAGTTCAAGGTGTTCGGCATCATGCCGCTCACCTTCCTCTTCACGCTCTCGCAGCTGCCGCTGATCCAGCGCACCACGGTGCCGGACGCGGCCAAGGACGGCGCGGCGGGACGCGACTGAGCCGTCGCCGCGACTCTGACGGCAGCCGGGGGCGCCATGCAGGAAGTGCTTCTGATCGTCGCCTGCCTGGTGATCGGCATCGTGCTGCGCCGCTCGGGGCGGCTGCCCGAAAACGCGACCAAGGTGCTCGGCGGCTGGGTGATCAATGTCGCGCTGCCGGCCGCGGCGCTGAAGAGCCTCGACCATCTGGCGATCGACGGCGGCTGGTGGTTCGCCGCCGCGACGCCCTGGCTCGGCGCGCTGGCGGCGATCGCGATCCTGGTTCCCGTCTGCCGCGCGCTCGGCTGGTCGCGCCAGCGCACCGGCGCGCTTCTGCTCGGCGCCGGCTGGGGCAACACGTCCTTCGTCGGCCTGCCGATGATCGCCGCCTTCGCCGGGCAGCAATGGCTCGGCCTCGGCATCGTCATCGACCTCTTCGGCTCCTATCTCGCGCTCTCGACCCTCGGCCTCGCCATCGCCGCCGTGGCGAGTTCGGGAAAGCTCGACTGGCGCGAGGTCGGGCGGCGGATCGTCACCTTCCCGCCCTTCATCGCCATCGTGGTGGCGCTCGTCATCAACGATCTCGACCGCCCGCTCTGGCTGACGTCGCTGCTCGATGCGCTGGCCGGCACGCTGACGCCGATCGCGCTCGCCGCCGTTGGCTGCGCGCTGCGCTTCGACCGGCTCAAGGGCCATGCGGCGCCGATCGCGCTCGGCCTCGCGCATCGGCTCTTCCTGGCACCGCTGCTGCTCGTCGGGCTCTATGTCGTACTCGGACAGGCGGGCGATCCGGTCGCCAAGGTCGCGATGCTGGAAATGGCGATGCCGCCGATGCTCGGCGCCAGCATCATCGCGCTCGACCACGATCTCGAGCCCGATCTCGGAGCGCTCCTGATCGGGATCGGCGTGCCGCTCTCGATGGTGACCGCCTGGGCCTGGTGGACGGTGATCGCCGCGCTTTAGGAACGTTAGGAACGCGTCCCGCTAGCCGCCCTTCGCGATCTTCTCGAGCTCGGGGACGAGCTGCGCCGCGACGGCTTCTTCGGTCAGTGGGCCGATGAACTTGAAGCGGATCACGCCCTTGCCGTCGACGAGGAAGCTCTCCGGCACGCCATAGACGCCCCAGTCGATCGCCGTGCGGCCGTTCTGGTCGGCGCCGATGCGGGCATAGGGATTGCCGAACTGGCCGAGAAAGGCCCGGGCGTTGTCGGGCTTGTCCTTGTAATTGATGCCGACCACCGTGAGGCGCGGATCGGTCGCGAGCTTTTCCAGCACCGGATGCTCCTCGCGGCAGGGCGCGCACCACGAGGCCCAGATATTGACGAGCATCGGCTTGCCTGTCGCAAGATCGGCGCTGGCGAGGCCCGGCACGTCCAGCCCCTCGACGGGTGGCAGCGCGGTCGCCGGCGCTGCCTTGCCGATCAGCACCGAGGGCACCAGCGAAGGGTCGCCGCCCTGTTCGAGGCGGACGAGGAAGAGCACCGCGAGCGCGGCGAACACGACCAGCGGCGCGAGGATCGCGATGCGGCGGCCGAGCCGGCGGGCGGGCTTCGGGTCGGTGGTTTCCGTATTGCTCATCCCCGCCCCTCCCCGGCCCCGCTCTCAATCCGGCGCGAGCGGCGGCGGATGCCGCGCGCTTCGAGATCGGCGAGGCGGCGGCGCTGCGTGCGGCCATCGAGGACCACCCACACGACGAGCGCGACGACGATCAGCGCCGAGAGGCCATAGGCGGCGAGGATGAAGCCGGCATGATCGCCCAGCATGCTCAGGCCGCCCCGACCGGCTGGCTGGCGGCGACGAGGCGGAGCGCGCGGATGCGGCGGCGCAGGATCTCGTTCTTCATCGCCATGAGCACGAGCGCGATAAAGACGAGCGTCGCGCCGAGCGCCGAGATCAGCAGCGGATAGAGCATGCTGGCATCGATGGTCGAGCCGCCCATGCGGAAGACGCTCGCGCCCTGATGCAGCGTGTTCCACCAGTCGACCGAGAACTTGATGATCGGGATGTTCACCGAGCCGACCAGGATCAGCACGGCGGCGACGCGGCCGGCCTTGTTGGGATCGTCGATGGCGTTCCAGAGCGCGATGAGGCCGAGATACATGAGGAAGAGAACCAGCACCGAGGTGAGGCGGGCATCCCACTCCCACCAGGTGCCCCACATCGGCTTGCCCCAGAGCGAGCCGGTGACGAGCGCGATCAGCGTGAAGGCGGCGCCGATCGGCGCGATCGCGCGCGCGGCGACATCGGCGAGCGGGTGGCGCCAGACCAGCGTTCCGAGCGCCGAGGCCGCCATCAGCCCATAGCCGAACATCGACAGCCAGGCGGCGGGCACATGGATGAACATGATGCGCACCGTCTCGCCCTGCTGGTAATCGGGCGGCGCGACGAAGAGGCCGAGATAAAGGCCGACGCCCAGCACCAGCACCGCCACGACCCAGAGGATCGGCAGCACGCGGTCGGCGAGCGCGATGAAGCGGGTCGGATTGGCGAGGTCGATGATGGCCATGGCCGAATTCATAGGGGCGCCGCCGCACAGCCGCAACGGCGCCGATCCGCCCGCCGATCAAAAAACCGCGCCCCGCCCGCGAGGCGGGGGCGCGATGCTAGTTGGGCTGCGCCGCTTTCGTCACGATGACGTTGAACGAGGCGGGCTTCAGCTTGACGCGGACGGTCTCGCCCTCGATCGCGACATCGGCATTGGTCTTCGGCGCGACCGTGTTCGGCGCGTCCTTGGTGTTGACCGCCTTCAGGTTGGCATGATGGATCTCGGTCGCCGCGACGAGGCTGCGCTCGGCGCCGAGGCCGCGAAGCTCGATATCGACTTCGAGATTGTCGGAGAGGCTGCGGTTGAGCGCGATCACCGTCGTGGTGCCGTCGGCCGGATTGTCGATCACCGTCGCATAGAGATAGGGGATCTCCGGGAAGGTCTTGGCCGAATAGCTCGGCGAGTCCGCCACCGTGCGCAGGACGCGGCCATGGCCGTATTTCGAGGCCAGCGCGAAGGGATGGAAAATCGTCTGCCGCCAGGCGGCGCCGCCGGTCTCGGTCATGATCGGGCCGATGACGTTGACGAGCTGCGCCAGGCAGGCGGTCTTCACGCGGTCGGCATTGTTGAGGATTGCGATGAGGGCGCCGCCGACGATCAGCGCGTCCTCGGCATTGTAGACTTCCTCGATCAGCGGCGGCGCCTCGGGCCAGCCGGGCTTCCGCATATGCTCGATCTTGTGGGTCTTGTACCAGACGTTCCACTCGTCGAGCGACAGCATGATCTTCTTGTAGGAGCGGCGCTTGGCGCCGACCGCGTCGCAGATCGCCGCGACTTCCTTGATGAAGGCGTCGAGCAGCTCGATGACGCCGAAATATTCCGACGCCGAGTCGGCATTGTTGTTGAAATAGGTGTGCAGCGAGATGAAGTCGACCTCGTCATAGCAATGATCGAGGACTTCATATTCCCAGGAGCCGTAAGTCGGCATGTTGCGGTGCGAGGAGCCGCAGGCGGCGAGCTGGATGGTCGGATCGACCCAGCGCATCACCTTGGCGGTCTCGAGCGCGACGCGGCCATATTCCTCGGCGGTCTTGTGGCAGATCTGCCAGGGACCGTCCATCTCGTTGCCGAGGCACCAGAACTTGATGTCGTGCGGCTTCTCGTAGCCATGCTCGCGGCGGAGATCCGAGAGTTCCGAGCCGCCGGAATGATTGCAGTATTCGAGGAAGCGGCGCGCTTCGTCGGGACCCTTGGTGCCGAGATTGACGCCGAACATCGGCTCGATCCCGGCCTTCTTCGACCAGTCCATGAACTCGTTGGTGCCGAACTGGTTGGTCTCGGTCGAGAACCAGGCGAGGTCGCGGCGTACCGGCCTCTCCTCGCGCGGGCCGACACCGTCCTCCCAGTTGTAGCCGGAGAGGAAATTGCCGCCGGGATAGCGGATGATGGTCGCGCCGAGTTCGCGCGTCAGCTCCAGCACGTCGCCGCGGAAGCCCTGCTCGTCGGCGGTCGCATGGCCCGGCTCGTAGATGCCGCCATAGACGCAGCGGCCCATATGCTCGACGAAGGCGCCGAAGACGCGGCGGTCGATGTCGGAGAGAACGAAGTCGCGGTCGACGACGAGGCGGGCTTTCAGCATTGCGGACCTCTGGCGGGTGATGCGAAGGCGGACCCGGCGACGGCGGCCGGATCCGCAGGATGGATTTTAGCCCTTGATGCCGGCCGACAGCATGATCGCCTGTGTCACGCGGCGCTGGAAGATGAGATAGGCGAGCGCGACGGGCAGCGCGGCGAGTACCGCGCCGGAGAGATTGCGGGCATAGGCGAGGCCGAAGGCATCGTCGACCTGGGTGATGCCGACCGTCACGTTCATCTTGGCCTGCTGCGTCACCGCGATGAACGGCCACATGAAGTTGTTCCAGGCGCCGATGAAGGTGATGATCGCCAGCGCGGTCGTGATGCCCCAGTTCATCCGGATGAAGACATGCCAGAAGATCTGGTATTCCTTCGCCCCGTCGATGAGCGCCACCTCGCGGTAGTCCTTCGGGATCGAATCGAAGAACTGCTTGTAGACGATGATGGTGACCGGGACGATGAGCTGCGGCAGCACGACGCCGGCCAGCGTGTTGATGAGGCCGAAATCGTTCATCAGCACGAAATGCGTGACGATCAGCGTCTGCGTCGGCACCATGAAGCTGGCGAGGATCGCCAGCCACAGCACCGTGCGGCCGGTGAAGCGGAGCTGCGAGATCGCATAGCCGCAGCTCGCGCTGAGGACCAGCACCAGCACCGTCACCGAGACGGAGGTGATGATCGAGTTCATGTACCAGCGGGCGATGTTCGTGTTGAGCAGCACGAAGGCATAGCCCGCGATGGTCCAGATCCGCGGGATCAGCCCGAAGCCGGACTGCACCACCTCGTCCTCGGGTTTCAGCGTCGTGACGGCGGCCCAGTAGAGCGGGAAGGCCCAGACGACGGCGCAGAGCACGGTGAAGACGGAGATCAGTCCGCCGGCGATGTTGAGACGCCTGATCATTTCTGGCCTCGCGAGCGGAGCACCTGGTATTGCAGCACGGACAGCACGACGATGAGTGCGAACAGCGCCAGCGACACCGTCGCGGCATAGCCGCCCTTGTTGAGCTGGAAGGCCTGCTTGTAGATGTACTGCACCATGACATAGGTGGCATTGGCCGGGCCGCCCTGCGTCAAGAGATAGACCTGATCGAAGATCTTGAGCTGCAGGATGAGCTGGATGGTCAGCACCAGCGCCGTGACCGGCCAGATCAGCGGCAGCGTGATATAGACGAACTGCTTGAAGCGGCCGGCGCCGTCGAGCGCGGCGGCGTCGTAATAATCCTGCGAGATGTTGCGGAGGCCCGCGATGAACAGCAAGAGGTTGAAGCCGTTGGTCCACCAGATGGTGATGAAGGCGACCATGGGCATCGCCCAGTAGCGGTCGCGGAACACGGCCACCGGCTTGCCGGTGAAATAGCTGATGATCGGCTGCGCGATGCCGAACTGCGTATCGAGCACCCACTGCCAGATCAGGATGACCACCGAGACCGGCAGGATATAGGGCAGGAAGAAGCAGGCGAGGATGATGCTCTGGAACCAGCCGCTGAGGCGGTTGACCATGAGCGCCAGCGCCAGCCCGATGATCGTCGTCGGGATGACCGTCAGCAGGACGAAATAGAAGGTGTTGAACGTCGACTTCCACATCTGGCCGTCGTTCCACAGCCGGATGTAGTTCTTGAAGCCGATCCAGGCGCCCGGTCCGATCAGGGGAGCATCCGTGAAGGAGAGATGCACCAGCTGGATCGTCGGATAGATGAAGATCACCAGATAGGCGACGATGAACGGCCCGGTGAAGAGAAGGGCCGTCAGATTCTGTTTACGGTCCATGCGATCGTCCCGCTCGTTCAGCGCGAAACCGGCCGGCTCCTTGACGGGAGCCGGCCGGCAGCGAGGTCGGGAAAGACTACTCGATCAGGCCCTGGAGCTCGTCCTTGAGGCTCTTGACCGCCTCTTCCGGATCGAGCTGGCCGTTGACGGCCGGCACGAAGTAGTTCTGCATGCCTTCATAGATCGGCGAGGCGACGCCGGCGATCGTCGAGGACGGGTCGAACACCGCCGTATCGGCCAGAACCGCATAGGTCGCGTTCGGCTGCATGGTCTTGAACTCTTCGCTGTCGCGCGCCGGCAGATAGGCCGGCAGGTGACCGGCGGTCGCCCAGAACAGCGAGTTCTTGTTCATCCAGTCGATGACCGTGAGGACGGCCTTCAGCTTCTCCGGGCTGATTTCCTTGCCCTTGTTGTTCGGCACGGCGAAGGAATGGCTGTCCGCCCAGGTGGCCGGATGGTTGTAGAGGACCGGGATGCGGACCGCGCCCCACTCGAAGCCGAGCTTGCCGTCCTTGGCGAGGTCGGTGAAGGTCGGGACTTCCCAGACGCCGTTGATGTGCATCGCCGCCTTGCCCGAGGTAAAGAGGGCGATCGAGGCGGGATATTCGACATTGGCCGGGGTGTAGCCGTCGGCGACCCAGCTGGCCATCTCCTTCAGCGTGTCGACGGCCTTCTGCTCGTCGCCGCCGTCGAGGACCTTGCCGTCCTTCAGGAAGGGCACGTCCTGCTGGCCGAGCAGCGAATAGAAGATGCGCCACTGCGAGTCGCCGGCCGCGGTGTGGGTCGAGAGCGGAACCTCGACGCCGTCGGCCTTCAGCTTCTTCAGCGCGGCGTTGAAGTTCTCGACGCCGTCGAGACCCTTCGGCAGGCCGTCGTCACCGAGGAGGCCCGACTTATTCAGGAGGTCCTTGTTGTAGTAGAGGACCACCGAATGGATGTCGAAGGGAACGGCATACTGCTTGCCGTCGACCTGGGCGGCTTCCCAGTTGGCCGGCGTGAAGTTCTTGGCGTCGATGCCGGCGGCCTTCAGCTCGTCCGGGGTGATCTCGCGCAGCGTTCCGGTCGAGACGCCGAGCGGCAGGCGCGACAGGTGATAGGTCATGACATCCGGACCCTCGCCGACGGCGGCCGAGGTCTGGACCTTGGTGTAGAAGGGAACGCCCCATTCAAGGGTCGTCGCCTGGATCTCGATGTCGGGATTTTCCTTGTTGAACTTCTCGAGCAGCTGCTTCATGCGCACGCCGTCGCCGCCGCCGAGGAAGTCCCACCAGACCACGGTCTCCTTGGCCTGGGCGCCCATCGTCAGCGCCAGCAGCGCGGCGGTCGCCAGCGCCTTGGTCATCAATCCACGCATCTTCGTCTCCTCCGTCCTTTGTCGCACTTAAAGGCCCGAACCGGGCCCGTCCTCCGGCGACATGCCTCTTTCGGCGCGGCGGAACGCTCGTCCCCCGACGCCGTCGCAAAGACGCGCAACGGCCGGCGGCCATGCACGCTATCCTCCCCTCCGGCGGAGCCCGCCGGCGGATATCCATCAAAGCCGAGGTTCAGGTGCTTGTCGCGGGCAAGAATGAATTTCCTCGCCGGCCCCTCCCCATCGCCTCCCCAATGGTATTATCATATGCGGCGATCATCCTGATGATCCGCAGCTTTGTCAACCGGATCGTTTGGCCGCCGAGGGAGGGTGGCCCGCATCGGTTTGGTGTGGCCGGCTCAAGAAAAACCGCGTAGGGGAAGAGACGGTGTCGGGAGAGCGCGGGATGCTGGAGCGCGAGCTTCTATCGGTCGGAACGATGAGCGCGCAGGTTGCCAATCACATCGGCAGCCGCATCGTCTCGGGCGAATTCCTGCCCGGCGCCGCGCTGCCGATCGAGAGCGAACTCTGCGAATATTACGGCGTCAGCCGCACGACGGTGCGCGAGGCGGTGAAGAGCCTCGCCGGCAAGCGCCTCGTCGAGGTGTCGCCCAAGGTCGGCACGCGCGTGCTGCCCTTCAACGAATGGAACCTGCTCGACCGCGACGTGCTCGCCTGGCGGCTGCAGACCCAGTTCGACGCCAAGATCGTCGAGGACATCTTCGAGATGCGCTTCTGCTTCGAGCCGCGCGCCTCGTTCCTCGCCGCCCGCGACGGCACCGACGAGGACCTCGCGCAGATCGAGCATTATTTCCGCGAGCTGGCGGCGGCGCAGCTTGAGGGCCTTCCGATCAAGACGATCTCCGAGGCGGCGCTGGAATTCCACCTCGCCATCATCAACGCCTCGCATAACGGCCTGTTCGTCACCATCGGCAGCGCGGTGAAATCGGCGCTGCGCGTCTCGTCGGAAATGCTGCAGCGGCACACCAAGCGGCCGAGCGAGGACGTCGCGCTGCATGACGCGGTGCGCTCGGCGATCGTCGGCCGCCGACCCGCCGAAGCGGCCAAGGCGATGGAGCATCTTCTTGCCGCCTCGCGCGAGCGGCTGCTGCCGCTCACGGTGGACGCGGCCTGAGAACGATCAGCGGACGACCGGCCGGCCGTCGTCGACCCAGGCCTTGATGCCGCCGGCGAGATGACGGCCGCCATCGACGCCGGCCGCAACCGCCGCCTCGGCGGCGCGCGCCGAGCGGACGCCGCCCGCGCACTGGAAGACGATCGCCCGGCCTTCGGGATCGGGAAGCGCGGCGGGATCGAAGGTCGAGAGCGGGAACGACACCGCGCCTTCGATATGGCCGCTTTCGAACTCGGCCGGCTCGCGCACGTCGACGAGCAGGATGCGGTCCTCTGCGAGGCCGGCGGCGATCGCCGCGGGATCGAGATCTTCGAGCATTCCGGCAGTCATCCGTCATCCCTCCTCGGCGGCACCGCCGCGCGGCACCCTCACGCCAGAGCTAGCGAGCCCGAGCCCGCCTTTCAATCCGTCGCGGCTTGACGCCGGCGCGGATCCGCTGATACTTAACTACATGCTTAAGTATTCGAATGACCTCGACCGGACCTATCAGGCGCTCGCCGACCCGACGCGGCGTGCGATCGTCGAGCGCCTCGCACGGGGCAGCGCCAGCGTCAGCGAACTGGCCGAACCCTTCGCGATGTCGCTGCCGGCGATCGTGCAGCACCTGAAGCTGCTCGAGGCGAGCGGGCTGGTGCGGTCTGAGAAGACCGGCCGCGTCCGGACCTGCACGCTCGACACCACCGTCCTCAGCGAGGCGGAACGGTGGATCGCGGAGCGGAGGGTACTGTGGGAGCGGCGTCTCGACCGTCTCGACGCGCTCCTCGCCGCGACACAGCCAGCATCGGAGAAGGAGGAAGACTGATGCCCGCAACGATCGAAGGAGAAAGGTCCGCCATGCCCGCCGGCGCGGCACGGCCGACGCGCTCCGTGGTGCATTCCAGCTTCACCATCACCCGCGCCTTCGAGGCGCGCCCGGCCCGCGTCTTCGCCGCCTTCGCCGATCCGGCGCTGAAGGATCTCTGGTTCTTCGGACCGCCGGAATGGGGGCCGCCGCAGCGGACATCCGACTTCCGCATCGGCGGAGTCGAGACCAGCCGCACCGGCCCGAAAGGCGGGCCGATGCACAGCTTCCGCGCCGTCTATCAGGACATCGTTCCCGACGAACGCATCGTCTACAGCTACGAAATGCATCTCGGCGAGCGGCGGATCTCGGTTTCGCTGGCCACCGTCGAGCTCTTCGCCGACGGGCGCGGCACGCGGCTGAAGCTCACCGAACAGGGCGCCTTTCTCGATGGCTATGACGATGTCGCGAGCCGCGAGCATGGCACCCGCGCCCTCATGGAACAGCTCGCAGCCTCGATCGAAAAGGACCTTGCGCCATGACCGCCTTCGACCCCGCCGCTACCGCTCGGGCCTATTTCGCGGCCTTCCAGTCCGCCGACCGCGCCGCGATGGAAGCGCTTCTGGCGCCGGACTTCGCCTTCACCAGCCCGTTCGACGACCATATCGACCGCGCGGCCTGGTTCGAGCGCTGCTGGCCCTTTTCGGGAAGCTTCCGCTTCGCCGCGATGCGCGTCCATGCCGGCGAGGACGAGGTGGTGGTCCTCTACGAGACCGCCGACAAGCCCGGCGGCACCTTCCGCAATGCCGAGTGCTTCCGCTTCGACGCCGAGGGCCGCATCCGCTCGATCGACGTCTATTTCGGCTTCCTGCCGGCACCGATGATCGCGGCGATGCAGCGCGCCGCCGGCTGACCGCGCAGCTTTACTCGCGCGCCCGCTGCCTGTATCGGAACCCGCGCGCGGGCCTTTCGCCCACGCGGCAGCGAAGGGCCGAGGCGCTCGATGGATGAACGGCCGGTGGACGGTGGCGGCGCGCCCGAGCTCACGGTCGTGGTGCCCACCTTCAACGAGCGCGGCAATGTCGCGGTGCTCGCCGGCCGGCTCGCCGCGGCGCTCGCGGGCCGGCGCTGGGAAGCGATCTTCGTCGACGACGATTCCCCCGACGGCACGGCCGAGGCGGTGCGGGCGCTCGCAAGCGGCGATCCGCGCATCCGCTGCATCCGCCGCATCGGCCGCCGCGGCCTCGCCGGTGCCTGCATCGAGGGCATGCTGGCCGCGCAGGCGCCCGTCGTCGCCGTGATCGACGCCGACCTCCAGCATGACGAGACCGTCCTTCCCGCCATGCTGGCGCGGATCGAAGGCGGCGCCGACATCGTCGTCGCCACCCGCTATGCCGGCGGCGGCGACGCCTCCTCCTTCGATGCCGCGCGCGGCGCGATGAGCCGGGCCGCCACCATGGCGGCGCGCCTCCTCCTGAAGGTGCCGTCCAGCGATCCGATGAGCGGCTTCTTCATGCTGCGCCGGTCCGTGGTCGAATCCGTCGCGCCGAAGCTCTCGACGCAGGGCTTCAAGATCCTGCTCGACATCCTCGCCAGCGTGCCGCCGGGGCTCACGGTCGCCGAGGTGCCTTATTCCTTCGGCGTCAGGACGAGCGGCGCCAGCAAGCTCGACAACCGCGTGATGGTCGATTTCCTCGGCCTGCTGCTTTCCAAGGCGACGGGTGGCGCGATCTCGATGCGCTTCGTCTCCTTCGCGGCGGTCGGCGGGCTCGGCCTCGTCGTCCATCTCGCGGCGCTGCGCCTCGCGCTCGGCGCCGGCTCGCCCTTCACCACGGCGCAGACGCTGGCGACCGTCATCGCGATGACCTTCAACTTCTTCATGAACAACGCGCTGACCTATCGCGATCGCCGCCTCTCGGGCTGGCGGCTGATCCCCGGCCTCCTCATCTTCTATGTCGTCTGCGGCTTTGGCGCCTTCGCCAATATCGGCGTCGGCAGCTGGGTGTTCATCGAGACCGACCGCTGGTGGGTGGCGGGCCTTGCAGGCTCCGTGGTCGGCGCGGTCTGGAACTATCTCTCCAGCACGGCGCTCGTCTGGAGGACGCGCCCGTGACGGAGGGCGCGCCGGCGGCCGACCGCCCTGCCCTCGCGCCGCTGGAGCGGCTGCCGATCGCGCTCGGGCTCATCGCGCTGACGATCCTTGCGCGGCTCCTCCTCGCCGCGCTGGTGCCGCTCGTTCCCGACGAAGCCTATTACGCGCTGTGGTCGACGCGGCTCTCGGCCGGCTATTTCGATCATCCGCCGATGATCGCCTGGTTCATCCGGCCGGGCACCCTGCTGCTCGGCGACACGGCGCTGGGCGTGCGCCTGTTTCCGGTGCTCTCGGCCATCCCCGCGACGTTCTTCATCTGGCGGGCGGCGAGGCATCTCGTCGCCGATTCACGCGCAGGCGCAATCGCCGCGCTCGTCTTCAACCTGACGCTGCTCGGCTTTTTCGGCCTCGCGGTGGCGACGCCCGATGCGCCGCTGATCCTCTTCTCAGCCGCGATGCTCTATGCCGCCGCGCGGCTGCTCGATGACGAGCGGCCCTTCTGGTGGCTCGCGGTCGGCATCGCGACCGGGCTGGCGCTGCTTTCGAAATATTCTGCGGCGCTTGGCGCGGCCGGCTTCGGCATCGCGGTGCTGCTCGTCCCCTCATGGCGGCGACGGTTGCTCTCGCCCTGGCCCTGGGCGGCGCTCGCCGCGGCGCTCATCGTCTTTTCGCCCAACCTCGTCTGGAACGCGCTCAATGGCTGGGCGACGGTGATGAAGCAGGGCGGGCGGACCACCGAGGCTTTTAAGTTCCAGCCGCACTATCTTCTCGAGTTCTTCGGCGCGCAGATCGGCCTCGCGACGCCGCTGGTCCTCCTCTTCGCCGTTCTCGGCCTCCTGCCCTGGTATCGCGCAGCCTGGCAGAAGAATGGCGCCATGCGGCTGGTGCTGGCGCTCGTGCTGGTGCCGACGGCCTATTTCGTGTTCCACGCGCTGCGGAGCCGCGTCGAGGGCAACTGGCCGGGCTTCCTCTATCCCCCGCTCGCGGTCGCGGCGGCCGCGGCGCTGACGCTCGTTCCCGCCGATGCCGGCAACCGGATGGCGAGGCTCCGGCGCGCGACCATCCCCGTCGCGCTCGGCTTTCTCGGCTTCGCCTTCATCTATGCGCTGGTCGTGCCGGTGACGCTGCTCGGGAGCCGCGACCCGATCCTCCGCCTGACACGCGGCTGGGAGGGCCTCGGCGAGGCGGTGGACACGATCCGCCGCCAGACGGGCGCCCGCTACATCCTCACTTATGACTACCAGTTGAATGCCGAGCTCGCCTGGCTGCTGCCCGATGTGCCGGTCGTGCAGGCCAATGAGAGCCAACGCTACGACTTTCTCGGCCATGACGGCGCCGCGCTGGTCGGCCCCGGCATCGTCGTGACGCGCGACCCGATCGAGCAGGAACTCGCCGGCCTCTTCGGCAAAGCCGAGCGCATCGCCGTCGTCCCGCGCCGCTTCCGCGGCGTCACCATCGCCGACTATTACATCGTCCGCATCGACCGCCCCAGCGCTGGGCCATTGCCGCAGTGACGCGGCGAAAGCGTCAATTTCGCTCAGAAAGCTGATTGACTGCGATCATCCGCTATGGATTGATTGAGCGGTTCCGGCATTTTGCCGGGGCACTTCCTCGACAGCGGCGGCACGAATGGCGCATGGCGGCGGCATGAAGGTGGGGCGGCTCGACGCGATCCGCAGCCATCTCTACGCGAACGGCCCCTCGACGATCCAGGCGATCGCCGACGCGGTCGGCGCCTCGCTCGCCACCATCCGCCGCGACCTGCAGCTGCTCGAGGACGAGGGCGCGATCGACCGCGTCCATGGCGGCGCGCGGATCGCCGAGGGCTCCAGCGTCGAGGTCGCCTTCCAGCAGCGCGCCAAGCAGAATCTCGCGGCGAAGCGCGCGCTCGCCGCCGCCTGCTACGCGGCGCTGAAGCCGCATGGCAGCGTGTTCCTCGACGCCGGCACGACGGTGTTGCAGCTGGCGCGGCTGCTCAAGGTCAACCCGCTGCCGCTGCGTGTCTTCACCAACGGGCTCGCGGTCGCGCAGGAACTCATCGACGTGCCGAAGCTGCAGGTCGTGATGCTGGGCGGCCAGCTCCGCAGCGAAAACGCCTCGCTGGTCGGCCCGCTCGCCGAGGCGATGCTGGACGGCATCTGGCTCGACCAGCTCTTTCTCGGCGCCAGCGCCATCGGCCCTGACGCCGCGATCTACAGCATCGACGCCGCCGAGGCCTCGCTCAACGCCCATATGCTGACCCGCGCCGCCGAGCGCTTCGTCGTCGCCGATTCCTCGAAATTTGGCACGCTCTCGACCTGGAAGGTGGCGCCGCTCGCGAGCGCCGGCCGGGTCGTCACCGATAGTGGCCTCTCCGAGGATTGGCGGCGGCGGCTCGGCGAACTCGGTATCGAGGCGATCATCGCCGAACCGGCGGGGGACGCGGCATGACGGGCTCGCTGGTGCTCGGCATCGACGGCGGCGGCTCCAAGACGCTGATCGCGCTCGCGAACCGCGACGGCACGGTCGTCGCCACCAGCGGCGGCTCCGGCATCAATCCGATGGACCGGCCCGACTGGCGCGGCGCGCTCGATGCGATGCTCGCGCCCTATCGGGAGCGGCTGCCGGAGATCGGCGCCGTCGTGGCCGGCCTTCCGGCCTATGGCGAATTGCCGCCGCTCTCCGCCGAGCAGGAGCGTGCGATCACAGATTTCTTCGGCGAAAGCCCGCAGCGGGTCGTCAACGATGTCGAGGCCGCCCATATCGGCGCCTTCGCCGGCGGCGCCGGCGTGCTGATCCTCTCCGGCACCGGCTCCATGGCCTGGGCGCGCGACGCCGCCGGCCGCTCGCTGCGCGTCGGCGGCTTCGGCGAGGCGATCGGCGACGAGGGCAGCGCGCACTGGATCGGCATCGCGGCGATCGCTTGCGCCAGCCGCGCCATGGACGGCCGCATCGACGCGCCGGATTTCCTCGCCGCCTTCATCGCCCATCTCGGCCTCGACCCGGCCTCGCCGCAGGACGGGCTCATCGCCTGGCGCGCCTCGGTCGAGCATGCCCGCTCCGAGATCGCCGCTCTCGCCCGCCTCGTCGACACGCTCGCCGAACGCGGCGAGCCGACGGCGCTCACAATCATCGACGCCGCCGCCGAGCATCTCGCCACCCATGTGGCGGCAGCGCGGCGGCGGATCGGCGATCCCGCCCTTCCCTGGAGCACGGCCGGCGGCACATTCGCCAGCCGCCTGCTCCGCGAGCGGACCGCGGCCCGCATCGGCTCGGAGCCGCTGCCGCCAAGGCTCCCTCCCATCGGTGGCGCCCTGCTGGGCGCCGCTCGAGACCTCGACTGGCCCGTGGACGAAGCATGGATCGGGCGGCTCGCCGCCTCGATCGACAACAATGCGATCCACGCGAGGAACGGCCGCACACCTTCACCAAGACGGGATGATCAGTGATGAACAAGCTGCTTCGAACGACCGTCGCCCTCGCGGCGCTCGCCCTCGCCATGCCTTCCCTGGCAATGCCTGCCTTCGCCGATGACGCCAAGCCCCTCGCCGGGCAGAGCATCACCGTGCTGCTGCCCTCGGGCCAGTCGCCCAACATCGCCTCGGATTTCGAGAAGGAGACCGGCATCAAGGTCGATCTCCAGATGCTGTCCTGGGACGACATCCGCCCGAAGCTCATCACCGGCCTCATCGCCGGCACGCCGCCGGCCGACGTGACGGAGTTCGACTGGTCGTGGACCGGCCAGTTCGGCGCCGCCGGCTGGTATGAGGACCTGACGCCGCTCATCGACGCGGAGTCGATCAAGGACATGCCGACCGCCTCGATCTTCACGGTCGACGGCAAGCTGCTCGGCGTTCCCTATGCCAACGACTTCCGCATCCTGATCGCCAACAAGGACCATCTCGCCAAGGCCGGCATCACCAAGATGCCGACGACGATCGACGAGCTCATCGCCGACGCCAAGCTGGTCAAGGAGAAGGGCATCGCCGAATATCCGCTCGGCGTGCCGCTGTCGCCGTCGGAAGGCACCTCGACGCTGTGGTACCTGATGACCTTCGCCTTCGGCGGCGATCTCTTCGACAAGGACTGGAAGCCGCTGTTCACGAGCCCCGATTCCGGCGGCTACAAGGCGCTGCAGTTCTATGTCGACATGCTGAAGGCGGGCCTCATCGATCCTGCCTCGACGGGTCTCAAGGATTCCGACGTCCACCAGATGTTCATGGACGGCAAGGTCACCTTCGATCTCGGCGTCGGTCCGGGCTGGGTCGGCGCCTTCGAGGACAAGACCAAATCGAAGATCGCCGGCTCGACGACGCTCGGCCTCGTGCCGACCGTGAGCGGCAAGACCGTCAGCTACGGCCTCCCCGAGGCGCTCGGCATTCCGGCCGCCTCGGAGAAGAAGGAAGCCGCGCTCGCCTTCGTGAAGTGGATGACCTCCAAGGACGAGCAGATCAAGCTCGCCGCCGAGCAGGGCCTCCTCGCCACGCGCACCTCGGCCTTCGAGGAACTGAACAAGCAGGGCAAGATCCTCGACGGCGACGTCGTGATCGAGCAGGCCGGCACCGTCGGTCCGCTGTTCAAGCAGGGCACGCCCACCTGGTATCCGCAGTTCTCCAGCGCGGTGAACAACGCGATCAACCAGGCCGCCAAGGGCGAGATCAGCGTCGCCGACGCGGTGAAGTCCATCGCCGACGAAACCGCCAAGGCGCAGCAGCAGTGAGCCTCAGCGCCGTCCTTCCGGCGCGACGCTCCCGCGAGAAGGGCATCGACGGCACCGCCGATGCCCTTCTCGGGCTGCTCCTCGCCGCCCCCATCGTCATCGCGATGGTCGCGCTGGTGCTGTTCCCCGTCGCCTCGACGCTGTGGGACAGCCTGCACCGGGTCAATCCGATGCAGGCCGGCACGCCCTTCATCGGGCTGCAGCACTACCAGGACCTCCTGAAGGACCCGATCGTCAACGAAGCGTGGCGCAACACGATCATCTATGTGGTGATCTGCGTGACGCTCGAGACCGCCGGAGGGATCGGCGCCGCCCTGCTCATCAACCAGGCCGGCCGCTGGCGCCGTTTCGTGCTGGCGGCCGTCATCCTTCCCTGGGCACTCCCCGGCGTCGTCAACGCCGTGGTCTGGCAGTGGATCTACAACCCGGCCTTCGGTCTCCTCAACGGGCTGCTCGTCGCCGCCGGGCTCGATTTCGAGAAATATGTCTGGTTCAACGACCGCACCGTGGCGCTCTTTGCCGTGTCGCTGGTCCATGTCTGGCGCATGCTGCCGCTGACGGCGGTGATCGTCCTCGCCGCGCTGCAGTCGATTCCGGCCGATCTCTACGAGGCGGCGCGCATCGACGGCGCCAGCCGGCCGAAGATGTTCACCAACATCACGCTGCCGCTCATCCGCGGCGGCGTCGCCATCGCCATGACGCAGTCGACGGTGGCGGCGTTCAACTTCTTCGACGAGGCCTGGATCCTCACCGGGTCGTCGCGAGGAACACGGCCGATCCTCGTGCAGGTCTATCTCGAGGCGTTCCAGAACCTGCACTTCTCCTATGGCATGGCGCTCAGCGTCCTCGTGATGTTCGCCTCGCTCGCCGTCTCGCTCGTCTATGTCCTGCGCGTCCAGCGCGTCACGAGGTTGGACTGATGGAGCTCAGACTTTCCCAGCGCATCCTGCTCGGCATCGGCTTCACGGTGCTGATCCTGTGGTCGATCGGCCCGATCTACTGGGCGATTGCCACCAGCCTGACGCCGACGCCCGACCTCATGTCGCAGCCGATCCATTTCTTCCCGCAGCGGCTGACGGCCTATCACTATGAGCGGCTCGCCGGCTTCGGCTATATCGCCTCCAACGACGTGACCGTCGCGCTGCAGTTCCGCAACGCGCTGGTGAACTCGATCATCACCTCGGTCCTCGCCACCGTCATCTCCGTCTTCCTGGCGACGCTCGGCGGCTATGCCTTCGCGCGGCTGACCTTCCCCGGCCGGACGGTGATCTTCTTCGTCGTCATCGCCACCATCGCCATCCCCGGCTATACGGTGCTGATCCCACTCTATCGGATCATGATCGGCGCGAAACTCCTCGACACCTATACCGGCGTGACGCTCATCTATCTTTCGGCCTTCCTGCCGCTGGCGCTGTGGCTGATGCGGAGCGTCTTCCAGCAATTGCCGCTCTCGATCGAGGAGGCGGCGCGCATCGACGGCGCCGGACGGCTGACGATCCTCTTCCGCATCGTGATGCCGCTCGCCGCGCCCGGCCTCGTCGCCGCCTCGATCATCACCTTCCTCGGCGCCTGGGGCCAGTACATGGTTCCGCTCATCTTCTCGCCGAACAAGACCAAGCCGCTCACCGTGCTGATCCCCGAATTCTCGACCAAGAACTTCGTCGATTACGGGCTCATCAATGCCGGCGGCACCATCGCGATGATCGTGCCGATCCTGATCGTCATCTTCCTCAACCGCTATCTCGTGAGCGGGCTGACGGCCGGTTCCGTCAAGTAGCCCCGCTTACCAACGACAAGAGACCATCATGGGCATCACCGAACAGACCATCGTCGAGCAGTTCCCCTTCTGGCGCGCCGCGCTGGTTCCGAGGGGCCGGCTGCCGGCGGCGCCCGTCACCGTCTTCGTCGGCTGCGGCACCTCCTACAATCTCGCGCTCGCGCTCGCCGCCGCCGCCAACGGCGCCGGCATCCCGGCCATCGCCGTTCCGGCCCGGGAATGGCTCGACCGGCCGTCCGCCTACTGGCCGCGCTGGCAGGAAGCCGCCGTGGTCGCGCTGTCGCGGAGCGGCGAGACGACCGAGACCGTCGCCGCCGCCGCGGCGAGCCGCGCCGCCGGCATCCCCGTCACGGGCATCACCTGCGCCGAGGGCTCCAGCCTGGCGGCGGAGTCGGACCGCGTCGTCTATGCCGAGACCCATCCCCTCGAAGGCATCGTGATGACCTCCTCGGCGAGCCTCATGCTGCTGATGGGCCTGCAGATCATCGGCGTCACCATCGGCGAGGACGTCGTCGCCGCGGCGGAAGGCGCGCTCGCGGCAACCGACGCCGCGGCCGATGCGCTGATCGCCGGCCGCTCGCATTTCGTCTATCTCGGCGGCGGCGCGCTCTATGGCGTGGCGCTCGAAGGCGCGCTGAAGCTGCTCGAAATGAGCCAGACCTATGCGCAGGCCTTCCACCCGCTCGAATATCGCCACGGCCCGATCAGCCTGATGGACGAGCGCACGGTCGCGGTCATGCTCTATGGCGATGCGCGGCCCGACGACGAGGCGGTGCTCGTCGGCGAGATGCAGGCGAAGGGCGCCCGCGTGATCGGCTTCGGCGGCCCCGGCGACGTCCAGGTGCCGCTGGGCGTCGCGCCGGCGCTCTCGGGCCTCGCCGCCCTGCCGGCGCTGCAGCTTCTGGGCGAGCGGGTCGCCGGCGCCAAGGGTCTCGACACGGTGGCGCCGCGCCATCTGACCAAGGTGGTGATGCTCGCCAGCGCCTGAACGGCGCGTCTCCCATCGCGGCGGTGTCCTGTGACGGTGGTTTGGGATAGGAGGGTGGCCCGACGAGCTGCGGCGATTCGCTTTGTCGCCGCGGCGAGCGAAGGAGCGATCCGATGTCCGAAGCGCCGATGATCGCGATCGAAGGCCTTTCCAAGACCTACGCATCCGGCTTCACCGCACTCAAGAATGTCTCGCTGACCATCGACCGCGGCGAGATCTTCGCCCTGCTCGGCCCCCACGGCGCCGGCAAGACGACGCTGATCAGCATCGTCTGCGGCCTCGCGCGGGCGACCGGCGGCCGCGTCACGGTCGGCGGCCACGACGTTGTCACCGACTATCGCGCGGCGCGCAGCCTGATCGGCCTCGTGCCGCAGGAGCTGACCACCGACGCCTTCGAGACGGTGTTCGACACGACGAGCTTCTCGCGCGGGTTGTTCGGCAAGCCGCCGAACCCGGCCTATATCGAGAAGATCCTCACCGACCTCTCGCTGATCGACAAGCGCGACAGCCGCATCATGACGCTGTCCGGCGGCATGAAGCGGCGCGTGCTGATCGCCACGGCGCTCTCGCACGAGCCGGCGGTGCTCTTCCTCGACGAGCCGACGGCCGGCGTCGATGTCGAGCTTCGGCGCGACATGTGGCGCGTCGTGCGGCAGCTGCGCGATGCCGGCACCACGATCATCCTGACGACGCATTATCTCGAGGAGGCCGAGGAGATGGCCGACCGGATCGGCGTCATCAACCGCGGCGAGCTGATGCTCGTCGAGGAGAAGACGACGCTGATGCGGCGGCTCGGCGGCAAGCGGCTCACCATCGAGCTGGCGGAGCCGGTCGCGGCGGTGCCGGACATGCTGGCGCCCTACGGCTTCGAGCTGTCCGCCGACGGCCGCAAGCTGGTGCACAGCTATGACGCGGCGGGCGAGGGCAGCGCCATCGCGCCGATCCTCGCGGCGCTCGCCGGCACCGGGCTCGCGGTCAAGGACCTCGGCACCGAGGAGTCGACGCTGGAGGAGATCTTCGTCGGTCTCGTCGGAGGCAAGTCATGAACGCGCTCTCGCTCAACATCCACGCCATCCGCGCCATCTACCGCTTCGAGATGGCGCGCACGCGGCGCACGCTGCTGCAGAGCATCGTCTCGCCCGTGCTCTCGACCTCGCTCTATTTCGTCGTCTTCGGATCGGCGATCGGCCCGCATATGAACGAGATCGCCGGCGTCAGCTACGGCGCCTTTCTCGTGCCCGGCCTCATTATGCTCGGCCTCCTGACGCAGTCGATCTCCAACGCCTCGTTCGGCATCTATTTCCCGCGCTTCGTCGGCACGATCTACGAGCTGCTCTCGGCGCCGGTCTCGCCGCTCGAAACCGTCATCGCCTATGTCGGCGCGGCGGCGACGAAATCGACGCTCTTGGCGCTCATCACGCTCGGCACCGCGGCGCTCTTCGTCGATCTCAGGATCGACCATCCGTTCTGGATGATCGCCTTCCTGCTCCTGACCGCCGTCACCTTCAGCCTCACCGGCTTCATCATCGGCATCTGGGCCGACAATTTCGAAAAGCTGCAGCTGGTGCCGCTCCTCATCGTCACGCCGCTGACCTTTCTCGGCGGCAGCTTCTATTCGATCGACATGCTGCCGCCCTTCTGGCGGACGGTGACCTTGTTCAACCCGGTCGTCTATCTCGTCTCGGGCTTCCGCTGGAGTTTCTACGGCCATTCCGACGTGCCCGTCGGCATCAGCCTCGGCATGACCTTCGTCTTCATGCTGATCTGCCTCGCCGTGATCTCGTGGATCTTCAGGACGGGCTACCGGCTGAAGCGCTGAGCCGCTTGCGCGGCCGGCCGGCAAGCGTCTAGCTAGGAGACGCTCGACCGGGAGAGGAACGATCGCAGCCTTTCGCTTCATCCATGCGGCGGACATCCATCTCGATTCGCCGTTGCGCTCGCTGGCGCTGCGCGACGCTGATCTCGCGGCGCTGATCGGCGACGCGACGCGCCGGGTGCTGACCGCCATCGTCGACCTCGCGCTCGCCGAGCGCGTCGATGCGCTGCTCGTCGCCGGCGATCTCTATGACGGCGACCAGACCTCGATGAAGACGGCGCGATTCCTTGCGACCGAGCTGAAGCGGCTCGACGAGGCCGGCATCCGCGTCTTCATCATCCGCGGCAATCACGACGCGCTGTCGAAGATCACCGCCGAACTGATCCTGCCCGACTGCGTCAAGCTTTTCCGCGGCCGCGCCGAGGCGGTGGAGATCGCCCGCGCGCCCGGGGAGCGGCCCGTCGTCGTGCACGGGATGAGCTTCCAGAAGCCGCTGGCGCCGGAAAGCCTCCTCCCCTCCTACCGCCCGCCGGTCGAAGGCGCGGTCAATATCGGCCTCATGCATACGAGCCTCGACGGCGCCGCCGGCCACGATGTCTATGCGCCGTGCCGGCTCGCCGATCTCGACGCCGCCGGCTTCCGCTACTGGGCGCTCGGCCATGTCCACCAGCGCGTCGTGCATGAGGGCGCCGCGACCGTGGTCATGGCCGGCATCCCGCAGGGCCGCGACATCAACGAGGCCGGCGCGAAATCGGTAAGCCTCGTCACGGTGCGCGACGACGGCACCATCACGGTCGAGGAGCGGATGACCGGCATCGCCGAGTTCCGGCGCGTCACGCTCGATGCGACGGGGATGTTATCCTGGCAGGAGCTGGTGGCCGCTCTCGGCAAGCGGCTCGGCGAAGAACGGGCGCTGACTGCGACACCCCATCTCGTGGCGCGGGTCGCGATCAGCGGCGCGACGCCGCTCGCCTGGCGCATCCGCCGCGACGCCGACCTGCTCAAGGCCGAGGCCGACCAGGCGGCGACGGCACTCGGCCGCGCCCATGTCGAGAAGCTGGAACTTTCCATCGGACCCGCGGAAGGCACGGCACCGGTCGCCGGCGATGCGCTCGGCGAACTGGCGCGGCTGGTGGCCGAGGACGTACTGCCGTCGGAGGGCTTCCGCTCGACTGTCACGGGCGCGGCGGCGCAGCTGCGCGGCCTCTTGCCGGCCGAGCTGCGCGATCTGCTCGGGGCCGACGAGGCCGCCTCGGAAGCGCTGCTCGCAAGGCTCGCCGCCGAGGGCAGCGAGGAGGTGCTCGCGCGCATCGAGGCGGATGCCGGCAGCGGGGAGGGCGGCTGACATGCGCATCGAGCGGCTCGGCCTCACCCGCTACGGACGCTTCACCGACCACGGCCTCGATTTCGGGCGGAAGCCGTCCGGCGCCGATTTCCACCTCGTCTATGGCCCGAACGAGGCCGGCAAGTCGACGACGCTCGCCGCCTGGCTCGACCTTCTCTACGGCATCGGGACGCAAAGCCCGTACAGCTTCCTGCATCCCTATGCGACCATGCGCATCGACGCCGTGCTGGAGATGGGCGGCGCCGAGCGGCGCTTCGCCCGCATCAAGCGGCCGCAGGCGAGCCTTCTGGATGGCGCCGACCGGCCGCTGCCCGACGCGGCGATCCTCGCCGAACTCGGCGGCATCGGCCGCGACGCCTACAAGGCGATGTTCTCGCTCGACGAGGAAACGCTGGTCGCCGGAGGCGAGAGCATCCTCGCCAGCCGTGGCGATCTCGGGCAGCTGCTCTTTTCCGCCAGCGCCGGCCTCGCCGCCCTCACCCGCCGCCTCGATGCGCTGAAGGCGAGCGCAGACGCCTTCCACAAGCCGCGCGCCCACAAGACCGGGCTCGCCGAACTGAAAGGCCGCCTCGCCACGCTGCGTGACGAGCGCGCCGCAATCGATACGCTCGCCGCCGACCATCACCGCCTCATCGCCGAGGAGGCCGCCGCCGACGCCGCCTATCGCGACGCGGTGGCGAAGCGCGGCGCCGTCAAGGCGCGGCTGGAACAGGTGATGCGCATCCTGGCGGCGCTGCCGCGGCGCGACGCGCTGGCCGAACTCGTCGCACGGCGGGCGGGCCTGCCCGCACCCGCGATGCTGCCGGCCGGCCTCGCCGAGGATCTGCCGCGGCTGCAGGCGCTCGAGGTGGAACTGGCGACCCGTTCCGCTGCGCTCGCCGAGGAGGCCGAGACGCTAGACGCCGAGCGCGCGGCCATCACGGAAGACCCGGCGGCGCTGGCGCTCGCCGAGCGCTTCGCCGCGCTGCAGGAGACGCTCGGATCGCGCGAGCGCTCCGCCGCGCTCGACCTGCCCGACAGGCGCCAGCAGCTTTCCGACGCCAGCCAAGCCGTTGCGAGTTTGCTGCGGCGGCTCGGCCGGGCGGATGAGGAACGGCCCGAGGCGCTTCTCATCGACACCGCCCGCGCGGCGCGGCTCAACGACCTGATCGAGGCCCGTTCCGGCATCGAGGCGGAGCTCGCGGCGGCAAGGTCGGAGCAGGGCGCTTCGGCGGCGCGGCTCGCCGAGGCCGAGGCGGCGCTCGCGGCAAGCGCCGGCAATGCGATGCCGCTCGATGCCAGCGCGGCGGCCGAACTGCGCACGATGCTCGCGGTGATCCGCAGCGAAGACGCCGACGGGGTGCTGGCGCGCGCCGCGGCCGAGGCGAAGCGCTCGGAGGCGCGGCTCGGCGACGCGATGGCGCTGCTCGCACCCTTCGCCGGCGACGCAACCGCCCTCGCCGCCCTGATCGCGCCGTCGGCTGCGATGATCGCCGACTGGCGCTCCCGCCGCCAGCGCGCCGAGGCGGCGCTCGTCCAATATGCGGCCGATGTCGGCCGTCTCGCCAATGAGAGCGCGCGGCTGCAGGCCGAGGCGGAGGCGCTTGCGGACCGCAGCAGCGCCCGCGCCGAAGCGGAGGCGGAGGCGGCGCGGATCGCGCGCGATGCCGCCTGGACGGCGCATCGGGAACGGCTCGATGCGACGAGTGCCGACAGCTTCGAATCGGCGCTGCGCCGCGACGATGCGGCCGTGCTGGCCCGGCTCGCCCATGTCGGCGAGGCCGCTCGCCGCGCCGAAATCGCCACCACGCTGGCGGTGACCCGCGCCGAGGCCGAACGGGCGGCTACGCTGCACGCCGAGGCGGACGCGGCGCTTCGCGCGATCGACGAGGCGATCCGTGCGGCCGGCGACGCGCTGGCGCCGGGGCTCGCCGCGCGCGCCGGACTGGACGGGCTCGAGGAATGGCTGCGCCGGCGCGACCAGGCGCTCGAGGCTTTTGCCGCCGCCAGAGAGGCGAGGGGGGCCGTCGCGACAGCGGACGCCGCCGTCCAAGCGGCGACGGCTCGGCTCGGTGAGGCCCTGGCGCGGGCAGGTGACAGCGTCGAAGGGTTGCGGCTCGCCGCGCTCGCCGCCCATGCCGAAGATCGCCTCGCCCGCTGGTCCGGCGAGACTGCCGATCGAAAGCAGCTCGATGACCGGCGGCGCGAGCATGGCCAGCGCATGGCCGCGCTCAAAGAGGCCGAGAGCCGCGATGCAGCCTGGCAAGCCGAGTGGCATTCGGCCCTCGCCGCGACCTGGCTCGGCGGGGATGGTGTGCCGCCGACGCCGCGCGTCGTCCGCGACAGCCTCGCGGTGCTCGGCGAACTTGCGAAGGCCGCCGACAGGGCCGCGGCCCTCGCCGATCGCATCCGCAAGATGGAGGACGACCGCAGCGCCTATGCGGCGGCGATCCATGCCTTCGCAGTGGAACTGGGCCTTGCCCCCGACGGCGATGTCGGGCCGCTGGCGGCGAAGATCGGTGCGCGCATCGAAGCAGCGGGAGCGGCGGCGCGAAAGCGCGGCGAACTGGACGCGCGCTTCGCCCGCCACAGCGAGGCGGTCGACCGGCTCACGACCCAGCAGGAGACGCTTAGCCGGCGAAGAAGTGCCGTGACCGAGACGCTGGGCGTCGCGACGCTGGCGGAGGCGGCGGCGCTTCTCGCACGGCTCGCCGAGCGCGAGCGGCTGGAGGCCGATATCGAGGCTGCGCGACGCGACATCCGGATCGGCCTCGACGTCCCCTCGTTCGAGGATGCGGAAGCCGCGCTCGCGACCGCCGATCGCGACGCCCTCGCCGCCGAGAGGCTGGCACTCGAACAGGAGAGCGAGGATCTCGACCAACGTCGTCAGGAGCTCTTCGTCGCGAAGTCGAAGGCCGAGGACCGGCTGAAAGCGATCGGCGGCGACGGCCGCGTGGCGGCGATCGAGGCGGCGCGGCGCACCGTTCTCGTCGAGATCGAGGAGGGCGCCCTCGCCTTCCTGCGCCTCACCGCCGGCATCGCGGCGGCCGAGACCGCCATCCGCCTTTATCGCGAGCGTCACCGCAGCCAGATGATGATGCGCGCCTCCGACGCGTTCCGCACCATCAGCCGCGGCGCCTATTCCGGCCTCGCCGCCGAGCCCGCGAAGGAAGGCGAGCGGCTGATCGCGCTCATCGCCGGCGGCGGCTCGCGCGAGGCAAGCGAGCTTTCCAAGGGCACGCGCTTCCAGCTCTATCTGGCGCTGCGTGTCGCCGGCTATCACGAATTCGCCGCCGGCGGCCGTTCGGTGCCCTTCATCGCCGACGACATCATGGAGAGCTTCGACGACTTCCGCGCCGAGGAGGCCTTCCGCCTCTTCGCCGGCATGGCGGCGGTCGGGCAGGTGATCTACCTGACGCATCACCGCCACCTGATCCCGATCGCGCGAAGCGTCTGCCCCGAGGTCCGCATCCACCGGCTCGACCGGACCGAGGCCGGCGAGGTTGTTGACGCGCTGGCGTCGTGATAGGTTTCCGTTCGTCTTTCGTTCACGGAGCGGGCCGATGACCCGACGCGCGGGAAGTGCCGACCTGCCGCTGCATGGCGGCCGCGTCCCGGCCTGGCTCGGCCAGCGCATGGCGCGGCTCGGCGCCGTGATCACCGAGGCGATCGTGCTGCATTACGGGCGCGAGGAATTCCTGCGCCGCCTCGCCCATCCCTTCTGGTTCCAGTCCTTCGGCGCCGTCATGGGCATGGACTGGCACTCCTCCGGCATCACGACCAGCGTCATCGGCGCGCTGAAGCGTGGGCTCGGCCCGCTGTCGGGCGAACTCGGCATTACCGTCTGCGGCGGACGCGGCGCCCAGTCGCGCAAGACGCCCGGCGAACTCGTCGCGGCCGGCCTGCGCACCGGCTTCGACGGCGCGGCGCTCGCGGCGGCGAGCCGGCTCGTCGCCAAGGTCGACAGCGCCGCCGTGCAGGACGGCTTCGATCTCTATCTGCATGGCTTCATCGTCGCCGATGACGGGCAATGGGTCGTCGTGCAGCAGGGCATGAACGAGGCGACGCGCACTGCCCGCCGCTATCACTGGCAGTCGGAGGGGCTGACGAGCTTCGTCGACGCGCCGCATGCAGCGATCGACGGGCGCAATCGCGGCACGATCGTCAACCTGACCGACCATCGCGCCGAGGCCTCGCGGCGCGGGCAGCTCTCGCTGCTCGCAGAGTTCGGGCCCGACGGCATCGTGCGCGAACTCGCCGCTGCGACCGGCCGCGACGCGGCGCCCAAGCCGCCCGAGGCGCCGCTGCTGCCCCATCTCGTGATGCCGGCGCATCATGACGTGAGGCCAAAGGACGTGATGCTGCGCCGCCTGCATGGCGCGCTCGCCGCCGCCAGCGAGAGCGGGCCGCGCGATTTTGCCGATCTCCTGATGGTGCCGGGCGTCGGCGCGCGCACGGTCGAGGCGCTGGCGCTGGTTGCCGAGGTCGTGCATGGCGCGCCCTGCCGCTTCGCCGATCCGGCGCGGTTCTCGCTCGCCCATGGCGGCAAGGACCGCCACCCCTATCCGGTGCCGCTCAAGGTCTATGACGAGACGATCGGCGTCATGAAGTCGGCCGTCGCCAGAGCGAAGCTCGGCAATGACGAGCGGCTCGACGCCATCCGCCGGCTCGACGAGGCCTCGCGGCGGCTGGAGCGGACCGCGACCGGCCCGTCATTCGAACGCTTCGTCGCCCGCGAGCGCGGCAACTCGCATGCCTATGGCGGCATGAGCGTCTTCGGTCCCGAGCCGCCGCCCGCGGACGATCTTTTTGCCGGCTTCGCATCGCCGCAGCCGCCGCCGCAGGGCCGCGCGCGATGACGGGCGCCGCGGGCGGTTCGGACCCGTTTCATCTGCAGCGTTTTCGCGACGCACAGGCGCCGGTGATGGAGCGTGTCGAGGCCGAACTCGCAGGCGGAAGGAAGCGAAGCCACTGGATGTGGTTCGTCTTTCCGCAGCTGCGCGCGCTCGGCCGGTCGGAGACCGCGCTCTTCTATGGCATCGGCTCGCTCGAAGAGGCGCGCGCTTATCTGGCCGATCCGCTGCTCGGCGGCCGGCTCCGCCGCGTGACCGAACTCGCCATCGCGGCCGATGCGCCATCGCTGACGGCGCTGTTCGGCACGCCCGATGATCTGAAGTTCCGCTCCTCGATGACGCTGTTCGCGCTCGCCGACGGCACGGCGGGCAATCTCTTCGAGCGGGCGCTGGAGCGCTGGTGCGGCGGCGAGCGGGACCAGGCGACGCTCGATCTGCTGCACGCCGACTGAGGCTTCAGGCCGCCGTCGCCCTGGCACGCTCGGCGCGCTGCTCGGCCATGAAGGCGTCGATGGCGGCGATCTCTTCCGTGGAGAGATGCAGCCCGAGCTTGGTGCGGCGCCAGACGACATCGACCGCCTCATGCGCGAATTCATGCGTCATGAGCCAGCGAAGCTCGGCCTCGGTCAGCGTTGCGCCGAAGGCGCGGCCGAGATCGGCCTCGGTCTTCGCCTCGCCCAGGATCTCGCGCGCTTCGGTGCCGTAGCCGCGCACGAGCCGGGTCGCCCAGCGCGCGTCGAGGAAGGAATAATCGCGCATCAGCCCCGCGATGAGATCGGCGACGCCGTCATGCGGGAAATTGCCGCCCGGCAGCGGCACCCGCGCCGTCCAGGCCGGACGCGGCGTGCCGAGCTCGCGGCAGAGCTCGTCCACGGCATGCTCCGAGAGGCGTCGATAGGTGGTGATCTTGCCGCCGAAGATGTTGAGGAGCGGCGCGCCGTCGCGGTCGAAGCGCAGCACATAGTCCCGCGTCGCCGCCGTCGCCGAACTCGCGCCGTCGTCATAAAGCGGGCGGACGCCGGAATAGGTCCACACCACATCCGCCGCGGTCACCGGGCGCTTGAAGTAGCGGCTGGCGAAATCGCAGAGATAATCGCGCTCCTCGTCGGTGCAGCGCGCCTCGGACGGGGCGCCGTGGTGGTCCTTGTCGGTCGTCCCGATCAGCGTGAAATCCTGCTCATAGGGGATCGCGAAGATGATCCGCCCGTCGGTGCCCTGGAAGAAATAGCAGCGGTCATGGTCGTAGAGGCGGCGCGTGACGATATGGCTGCCGCGCACGAGGCGGACGCCCTCGCGGGTCGCGATCTTCGTCACGTCATGGATGACCTCGCCGACCCACGGACCGCCGGCATTGACGAGGGCGCGGGCGGAGAAGGTCTCCTCGCCGACCGGGCCGGAGACGTCGATCCGCCACAGATCGCCCTCGCGCCGCGCCGCGACGACGCGGGTCTGCGTCAGGATATGGGCGCCGCGCTCCTTCGCATCGCGGGCATTCAGCGCCACCAGCCGCGAATCCTGCACCCAGCAATCGGAATATTCGAAGGCGTGGCGGAAGCTCTCCTGAAGCGGCGCGCCGGCGGGATCGCGCGCGAGGTCGAGCGTCCGCGTCGCCGGCAGGATCTTGCGGCCGCCGAGCGTGTCGTAGAGGAAGAGGCCGAGCCGGATCAGCCAGGCCGGCCGCCGCCCCTTCATCCAGGGCATCAACCGCGCCAGCAGCTTCGAGGTCGGCGTCTCGGCCTCGAAGCGCATGTCGGAGCGCCAGGGCAGCACGAAGCGCATCGGCCAGGAGATGTGCGGCATGGCTACGAGCAGCGTCTCGCGCTCTTCCAGCGCCTCGCGCACCAGGCGGAACTCGAAATATTCGAGATAGCGCAGCCCGCCATGAAAGAGCTTGGTCGAGGCCGAGGACGTGCCCTGCGCGAGATCGCCCTGCTCGGCGAGCGCGACCGAGAGGCCGCGGCCGACGGCGTCGCGCGCGATGCCGCAGCCATTCACGCCGCCGCCGATGATGAAGAGATCGAATACCGCCACGGTCGCTCGCCTCCGGCCAGCCGGGCTCGCGGGTTCGGGACCCTTGCCCGGCGCCCGAACCCTGCGGCCGACGCGCGCTTCTGTCAACGCCGATTTTCGCTTTTCTTCGTTTTGGCGCCATGCGAACATCGAAGCCTCACAGTCGATCATCCGGGAAAGAGGCGCGTCCGTGGCGCTCAGCATCCGTCAGGCCGACATTCTCGATCTCGCGCGCAGCGAGGGCCGCGTCGCGGTGGAAGACCTCGCGCGGCGCTTCGACGTCACCGTGCAGACCATCCGCCGCGACCTGACCGAGCTTGCCGATGCCGGACTGCTCGACCGCGTCCATGGCGGCGCGATGCTCAGGACCGGCGTCGCCAATCTCGGCTATGACGAGCGCCGCCGCATGAACGAGGCCGGCAAGGCTGCCATCGCCGGCGCCGCGGCCGCCGCGATCCCCGACAATTCCTCGCTGATCCTCAATATCGGCACCACGACCGAGGCCGTCGCTCGCGCGCTGCTTGGCCACCGCAACCTCACCGTCGTCACCAACAACATGAATGTAGCCAATATCCTCGCCGCCAACCCGTCATGCGAGGTCGTGGTAGCCGGCGGCGTCCTCCGCCGCAGCGATGGCGGCCTCGTCGGCGAATTGACGACGCATGTCTTCGAGCAGTTCAAGGTCGACATCGCGGTGATCGGCTGTTCGGCGCTGGACGAGGAAGGCGACATCCTCGATTTCGATCTTGCCGAGGTACGGGTGTCGAAGGCGATCCTGCGCCAGGCGCGGCGCGCCTTCCTCGTCGCGGACGCTTCCAAGCTCGGGCGTCCGGCGCCGGCCCGGCTCGCCTCGCTCGCCGAGATCGACACCGTCTTCACCGATGCACCGCTGCCCGAGCCCCTCGCGGAACGCTGCAGGGCCTGGGACACCGATGTCGTCGTCGCGGCTTCGGCGCTATAAGAATCGGGCCGGCGGCGAGGGAGGATGGCATGGGTTCGGGCGAAGCGGCTTCGGATGCGACGGCGGCGGTCATCGATCTCGACGGGCTCGTGCGGCTGCTGGCGTCGCGGGCGCGCGACAGGCGCACCATCCTCGCCATCGCCGGCCCGCCGGGCGGCGGCAAGTCGACCATCGCCGAGGCGCTGGTCGAGCGGCTCAATGCCGATGAGCCGGGCGTCGCGGCGCTGCTGCCGATGGACGGCTATCACTATGACGATCTCCATCTCGTGCCGGCCGGCCTCCGCCCGCGCAAGGGCTCGCCGGAAACCTTCGATGTCGGCGGGCTGCGCTCCATGCTGGAGCGGCTCACCCGCGACGACGAGGATTTCGTGGCGGTGCCGGTCTTCGATCGCGCCATCGAGATCGCCCGCGCCGGGGCGCGGCTGATCCCGCGTTCGGCGCGCATCATCGTCGCCGAGGGCAATTACCTGCTGCTGCGCGACCCGCCCTGGGACAGGCTGGCGCCGTTCTTCGACGTGACGGTGATGATCGAGGTTCCGGAAGCCGAACTCCGCCGCCGCCTCACCGAGCGCTGGCAGCACTATCGCCTGACGCCGGACGAGATCGCCTTCAAGCTCGACGTCAACGACCTCCCGAACGGCCGCTTCGTGGCCGCCGCCAGCCGCGCTGCGGACTATCGGCTGCTTAACGGCGGGGATGGGGCCTGACCTGATCGCGCCCGCGCGGCAACGGCCACAAACCGAGGGAAGAAATGATCGAGGATCGCGAAGCCCGTGCTGAAATCGCCGCCAAGATTGGTGGGGCGCTCGATGAACTCGTTCGTGAACGTATGACCGGGCTTGTGGAAGAGCCAGACATCACCTCACGCGTGGGGCAACGCCTCGAGGATCGGTTCGATGGCGAGCGCGTCGGCGGCTATCGTGTGCGTGTGATCACCGAGACCATTACCTCCCACGGGAGCACCAGCCTTGAGAAGCCGATGGGGACAGATCTCTACTTCGCCTTTTCTGTAGAGGACGCTTTGGGAAACCAAACGTCCAAGGGCGTCCTCGTCCAGGCTAAGCGGAAAGACAGATGCGATTGGGGCGCACTGGAAGAGCAGTGCCGGCGTATGAAGCTCGTGACCAAGAAGGGTTCGGTGGTTTGGCTGTACAAACCCAGCGGCATCGACGTGATCCGCGCCGATGACGTCGACAGGCGCACCTCGGCCTCGATCGACTCCGCCACCTTCTTTGACTTGGTTCTCAAGTGCAGCATCGGAGATAGACGAAAGGTCCCATATGGTCGGTTCGGCGAACGGCCAAAGCTCAAGGCCATGCTTGAGGACCTCGGTGCCAAGAACGCCGTCTGGCTCAATCTGAAACAACGCTGAAGGCCGCTCGGCGACCACCGCTGGTCACGGCCGAAGTGGTTGTGCTAGCGGCAGGCGTTGAGTGTCTGCCCGAAAGCGAACCTGTCGTGTGCCAAGCATATTCCGCCGCGCGACGAAGCCGAAGCGCACAATGTCGAGAGCCTCTGAATCAGTAGCCCGAGCGTCAGCAATCACCGGGA
>CAWZZK010000110.1:0-34988 GCA_963966455.1 Kaistia sp. | reverse complement strand
GGCGTTGATGACGCTGCCCGGCGGCCCCTTGCTCCCCCACGGCGTCGAGCAAAGGCTCTCGCGCCAAGGGTCGGGACGGGCTCGCCGGGCAGACCCCGCGCGTCAGATCATCAACGCGCATCTCCTCACTACACACAAGGGCCGGGGTAGGGGGAATGCTGGGGCGGAGCGCAGCCCTCGATGGAGGGCGCCTGCACCCCCCTCTCCACCTCTCCCCCACAAGGGGGGAGAGGGCCGGTCGCGGCCGGCATTGATGACACCACTAGCCGGATGGAGAAGACCTTGACGCGCGTTCAGGCAGCGTCCCCTCTCCCGCGCAGCGGGGGAGGGCTAGGGAGGGGCTCTTTCGCTGGGGCTGAAAAGAACTCCGCGCCGCCGATCTTCGCGTCGCCACCGTGACGGAACGGCGCCGTTCGCGCGTATCATCCATCGGCGGGCCTATCGCGCGGCGAAAGCCGTGCGCGAACTGGAGGATGTGACGTGACGCTTTCGAGACGATCCCTGCTGCGCGGCCTGTTCGCCGCCGCACTCGCGGCGCCGGCGGCGAGCCTCGTGCTTCCCGACGAGGCGGAAGCGCAATGGGGCCCGCCGCCCGGCCGGATGTATGCCCCGCCGCCGATGCGGCGCGAGCCGCTGCCGCCGCCGCGCCGCGGCTGGGTCTGGATCCCCGGTCACTGGACCTGGAGCCGGGGCCGCTATGTCTGGGTCTCGGGCCGCTGGGTGCGCGGGCGCCCCGGCTGGCGCTGGCGCCCGGCGCGCTGGGTCTGGCGCGGCGGCCGCTGGGTCTATGTGCCCGGCGCCTGGGTCCGCTGACGAAAAGACGAGACGGGGGCGGCGCTCAGGCGCCGTCCACCACCTGGAAGCCGGCCCAAAAGGGGTCGCGATCGTCGACGAAGATCGTGTTGTAGCCGGTGACGCGCGCCCAGCCCTCGATGGTCGGGATGATCGCCGGCTTGCCGCCCACCGTCGTGGTGCCGGCCACGCGGCCGGTGAAGGTCGAGCCGATGATGCTCTCATGCACGAAGGCCTCGCCCTCCTTCAGGCGGCCGGTGGCGAAGAGCTGCGCCAGCCGCGCCGAGGTGCCGGTGCCGCAGGGCGAGCGGTCGATCGCCTTGTCGCCATAGAAGACGGCGTTGCGGGCCGAGGAGCCCTCGTTCTTCGGCTTGCCCGTCCACAGCACATGCGTCAGCCGGTTCAGCGCCGGGTTCTCGGGATGCACGATGGAATGGCGCGCGTTGAAGGCGGCGCGCAGCTTCGGCGACAGGCGCACGATGTCCGAGGGCTCCAGATCCGAAAGGTCGGCATAGTTCGGCTGGCTCTCGACGATCGCGTAGAAATTGCCGCCATAGGCGACATCGACGCTGAGCGTGCCGATGCCGTCGACCTCGACCTCGTAGCCGCGCCCGAGCAGGAAGGACGGCACATTGGTGAGCGTCACGCTCTCCACATAGGGCCCGTTCTGGACATAGCGCGCCTCGACGAGGCCGGCCGGCGTTTCGAGCCGCAACAGGCCCGGCGTCTTCGGCGTCACGAGGCCGTGCTCGATGATCGTCGTCACCGTGCCGATCGTGCCATGGCCGCACATCGGCAGGCAGCCCGAGGTCTCGATGAACAGGATCGCCGTGTCATAGGCGTCGGAAGACGGCGGATAGAGGATCGAGCCCGACATCATGTCGTGGCCGCGCGGCTCGAAGCAGAGGCTCTTCCGGATCCAGTCGAACTCGGCGAGGAAATGCTGCCGCTTCTCGAACATGGTCGCGCCATGCAGGACCGGGATCGAGCCGCCGGTGACGACGCGCACCGGATTGCCGCAGGTATGGCCGTCGATGCAGAAGAACGAATGACGGGCCATGGTCAGAACCTCCGGGCGAAGCGGGTGACGGAATAGGGGGCGGGATCGATCGACGGCGCGCGGCCGGCGACGAGGTCGGCGACGATTTCCGCGCTCGCCGCCGCCTGCGTCAAGCCGTAATGGCCATGGCCGAAGGCGTGGACGATGCGAGGATCGCGGCTCGCCGTCGAAATCACGGGCAGGGAATCCGGGATCGAGGGGCGGAAGCCCATCCAGCGCGTGCCGCCGGAGAGGTCGGCATCGGGGAGGAAGCGGCGGGCGCGGCCGAGAATGGCGTCGACGCGGGCATAGTTGGGCGGCGCTTCCAGCCCGGCGAACTCGACGCTGCCGCCGATGCGGTCGCCGCTGTCGAGCGGGGTGGTCACGAAACCCTGGCCCTCATACATCACCGGCAGCGTCAGGCCGAGCTGACCGGCCGGCAGGGTGACATTGTAGCCGCGCTCGGTATCGAGCGGCACGGCATCGCCGACCGAAGCGGCGAGCGGCTTCGACCAGGCGCCGGCCGCGATCACCACGCGGTCATAGAGCGCGAGGCTGTCCAGGCCGGTCACCAGCGCGACGGCATCCGCCTGCGGCTTGACCGCCACCACCTCCATCGTGAGGAGGCGGGCGCCGCGTTCGATGGCGACGCGGCCGAGATCGAGCGTCAGCGCCTTGGGGTCGGAGACGTGGCAGCCGCCGCCATAGAGCGCGCCTTTCGCCGCCTTCGGCCCCAGCGCCGGCTCCAGCGCGACGAGCGCGTCGCGGTCCAGCCAGTCGACATCGATGCCGAGCGATTTCTGGCGGGCGAGCAGCGCCTTCGCCGCGTCGGCCTCGGCAAGGCTCGGCCAGACGGAGAGAATGCCCTTGCGGCGAAGATGCCCCGCGAGGCCGAGCGCGGCGAGCCGCCGCTCCCAGGCCGGCAGCGAGAGGCCGTTCAGCGCGGTGATGGCGCGCGTGGAGGCCTCGATGCGCTCCCCCTGGCTCGCCGCGACGAAGCGTGCCAGGAAGGGCGCGAGCTTCGGCAGATAGGCGGGACGGATCGAGAGCGGCCCGAGCGGATCGAGCAGCCAGCGCGGCATCTGCCGCCAGACCTTGGGCGAGGCCAGCGGCAGGATGTCCATATGCGCGATCCAGCCGGCATTGCCGGCGGAAGCGCCCGCGGCAAGGCCGGCGCGGTCGAGCCAGTCGACCGGGTGGCCCTGGTCGTGGAGGGGGTGGACGCGGGCGGCGCCGACGAGGCCGCCGCCGATGACCGCGATCCGCACCGCCGCCGCCGTCAGGCGGCCGCCGGCAGCCCGGTCTCGGGCAGGGCCGGCCGCGTCGCGAGTGCCTTTTCCATGACCGCGTCGAGCTCGGCCTTCTCGGCCGCGTCGAGCGCGAGGCGCGGTGGACGGGTCAGGTCGGTGCCGCGGCCGAGATACTTCTCGCAGTACTTGATCGCCTGGACGAGGTCCGGGCGGGCGTCGAGATGCAGGATCGGCATGAACCAGTCATAGAGCGGCATCGCCTCGGCATAGCGGCCGTCGCGCACGAGGCGGAACAGCGTCTCGCCTTCGCGCGGGAAGACGTTGGACATGCCCGAGACCCAGCCGACGGCGCCGAGCGCGACGCATTCCAGCACCACGTCGTCGAGGCCGCAGAAGGGAATGAAGCGGTCGCCCGTCATGTTGCGCACATCGACGATGCGGCGCGTATCACCGGACGAATCCTTGAAGGCGACGATCGTGTCGATATCGGCGAGGCCGGCCAGCATCGCCGGGGTCACGTCGGTGCGGTAGCTCGGCGGGTTGTTGTAGATCATGACCGGCGTATCGGTGGCGCGCGCGATCGTCGTGAAATGATCCAGCGTCTCGCGCGGCTTGGCCGGATAGACCATGGCCGGCATCACCATGAGGCCGTTGACGCCGACGCGGGTCGCCTCGCGGGCATAGGTCGAACCAAGCGCGCTCGTATATTCGGCAAGGCCCGAGATCACCGGGACGCGGCCGCGCGCCGTGGCGGCGGCCATCTCGACCAGCGAGACCTTCTCGGCCTGCGACAGCGAGCAGTTCTCGCCCACCGTGCCGCAGATGATGAGGCCGGAGACGCCGTCGGCGATCAGCGCCTCGATCACCTTGGCCGTCGCGTCGAGATCGACGGAGAAATCCGCGCGGAACTGGGTGGTCACCGCCGGAAATACACCCTTCCAGCTCTCTCTCGGATTCATCGTCGCTATTCCTCTTGGCTCGATCGCGTCTTGTCGACAGTTTGTATTTATCTTATCCGGCGTCGTCCGGCAAGCGGGACTCTGACGACCGCCCGGCCATGAAAAAACCCGCCGGGCCAAGGCTCCGGCGGGTCGGTCATGCGGTCGGGGATGGCGGGCTCAGGCCGGGACGGCTTCGAGCTTCTTGGCGATCATGCCGCGCAGCGTGCCGAGGTCCTTGGCGAACTGGCGGATGCCTTCGGCGAGCTTCTCGGTCGCCATCGCATCCTCGTTGAGGTGCCAGCGGAATGCCTTCTCGTCGAGCTTCAGGAGCGGACCGGCCTCGCCGGGATTGGTCGCATCGAGCTTGCGGGTCAGCGTGCCCTCGTCGGCGGCGAGCTTCTCGAGCAGCGCCGGCGAGATCGTCAGGCGGTCGCAGCCGGCCAGCGCCTCGATCTCTCCCGTCGAACGGAACGAGGCGCCCATGACGACGGTCTTGATGCCGTGCGTCTTGTAATAGGCATAGATCTGGCGGACCGAGAGGACGCCCGGATCCTCTTCCGGCTCGAAGGTCTTGCCCGTCGACTTGACGTACCAGTCGAGGATGCGGCCGACGAAGGGCGAGATGAGGAAGACGCCGGCATCGGCGCAGGCGGCGGCCTGGGCCATCGAGAACAGCAGCGTCAGATTGCAGTCGATGCCTTCCTTCTGGAGGACTTCGGCGGCGCGGATGCCTTCCCAGGTCGATGCGAGCTTGATCAGGATGCGCTCGCGCGGGATGCCTAGCGCGGCATAGTCGGCGATGATCTCGCGGGCGCGGGCGAGCGAGGCCTCGGTGTCGAAGGAGAGGTCGGCATTGACCTCGGTCGAGACGCGGCCGGGGACGAGCTTCGAGACTTCGGCGCCGAACAGCACCGGCAGCCGGTCGGCGACGGCGGCGGCGATCGCCTCCTTGCTGCCGCCCTTCTTGGCGCCCCAGGCGACGGCGCCGTCGATCACGTCCTTGTACTGCGGCAGCTCGGCCGCCTTCAGCACCAGCGAGGGATTGGTGGTGCAGTCGACCGGCCGGAAGGTCTTGATGGCCTCGAGGTCGCCCGTATCCGCGACCACCACCGTCATGGATTTCAGCTGGTCGAGTTTCGATGGCATGGACGATCCTCCAGAATATCCGCGGCAGTGCGCCGCACAGGCCTATAACCCGGCATATGAGCACCTTGCCGGTCAAATGGAAGCCAAAAATATGTCCGAATGGAAAACGGTTGCGTGACGCTTGTCGGCCTGATCGAGTGCGGCCAGCCGGGCCAGCCAGCCAAGCCCGCGCTCTCCCTCTCCGCCCGATAGGATGTCTTCCATGACCCATCTCTCGCTCGCCGGAACCTGGACGCTCGCCGACGCCGAGGGGGCGGTGATCGGCAACTGCGCCATTCCGGGCGACATCCATTCGGCGCTCCTCGCCGCCGGCCGCATCCCCGATCCCATGGTCGGCCGCAACGAGGCCGCGGTGCAGTGGGTCGGCGAATCGGCCTTCACGATCGTCCGCCGCTTGGAGGTCGCGCCGGGCGCGCTCACCGGCCGCTGGGCGGTGCTCGAATTCGAGTTCGTCGACACCTTCGCCGAGGTCATCGTCAACGGGAAGAGCGTGGCGAAGCTCGAATCGAGCTTCATCCGCCACCGCATCGACGTCACGGGCCTCGTGGTCGAGGGCGCCAACGAACTGACGCTGCGCTTCTCGCCGGCCGGCGCCGAGGCGAGCCGCCGCGCGGCGCTGCAGCCCTTCCCGATCCCGTGGAGCGTCAACAACAACAAGGTCCCCGACCTGAACATGATCCGCAAGCCGCAGAGCCATGGCGGCTGGGACTGGGGACCCTGCCTGATGGTGATGGGCGTCTATGCCGAGCCCGTCCTCCATCTCTACGAGGCGGCCCGCATCGAGAGCGTCCAGATCCGCCAGCATCACGACGCGCATGGCCATGTCCGGGCCACCGCCGAGATCGAGCTGGCGGCTCCCGCGGGAACCGACGCGTCGATCCCGGTGACCTTTGATCTCGCCGGCAAGACCGTGACCGGCGAGGTCCGCGTTTCGGGCGGCAGCGGCCGCCTTTCGCTGGACCTCGATGTCGGCAAGCCCGATCTCTGGTGGCCTGCCGGCCATGGCGCGCAGCCGCTCCATGACGCGACCGTCTCGATCCCCGGCGATGCCGTCACGCGCCGGATCGGCTTCCGCACGCTCGAGGTGGTGACGGAGAAGGACGAGGCCGGCGCCTCGATGATCTTCCGCGTCAACGGCGTCGACATCTTCGCCAAGGGTGCCAACTGGATTCCCGCCGACGCGCTGCCCTCGAAGATCACCGAAGGTCGGATTCGCGCTCTGCTCACCGCCGCCGTCGAAGCCAACATGAACATGATCCGCGTCTGGGGCGGCGGTTTCTACGAGTTCGACGCTTTCTACGATCTTTGCGACGAACTCGGCCTTCTGGTCTGGCAGGACATGATGTTCTCCTGCTCGCAATATCCCTCGACGCCGGAATTCCTGGACCAGGTCGATGCGGAGCTGCGCTACCAGATCAAGCGCCTCTCCAGCCGGCCCTCGATCGCGCTCTGGTGCGGCGACAACGAGGTCGTCGGCTCACTGACCTGGTACGAACTCTCCCGCAACAACCGCGACCGCTATCTCGTCAATTACGACCGCCTCAACCGCGTCATCGACCGCGCGGTGATCGAGACCGATTCCGGCCGCCGCTTCTGGCCGTCATCGCCCTGCAAGGGCGAACTCGATTATGGCGACGCCTGGCATGACGACGGCTCGGGCGACATGCATTTCTGGGATGTCTGGCACTCGAACAAGAATTTCGAGCACTATTACACCGTGAAGCCGCGCTTCTGCTCGGAGTTCGGCTTCCAGTCCTTCCCGTCCATGACCGGCATCCGCGCCTTCGCGAAGGAGGACGAGTGGAACCCGACCCATCCGGTGATGGAGTTCCACCAGCGCGACCTCGCCGGCAATTCGCGCATCATCGACACGATGGCGCGCTATTTCCGCGTGCCCTCGGGTTTCGTCGAGTTCGTGTTCCTGTCGCAATTGCAGCAGGCGCTCGCCATCGAGACCGCAGTCCGCTACTGGCGCAGCCTGAAGCCGCATTCCATGGGCGCGCTCTACTGGCAGCTCAATGATGTCTGGCCGGCGGTGTCGTGGTCGTCGATCGACCATTCGCTGGCCTGGAAGACGCTGCATTATCACGCCAAGCGCTTCTTCGCCCCGGTGGCGCTCGCCGCCCGCATCCTGGACGGCAAGCTGCAGCTCCGCGCCGTCAACGACCGTCATCAGGACGTGCGGCTCGGCGTCCGCATCCGCACGCTCGATCTCTCGGGCAGCTTGCTCGGCGAGCGCATCGCCGAGGCGCATCTGCCGTCGGACCGCGCGGTGGATGTCGTCGCGATCGATGCGCCGCGCGCCGATGACCGCTTCTATGTGATCGATGCGGTCGTCGACGGCGTCGCCGATCCATCGCTGCAGGTGGTGGTGTTCCCCGATCTGCCGAAGCGGATCGACCTGCCGGCTGCGACCATCGCGGTCGCAGCGGACGGGGAAGGGCGCTTCACGCTCTCGTCCGACGCGCCGGCCTTCTTCGTGCGTCCCGAGGCGGCCGCCCATCCCGGTCACTTCGACGATGCAAGCTTCCTGCTCCTGCCTGGCGAGCCGCGCACCGTCTCCTTCAAGCCGGAAACGGGCGTCGCCATGCCCGGCGTCGAGGACATCGCCGTCCAGCATCTCGCCGAGACCTGGCGCTGAAGACGTGGCGCTGAAGAAGGGACAGGCTTGGGGACCGCTCTTCTTCACCTCTCCCTGAGGGAGAGGTCGACGCACGAAGTGCGCCGGCTGAGGGGTTACGTCCTCTCCGCGGAAGCCACGCCCCTCACCTGGTCCTCCGACCTCTCCCCATGGGAGAGGTGAAGGATGCCAGACATGACGAAGGCCGCGGCGGGTGCCGCGGCCTTCTGAAAGAAGTTGGTAGGGCTCAGACCATCCAGTAGGGCGGCAGGCCGTAGTAGTCGTGCACGCCGCGCTCATAGTCGCGGTCGCCCCAGCGCGGCTCGTCCAGTTCGTCATAGACGGGGCCGCCTTCCAGCTGCTCACGCGTCAGGTTGACGACATAGCCGCCGAGCTCGACGTCATATTTGAGCGCGTTCCAGGGCAGCGGATGATACTTCTCGCCGATGCCGAGGAAGCCGCCGAACGACATGATCGCATAGGCGACGCGGCCGGAGACCTTGTCGATCATCACGTCATGCACGTCGCCGAGCCGCTCGCCGGCGGCGTTGTAGACGGCCGTCCCGTCGACCTTGTCGCCGGAGATGAGCGGATTGATCGGGCGCGTGTCGGTGGTGAAGCCGGTGTCGTTGACCAAAGTCATGGTGATCCTCCATCGCTGCTTCAGATGGAAGGTCAACGTCACGCCGCGTCGATCGTTCCGCGATCAGCCCCGGCGCGGACGGCGGACGACGCGCACCTTGCCGCTGCTCCCGCCGCCACAGAAGAAGCGCTCGCCGCCATCGGATTCGAGGCCCGAGACCGTCAGCCCGTCCGGCATTTCCAGCGTCTCGAGCACCGCGCCGCTCGCGGGATCGATGCGGCGGATTTCGCTCGCCTCGTCCTCCCAGGTGGCGTGCCAGAACTCGTCGCCGACGAAGCTGACGCCGGTCACGAAGCGATCCGAGCGGATGGTGCGGCGGATGTCGCCCGTCTCCGGATCGATCTCGTGGATGCAGCGCTCGCGATACTGGCCGACATAGAGCGCGCCCTCGGCATAAGCGAGGCCGCTGTCGCCGCCCTTGCCGGGCGCCGGTATCGTCGAAATCAGAGTGCCCGTGGCCGGATCGATGCGGCGGATGACATCGCCGGCGATCTGGTAGATGTTCCGCCCGTCAAAGGCCGTGCCGGCATGGGCGGCGACGTCGATGGCGCCGACCACCGCGCCGCTGTCGGGATCGAGCGCCGCGAGCCGTTCGCCGGCTGCGAACCACACGCGCTCGCCGTCATAGGTGACGCCGCCGATGCTGGGCGCGTCCTCGAAAGGCCCATATTCCCGCAGCACCTCGGCCTTGCCGCGCTTCATGGCACGTCTCCCTCTCTTGTCGGATCGACCCACCCTAGCCGCCGGGGGCCGGTCCCGGGAGTAACAAGCTTGTCGGGAAGCCGGGGACCGGCGGTGCCATCCAGCGCCGCGCCGGCCCACGTCCGACGCTCTGGATCGTACCGGACTGGGCCAGCGCCTCCAGTGCGCGCTGGACGCTGCGCGGGCTGATGCCGAGCGCCAGGGCGAGTGCCGAACTCGACCAGGCTTCGCCATCGGAGAGCAGTGCCAGCACCGCGGCATGCGGTGCATCGAAGGGTGGCGCCAACATGTGGACCGCCCTGCCTTCCGGGACCGACAGACGGTATCCCGCCTCGGTCGCGACGATATCGGCGAGCGGCGCCAGCGCCTCGCGCAGCCGGCCGATCTCGACCCGCAGCCGGGCGCGGTGCGATTCGTCGGCCTCGCGGCCGCGAAAGGCCTGACGGATCAACGTCGCGCGGGGAACGTCCTCCGGCCAGGCGGCCGCGAGGCCGGTAAGCAGCGCGAAGAGCACGGGACGGGTGTCGAGTGGCACCTGCCGCTCGCCGGTGCGTGCGACATGCCGGCAGCCATCGACGACCAGCGCCGGCGCGGCGAACAGCGCCTCGACCTCGGCGAGCGTCAGCAGGCGCCCGCCATCCTTGTTGACGAGCCGCGCCGCGGGCGCTTCCAGCATCACCGCCGCGGCTGCGATTTCCGCCGCGAGCGCCGGGATTGCGGCCCGCCGCGCCGCCGCATCCGCCCGGCCGAGCGCAGCCCGCGCAGCCTTCATGTCGATGCGGCGGATGGCGAGACCGGCCTCCGCCAGCGCCTCCGACGCAATCGTTGCCGGCGGCAAGGCGGACGCCGGCGCGCCGGTATCGAGCAGGGCCGCGGCCTCGGAGAGCCGCCCGAGCAGGATAGCCCGCCGCGCCGCCAGGATCCGGGCATGCCGGGCATTGGCATGATCGCCCCGCGCCTCCAGAACCGCGCGAGCGTCGTCGAGCGTCTTCTCCGGGAAGCCGAGGTCTCGCGAAACCAGAGCGATTTCGGCCTCGGCGACGACGCAGCGCGCCCGCGCCACTGCCTCGCGCGGCCCGAAGCCGCGCCGCGCCCGCTGCAGCAGCGCCCTTGCGCGAGGGAAATCGCCGAGTTGCGCCATCGCGATGCCGCGCAGGGCAAGCGCCGGTGCATCCTCGCGCAGCGCCACGCGGTTGAGGGCGCCGAGCGGATCGCCATGGGCGAGCGCCAGCGCAGCGGCGTTGATCAGCGAGTCCATCTCGATCGCGCCAGGATTGTCACTCCCGCTCCAGCCCGCCCTGCGGCGAGGATCGGTTCGCGGTCCAGCCGGGCCGCATTCGCAGCATGGGATGGATGGCGGGAAATGACCAGCAGCGCCTGGAACGCAGCGTCGGCGGCATCGCCGTCATGGCCGGAGAGGATCGCCGGCGGCCTTGCGCTCGCCGCGACACCGCTTTTCGCGGCGATGGCGGCGGCGAGCTTCGCCGGGGAGAGCGAGACGGTGCTCTGCGGGCCGATGCCGGGAGCGATCCTGCCGGGCGGCATGGGGCTCATGTACGCGCTGATGAGCCTCGTTCATGCCGGCGCCTGGCTCCGCCGCTTTGCCCGCGCCTGAAATCCCGAATTCGATCAAGGAGAAGAGAGATGCAGAGCACGATCGTCGCGCATGACGACTGGCTGAAGGCTCGGCTGGAATTGCTGGCCGCCGAGAAGGAGTTCACCCGTCAGCGCGAGGCGCTGACGAAGAAGCGGATGGCGATGCCCTGGGAGCCGGTGACGAAGGACTATCGCTTCCTCGGTCCGAACGGGCGGATGTCGCTCGCCGACCTCTTCGACGGCCACTCGCAACTCATCGTCTACCACTTCATGTTCGGGCCGGACTGGCAGGAGGGCTGCAAGTCCTGCTCATTCTGGGCGGACAATTTCGACCATATCCCGATCCATCTCGCGCATCGCGACGTCGCCTTCACGGCGGTCTCGAGGGCGCCGTTGGAACGGATCGAGGCCTACAAGGCGCGCTTCGGCTGGACCTTCCCCTGGGTGCAGGCCGAGGGAAGCGCGTTCAATTTCGATCATCAGGCGGCCTTTACGCCGGAGGAGCTCGCCGCCGGCCGCGCCTACTACAATTACGAGATGCGCCGTGTCGGCGCCTCCGACATCGTCGGCATCAGCGTCTTCGCGAGGGACGAGGCGGGCGCCGTCTACCACACCTATTCCTGCTACAGCCGGGGCGTGGAGATGCTGAACGGCGCCTATCACTATCTCGACCTCGTCCCCAAGGGCCGCGACGAGGAAGGCCTCGAATTCCCGCAATCCTGGGTGCGGCGGCGCGACCAGTACTGAGGCTCGCTCCTGCGAGCGCTGCATCCCTTTACGCGTCATGGCCGGGCTCGTCCCGGCCATCCACGTCTTTTCGCGCCCGTCGCTGGCGCGGGACCGCTTTTCTTCACCTCTCCCGGAGGGAGAGGTCGGACCGCAGGTCCGGGTGAGGGGTTACGCCCTTTCCGGAGCGCCTGACCCTCAGTTCGTCCAGCCGCCGTCGATGATATGCATCTGGCCGGTCGTATAGGTCGCCGTCGCGAGATAGATCGCGAGGTCGGCGATCTCCTCGGGCGTGCCGATGCGGCCGATCGGCTGGCGGGCGATGAAGGCGGCACGCGCCGCCTCATAGTCGCCCTGCGCGCGGAGCCGGTCCTGCAGCGACGGGCTTTCGACCGTGCCGGGGCAGATGCCGTTGCAGCGGATGCCGCGCGTCACGAAATCGGCCGCGACGGACTTGGTGAGGCCGATGGTCGCCGCCTTGGTGACGCCATAGGCGAAGCGGTTCGGGACGCCCTTCACCGAGCCGGCGACCGAGCAGATATTGACGATCGCGCCGTCGCCCTTGGCGAGCATGCCCGGCAGCGTCGCCTTGATCGTGCGCCACATCGACTTGACGTTGAGGTCATAGGCGAAGTCGAGATCGGCCTCGGTCGCCTGCTCGATCGTGCCGGCATGGACGATGCCGGCGCAGTTGAAGAGCACGTCGACCGTGCCGATCTCCGCGACGAGCGCCTCGACCTCGGCGTCCTTGAGCACATTGAGCACGCGGGTCGTCACCCCCGGCAGGCCGCCGAGCTCGGCGAGCTTCGCCTCGTTGATGTCGGTCGCGAAGACGGTCGCGCCCTCGCGCGCCGCGCTCTCCGCGATGGCGCGGCCGATCCCCTGCGCCGCCGCCGTGACCAGCGCGACCTTGCCTGCGAGCTTTCCGCTCATGAAACGTCCTTTCAGCTTTGGATGAGGAAGCGCGATCCCTCGACCGTCTGGCGGTCGATGGCGCCGAAATCCCATGCGATGCCGAGGCCGGGCTCGGCGCTCGGAATGGCATGCCCGTTCTCGATGCGCATGCCGGCCGTGGTGAGGCTGTCGAGCTGCGGGATATACTCGACCCAGCGCGCGTTCGGCACGGCGGCGCAGAGCGCGACATGCAGCTCCATCAGGAAATGCGGGCAGACGGCGACGTTGAAGGTCTCGGCGAGATGCGCGACCTTCAGCCAGGGCGTGATGCCGCCGATCCGCGCGACGTCGACCTGCACGATCGAGCAGGCGCGGCGCTGGAGATAATCGCGGAACTGCAGCGCCGAATAGAGGCTCTCGCCGACCGCAACGGGAACCGAGGTCGAGGCGGCGAGGCGGACATGCCCGTCGACATCGTCGGCCGGCAGCGGCTCTTCCAGCCAGCCGATATCGACCGCCTCATAGGCGCGCGCCCGGCGGATCGCTTCGTCCACCGAGAAGGCCTGGTTGGCATCGGTGAAGATTTCGAAGCCGGCGCCGACCGCCTCGCGCACGGCCGAAAGTCGGGCGACGTCCTCGTGCAGCGGCCGCCCCACCTTCACCTTGGCGCCGGAAAAGCCGGATTCCTTGGCGCGGATCGTGTCGTCGACGATGGCGGCGGTGTCGAGATGCAGCCAGCCGCCCTCGGTCGTGTAGAGGCGGATACGCTCCTGCGCGCCGCCGGCGAGGATATGCAGCGGCAGCGCGGCGCGGCGGGCCTTCAGGTCCCACAGCGCCGTATCGATCGCGGCGAGCGCCAGCGAGGTGATCGCGCCGACGGCGGTCGCATGCGTCATGAAGAGGAGGTCGCGCCAGATGCGCTCGATCTCGCCGGCCTCGCGGCCGATCAGCGCCGGCGCCAGCGTCTTCTCGATCAGCGACAGGATCGCCGGGCCGCCGGTGCCGATCGTGTAGCTGTAGCCGGTGCCGACCGCGCCGTCGGCATCGGTGATGCGGATGATCGGCGTTTCCTGGCTCACGAAGGACTGGATGGCGTCGACCCGCTTCACCTTCGGCTTCAGGTCCACCATCAGCCCTTCGACACGCGTGATGCGGGCCATGCTCCGTCCTCCCGAAGGCCGGCGAACCGGCCGCTGCCGCGCAGGCGAAGAGGCCGTCACGAAGGCCTCGATTATCCACCCTTGAATGGTGTATTCGCATATAAGCGATCGAGGCGGAGGGAAGTCAATTGCTTCCCGTCGTCCGGCGCGACCTGTGAGGGCGGACGGCCGCCGCGAGAGGCGAGGGGAATGCTCGAAGACGCCAGCGACCGCTACCGCGCTCCCGCCCTCGACAAGGGGCTCGATATCCTCGAACTGCTCGCCGCGACCGACGAGAGCATGACGCAGGCCGAGATCGCCAAGGCGCTCGGCCGCTCGCCCAACGAGATCTATCGCATGCTCGACCGCCTGGTGCGGCGCGGCTATGTGGCACGCATCTTGGGCGACCGCTACGAACTGACGCTGCGCCTCTTCGCGCTCGCCCACCAGCATGCGCCCGTGCGCCGGCTCGTCAGCCAGGCGCTTCCCGTACTGCGCCAGTTCTCGCGGCGAGCCGAGCAGGCCTGCCACCTCGCCATCTATGACCGCGGCCGGGTGATCGTCGTCGCGCAGATGGATGCGCCGTCCTACTGGAGCTATTCGATCCGCGTCGGCGCCCGGGTCAGCCTCTACAATACCGGTTCGGGCCATGTGCTGCTCGCCTTCGCCAGCGCCGAGGAGCGCCAGTTGATGGAGGCCGAGCACGAGATCGCCGCCGAGGATCGCGGCCGGCCGTCCGATCTCGACGAGCGGCTCGAGGCGATCCGCGACCGCGGCTACGAGGCGATGCCGAGCTTCCAGTCCGAATCGGTGTTCAACCTCTCGGCGCCCGTGCTCGGACCCGGCGAATCGGCCATCGCGGTGCTGACCTGTCCGTTCCTGCCGCGCGTCGATCGCACAGATGTTCCGGATCGCGACGAGGCGCTGACGATCCTGCTCGAAGCGACCCGCGAACTGTCGGTCGTGCTCGGCAAGGGCGGCGAGGACAGCTGACGCCCGTCAAGACCATGAGAGGGAGGTTGACGCCATGAAGCGTATGGGTTTCGTCCTCGGCATCCGGCCCGAGGCCATCGCCGAATACAAGCGGCTGCATGCCGATGTCTGGCCGAGCGTCCTTGCGATGATCGCCCGCTGCAATATCCGCAACTACTCGATCTATCTGCGCGAGCCGGAGAATCTGCTGTTCGCCTCGTTCGAGTATCACGGCGAGGACTTCGCCGCCGACAGCGCGATCATGGCCGCCGATCGCGAGACGCAGCGCTGGTGGGCGATTTGCGGCCCGATGCAGGTGCCGCTCGAAAGCCGCGCCGAGGGCGAGTGGTGGGCGCCGATGGAAGAAGTCTTCCACGTCGACTGAGCCCGCGCACGGTCAGGTTGGACACCCGGCATTAACGACGCGACGATTGCGCTGCGACAACGGCTCTTGCGGCGCACTGCTTGCGATGCGCAAGCTGGTGGTCCGGGAGTCGATTTCTGCAACCGGGATCGGCAGTTCCGCGCTGCTCTCCTCTGCCGGTCATGGCGGGGGAGGCTCGATGTGGACGGCTCCCCGGCGGCGTGCGGCGCACGGATGGAATTCGCCGTCGCAGTCGGAATGTCATGGTCCCCCGCCTTGCCAACATCCTGCTCGCCGGCCTCTGGGTCGTCGCGTCCGCAGCCTTGGGCATCCTCGTGGTGGTCCTCGGCTACGAATTCTACGTCTGGGAGGGCCGGCATGCCGATCTCCAGGAACGGGCGCGCCTCGTCATCGCGCGGGCCGAGCTCATCGCCACCGATTCGCGAACGGCGCTGCGGTCGATCGCCCGGCTGAAGACGGTGCCGTGTTCGCCGGACGACCTCCGCGAAATGCGGATCATCGCCGCGCGGACGACGCAGATCCTCGATATCGGGCGCGTCCATGACGGCAAGGTTCTGTGCGATGGCGCCCGGGGCGTCGCGCGCGGCACCGTTCTCCCGGTCACCGCGATCCGCCGCGCCGACGGCGGTGCCTTCTGGCCCGAGGTCCAGCTCTTCGGCGATCCGCGCATCCATGTCGCGGCGCTCGCCCGCGACGGCGCTGTCGTTTTCTCCCGGCCGCGGGCCGCCAGCGAACTCCTGGACGATCTCGAGCGGGCGGTGGTGGCCGGCTGGACCAGGGCCGGCAACCTGATCTTCCGGCGCAGCGGCACGCCGGGGAGGCTCGTTGGTGCCGAGCATGCGAGGGCGAGCTATGCCGGCTTCTGGCAGGAGCACGGCATCCGCCGCTGCGCGACCATCAGCGACTTCTGCATCGAGATCGACGAGCCCGCGCCCGTGGCGCTGACCCGCATGGGCACCACCACTGCCGCAGCCGTCTTCGCCGGAGGCTCGGCGCTGGGGCTCGGCGGCCTGTCGCTCGTCTGGTCGCGCACTTCCGGCCGCCGATCGCTGTCGCGGCGCCTCGCCCGGGCCATCCGCAAGGATCAGATCAACGTCCATTATCAGCCGATCGTCCGTCTCTCGGACCGGCGGCTGGTCGGTTTCGAGGCGCTGGCGCGCTGGTCCACGCCCTCCGGCGCCGCCATCCCGCCCGACACGTTCATTCCGGTTGCCGAGCGCGACGGTCTGCTGCCCGCCTTGACCGAGCGGGTGGTGGGCCGCGCCATCGCCGGCCTCGCGCCGCTTCTCGCCGGTGCGGCGGAGGTCTATCTCAGCATCAATATCGGTGTCGGCTCGCTCTTCGATCCCGAATTGCCGGAGCTGCTCGACTATCACTGCCTGCGCAACGGCGTCGACCGCAGCCGCATCGCGCTGGAGATCACCGAGCGCGACACCGGCGACATCGATCGCATCGGCGAGGCGATCCGTTCGCTGCGCGAGGCGGGATACCGCGTCTTCCTCGACGATTTCGGCACCGGCTATTCCAGCCTCGCCTATCTCGCCACGCTGCCGATCGACACGATCAAGCTCGACAAGCTCTTCACGCGCTCCGCCGACAGCGCCTTCGTTCCGGCGCTCGTGCTGCGCCAGGTCTCGCATATGGTGGCGACGCTCGGCCTCAAGATCGTGTTCGAAGGCGTGGAGACCGAGGAGCAGGCGCGCTCGCTCGAAGAGCTGACACCGGACGCCGTCGGGCAGGGATGGCTGTTCGGCCGTCCCATGCCCGCGCAGGATGCGCTCACCTTCGCATTCGCCTGAGGCGGAGCGAGCTCCGCCTCAGACACTCTCCAGCGTGCCCGTCAGCCGTTGCCTTCGAGGACGAGCAGCGAGCGGGCCGGGACCGTCCGCGTCTCGCCGGGCATCAGCTCGCCCTCGCTGTCGGCGGCGGTGTCGAGGACGACCGTCCAGCCGGAGCCTTCCTTGCCGGGCACGACGAAGTCGACGTCGACATGCGAGGCGTTCATCATGACCATCATGGTCGGTTCGTCGGCGCGCATCGGCGCCAGCCGCACCGTCAGGCATTTGACGAACGGATCCTGCCACTCGCCCTCCGACATGCGCTCGCCGCCGGCGCTGTACCAGGCGACGTCGCGCTGCCCGAGCGAGGTGCGCGATCCGGTCAGGAACTCGGCCCGCGAGAAGGCGCTGCGGCTGCGCCGCAGCTTGATCACCTTCGCGGTGAAGTCCATCAGCTCGGGATCGGTGTTGCTCCAGTCGACCCAGCCGATCTCGTTGTCCTGCGCATAGGCATTGTTGTTGCCGCCCTGCGAATTACCGATCTCGTCGCCGGCGAGCAGCATCGGCACGCCCTGCGAGAGCATCAGCGTCGCGATGAGATTGCGCTTCTGCTGCTTGCGCAGCGCGAGGATGCCCTCGTCCTCGGTCGGACCCTCGGCGCCGCAGTTCCAGGAGCGGTTGTCGCTGTGGCCGTCGCGATTGTCCTCGCCGTTCGCCTCGTTGTGCTTGTCGTTGTAGGAGACGAGGTCTTCCAGCGTGAAGCCGTCATGGGCGGTGATGAAGTTGACGCTCGACCAGGGCCGGCGCCGTCCTTCGTTGAAGAGGTCGCTCGAGGCGGCGAAGCGGGCCGCGAAGCTCGGCAGGAGGCCCTCGGCGCCCATCCAGAATTCGCGCACCACGTCGCGATAGTCGCCGTTCCATTCCGAGAAGCCGGCCGGGAAGTTGCCGAGCTGGTAGCCGCCCGGACCCACGTCCCAGGGCTCGGCGATCAGCTTCAGCTTGCCGAGCAGCGGGTCCTGCAGGATGGCGTTGAAGAAGGCGTGGCGCGGGTTGAAGCCGTTCGGCTCGCGGCCGAGCGTGAGCGCGAGGTCGAAGCGGAAGCCGTCGACGCCATAGACGCTCGCCCAGAGGCGGAGGCTGTCCATCACCATCTGCAACACGCGCGGATGGTTGGTGTCGATGGCGTTGCCGGTGCCGGTCAGGTCGTCATAGTAGCGCTTGTCGTCCGGCATCAGCCGGTAATAGGAGAAGTTGTCGATGCCCTTGAAGGAGAGCGTCGGGCCGAGATGGTTGCCCTCGGCGGTGTGGTTGTAGACGACGTCGAGGATGACCTCGATGCCGGCCTCATGCAGCCGGTCGACCGCTTCGGCGATTTCGGCGAGCCCGCCGCCGTCGACATAGTTCGCCTCCGGCGCGAAGAAGCCGATCGTGTTGTAGCCCCAGAAGTTCCTGAGCCCGCGTTCCTGCAGATGCCGGTCCTGGACGAAGGCATGCACGGGCAGCAGTTCGATCGCCGAGACGCCGATGCGGTGGAGGTGCTCGATCGCCTTCGGATGCCCGAGTGCCGCGAAAGTGCCGCGAATGTCGTCGGGAACGACCGGATGACGCATCGTCCAGCCGCGGACATGCGATTCATAGATCACCGTCTGCGGCCAGGGGGTCATCGGCCGCTTCGACTTGGTGAGGATGTCCGGTCCGATGATGCGCGCCTTGGGCATGAAGGCGGCGCTGTCGCGCTCGTCCTTCTTCAGGTCCGCGTCGTCGCCATCGCCGACCGGATAGCCATAGAGCGCGTCGTCCCAGGTGAGCGGGCCGACGAGTTCACGGGCATAGGGGTCGAGCAGGAGTTTCGAATCGTTGAAGCGGTGGCCGTTCGCCGGGTCGAACGGGCCGCTCACGCGATAGCCGTAGAGCTGGCCGGCCTTCACGCCCTCGACATGGCCGTGCCAGACGCCGTTGGTGCATTCGGGAAGCGCGATGCGCTCGGTCTCCTTGCTGCCGTCTTCGGAGAAGAGGCAAAGGGTGACGCCTTCGGCATGGTCGGAAAACAACGCGAAATTGGTGCCCTTGGCGTCCGGCGTGGCGCCGAGGGCATAGGGATTCCCCGAGGAAAGCTTGGTCATCTGGCGGCGGCTCTACGGTCCGAGTCAGTGCTGATCAGTTTGGGCAGGCGTGTCACACCGGAAAAGCCGCGGTCCGGCGGACGCTCCATCGGCAGCCCCGTGATGCGGGAGAAGAGTTCTTCATACGACCGCGCCGGCCCGTCCCAGTCGAAGGTCTTGGCCATGGCGCGGCGGCGCATGTCGGCCAGGAGCTCCGGCTGCGTATAGGCTTCGAAGGCGCGGTTGGTCGCTTCGAGCAGACCGCCGATCCAGAAGTCGCGGAAGAGGAAGCCGGTCTGGTTGTCCTCGATCGTGTCGGCGAGGCCGCCCGTCGCATGCGCAACGGGCAGCGCGCCATAGCGCTGCGCCTGCATCTGCGTCAGGCCGCAGGGCTCGAAGCGCGAGGGCATCAGGAAGAAGTCGCTCGCTGCCACGAGGCGATGCGCCATCGTCTCGCTGAAGCCGGCGACGAGGCCGACCGAGCCGCGATGGCGGCGCGAGACGTCGAGCAGCATGCGCTCCACCCCCGGATCGCCGGTGCCGAGAATGGCGATCTGGCCGCCGCGCTCGACGATGGCGCCCGCGGCCTCCGCGATGAGGTCGAGGCCCTTCTGGTGCACGAGGCGCGAGACGATGCCGAACAGCGGCCCGTCCGACGGCGCCATGCAGAGCGACATGCGGATGAAATCGGTGTTCACCGCCTTGCCGGAGAGATCGCCGGCATTGAAGCCGCGCAACAGATGCGCGTCCGAAGCGGGATCCCATTCGGCATCGAGGCCGTTCACGATCCCGGAGAGCCGGCCCTCATGGGTGAGGCCGCGCGTCAGTCCGTGCAGGCCCGAGCCGAGCGGTTCCTCCGTGATTTCCGCGGCATAGGTGGCGCTTACGGTCGTCACATGAGTGGCGTAGACAAGACCCGCCTTCATGAAGGAGATGTAGCCGTGGAACTCGACCCCATCGGTGCGGAACGCCTCGTGCGGGATGCCGAGCGCGTCGAGACGGTCGGCGCCGAACAGGCCCTGATGGGCGAGGTTGTGGATCGTGAAGACCGACGGCGTCGTCACGCCCGACCAGGCCATGTAGGCCGGCGCCATCGCGGCGGGCCAGTCATGGGCATGCACGAGATCGGGCATCCAGTCGATGCCGGCGATGCCCCGCGCCATCTCGGCGGCCGCGAGCCCGAGCCGCGCGAAGCGCAGGTCGTTGTCGCCCCAGTCATAGCCTTCGGCGGTCGTGTAGGGCGTGCCGGAGCGCTGGTAGAGCGAGGGCGCGAGGATGAGATAGACCGGGATGCCGTCGGGGGTCTGCGTCTCGCCGATGAGGCAGGGCTCGATCGAGGCATGGCCGGGCAGCGAGGCGACGACCTTCAGCTGCGAGATGCGGTCGAGAACGTTCTGGTAGGCCGGCATCAGCACGCGCACATCCGTTCCGCGGCGCTTCAGCGCGCGCGGCAGCGCGGCCGAAACGTCGGCAAGGCCGCCAGCTTTGGCGAAATCCGCAAACTCGCTGGTGACGAACAGGATCTTCATGGCTCCGGTCGACCCTTCTGCACTCGGGACAATGGTGGAAGGCAGCGATCCAGGACCGGTCGGGCGGCGGGTTCCGTAGGGGCAGGGATCGACTGCACGCAAACAACGGCGAGGGCGGCGCTTGGTTGCCACATTCCTTGCCTCAATTCGCGCCATGCGACCTTTTTGCCGTCTGGAGCGGCACTCCAGTTGCATGGCATAGTCGCAGCGCAGCATGACGCAGGACGGGCGGGCGATCGGCTCCGTCCCGGCCCATGCGGGGGATGGGAGACGACATGGTCGACGCCGTTGTGAAGTCAGAAGTTCCGGCCGACGGAGAGGCCGCCATAGCGGCCGCGCGCGAGGCGATCACCGCCAAGCTCACTTACGCGGTCGGCAAGAACGCGGTAACGGCGAGCGACCGCGACTGGTTCCTCGCGACGGCGCTCGCCGTGCGCGACCGGATGGTCGATCCGTGGATCGCCTCGTCCAAGTCCACCTACGCGACCGGCGCCAAGCGCGTCTATTATCTGTCGCTGGAGTTCCTCATCGGTCGCCTGCTCTTCGATACGATGAACAATCTCGGCATCACCGAGACCTTCCGTGCCGCGCTCGGCGATCTCGGCGTCGATATCGAGAAGCTGAAATCGGTCGAGCCGGATGCGGCGCTCGGCAATGGTGGTCTCGGCCGTCTCGCCGCCTGCTTCGCCGATTCCATGGCTTCGCTGTCGATCCCGGCCTATGGCTACGGCATCCGCTACGACCACGGCCTGTTCCGTCAGGTGGTGAAGGGCGGCTGGCAGCAGGAATATCCGGAGAACTGGCTCTCCTTCGGCAATCCCTGGCAGTTCGAGCGCCCCGAGGTCGTCTACGACATCCAGTTCGGCGGCTCGGTCGAGGCGATCATGCAGCCCTCGGGCCTGCCCCGCTATGTCTGGCACCCCTCGGAGACCATCGAAGCCGTCGCCTATGACACGCCGATCACCGGCTGGCGCGGCCGCCATGTCAACACGCTGCGCCTCTGGTCGGCGCGCGCCGTCGATCCGCTGCGCCTCGACGCCTTCAATTCCGGCGATCATATCGGCGCGCTGGTCGAGCAGGTCCGCGCCGAGGCGATCTCGAAGATCCTCTATCCGAGCGACGAGACGCCGGCCGGCCAGGAACTGCGCCTGCGCCAGGAATATTTCTTCGTCTCGGCCTCGCTGCAGGATCTCGTCTACCGCCATATGCGCACCTATGGCGACATCCGCTCGCTCGCCGACAAGGTGGCGATCCAGCTCAACGACACCCATCCGGCGATCAGCGTCGCCGAACTGATGCGCATCCTCGTCGATCTCAGGGACATTCCCTGGGAAGAGGCCTGGGACATCACCACCCGCACCCTCGGCTACACCAACCACACCCTGCTGCCCGAGGCGCTGGAGACCTGGCCGGTACCGCTGCTGGAGCGGCTGCTGCCGCGCCAGATGCAGATCATCTATCTGATCAACGCCATCCATCTCGAGAAGGCCAAGCATGTCGACGGCGCCGATGACGGCTTCCTGTCGTCGGTGTCGCTGATCGACGAGGCCGGCGGGCGCCGCGTCCGCATGGGCCATCTCGCCTTCATCGGCTCACATTCCATCAACGGCGTGTCGGCGCTGCATTCGGATCTGGTCAAGGAGACGATCTTCCGCGATCTCGACCGCGTCTATCCCGGCCGGATCAACAACAAGACCAACGGCATCACCTTCCGCCGCTGGCTGCAGGGCGCCAATCCGGGCCTCACCCGCCTGCTCGTCGAGACCTGCGGGCCGGACATCCTCGATGACGCCACCGGCCTCGCGCGCCTCGTGCCGCATGCCGGCGACGCGGCGCTGCATGACAGCTTCGGCACCGTGCGCCGCGCCAACAAGGTGGCGCTCGCCCGCGTCATCCGCGACCGGCTCGACATCCGCGTCAACCCGAACGCGCTGTTCGACGTGCAGATCAAGCGCATCCACGAATACAAGCGCCAGCTGCTCAACATCGTCGAGACCATCGCGCTCTATCAGGCGATGCGCGCCCAGCCGCACAAGGAATGGGTGCCGCGGGTCAAGATCTTCGCCGGCAAAGCAGCGGCCAGCTACCACATGGCGAAGCTCATCATCAAGCTCGCCAACGACGTCGCGGCGGTCGTGAATAGCGACCCGACGGTGCGCGATCTCCTGAAGGTCGTGTTCCTGCCGAACTACAATGTGAGCCTCGCCGAGATCATCATTCCGGCCGCCGATCTCTCTGAGCAGATCTCGACCGCCGGCATGGAGGCGTCCGGCACCGGCAACATGAAGCTGGCGCTGAACGGCGCGCTCACCATCGGCACGCTCGACGGCGCCAATGTCGAGATCAAGGAGCATGTCGGCGACGAGAACATCTTCATCTTCGGCCTGACGACGCCCGAGGTCGCCGAGCGCCGCCGCCAGGGCATCGACGCCTCGGCCACCATCGCCGCCTCGCCGCGGCTCGCCCAGGCGATCGAGGCGATCGAGAGCGGCGTCTTCTCTCCGGGCGACCCCGGACGCTATGCGGCGCTGACCACGGCGCTCCGCCATCACGACTACTTCCTGGTGACGGCAGATTTCGATTCCTACTATGCAGCCCAGAGAGACGTTGACGCGTTGTGGTTGGACAGAGCAGCATGGTGGAAAGCGAGCCTCACGAACACGGCTCGGGTGGCCTGGTTCTCCTCGGACCGCACGATTGCGGAATATGCCAAGGATATCTGGAACGTACCCGTGAAGCCGGCCGGATGAGGTTCGCAATGCGGGAGGCGTGATGGCTGGTTGGCGTGCCGATGAAGTCGATGTCGGAAATCTGATCGCGGCGCGCCACGGGGACCCATTCTCCCTGCTCGGCCTGCATGAGACGCGTGCGGGGATGACGGTGCGAGCCTTCGTCCCCCATGCGGAGAGCGTGGCGATCGAGACCCTCGAGGGCGAGCCGGTGGCGACCCTCGAGCGGCGCCCCGGCACGGATTTCTTCGAGGCGCTGATCCCCGGCCGCGCCCGCCGCTTCCTCTATCGCCTCCAGGCGTCCAATGCCGGCGGCAGCTGGTCGCTGATCGATCCCTATGCCTTCGGTCCGGTGCTCGGCCCGCTTGACGATCACCTCCTCGTCGAAGGCACGCATCGGCAGCTCTACGAGAAGCTCGGCGCGCATGTGATGACGCATGGCGGCGTTCCGGGCGTCCATTTCGCCGTCTGGGCGCCGGAGGCGCGGCGCGTCTCCGTCGTTGGCGACTTCAACGACTGGGACGGCCGCCGCCACCAGATGCGCAAGCGCGTCGACAGCGGCATCTGGGAGATCTTCGCGCCGGAGATCGGCGAGGGTACGATCTACAAGTTCGAGATCGTCGGCCCCGACGACGTGGTGCTGCCGCTGAAGGCCGATCCAGTCGGCTTCGCCAGCGAACTCCGCCCCTCCACCGCTTCGGTGGTGGCGAAGACCGACGCCTTCAGCTTCGACGACGCCGACTTCATCGAAACCCGCGGCCAGGGCGATCCGCGCCGCAAGCCGATGTCGATCTACGAGGTCCATCTCGCCTCGTGGCAGAAGGCCGATGGCTGGCGTTTCATGAACTGGGACGAGATCGCCGACCGGCTGATCCCCTATGCCGTCGATCTCGGCTTCACCCATCTGGAGCTGCTGCCGATCACCGAGCATCCGCTGGATGCGTCCTGGGGCTACCAGCCGATCGGCCTCTTCTCGCCGACGGCGCGCCATGGCGATCCGGCCGGCTTCGCCCGCTTTGTCAACCGCGCCCACCAGGCCGGCCTCGGCATCCTTCTCGACTGGGTGCCGGCGCATTTCCCGACCGACCAGCACGGCCTCGCCCATTTCGACGGACGGCCGCTCTACGAATATGCCGATCCGCGCCGCGGCTTCCATCCCGACTGGAACACGGCGATCTATGATTTCGGCCGTCGTGAGGTGGCTAACTTCCTCGCCGCGAGCGCGCTCTACTGGCTCGACCGCTTCCATGTCGACGGCCTGCGCGTCGATGCCGTCGCCTCGATGCTCTATCTCGATTACTCGCGCAAGGCGGGCGAGTGGCTGCCCAATCCCGACGGCAGCAACCAGAACCACCAGGCGGTCGACTTCCTGCAGACCACCAACAAGCTGGCTTATGGCGAGCATCCCGGCACGATGACCATCGCCGAGGAATCGACCTCCTGGCCGGGCGTCTCGCGCCCCGCGCATGAGGGCGGGCTCGGCTTCGGCTTCAAGTGGAACATGGGCTGGATGCACGACACGCTCGACTACATGTCGCTCGATCCCGTGTTCCGCCGCTTCCATCACGACAAGCTGACCTTCGGCCTGCTTTATGCCTTCTCCGAGAATTTCGTGCTGCCGCTCAGCCATGACGAGGTCGTGCACGGCAAGGGCTCGATGCTCGGCAAGATGTCCGGCGACGACTGGCAGCAGTTTGCCAATCTCCGGTCATTCTACGGCTTCATGTGGGCGCATCCCGGCAAGAAGCTCATCTTCATGGGCCAGGAATTCGCGCAGCGCCGCGAATGGAATTTCGAGACCGAGCTCGACTGGCATCTCCTCGGCGCGCCGCTCCATGCCGGCGTCCGCGATCTGGTGCGCGACCTGAACCGCGTCTATCGCGGCCATGGCGCACTGCATGCGCGCGATTGCGAGGGCGAGGGCTTCCGCTGGGTCGTGACCGACGACAAGGACCAGTCGGTGATCGTGTTCCTGCGCTTCGGCGGCGAGGGCGATCCGCCGGTCGTCGTCTGCTGCAATTTCACGCCGGTGGTGCGCTACGGCTATCGCATCGGCCTGCCGGCTGCCGGGCGCTGGAAGGAAATCCTCAACACCGACGCCGCCAATTATGGCGGCTCGGGCATCGGCAATCTCGGCGCCGTGCATGCGGCGGCGTTGTCGTCGCACGGACTGCCGGCTTCGGCGGACGTTATCCTGCCGCCGTTGTCGACGGTCTATTTCGAATATGACGGCGTCTGGCCGCCGGCCTGACGGAACGCGATCAAAGAAGCCATCGTGGGGGAGAGCGAGTGATGCAGAAGACGGCGAGTGCACCCTTGGCGCGCCAGACCATGGCCTTCGTCCTGGCCGGTGGCCGTGGCAGCCGGCTCATGGAACTCACCGACCGGCGCGCGAAGCCGGCGGTCTATTTCGGCGGCAAGTCGCGGATCATCGATTTCGCGCTGTCCAACGCCATGAATTCCGGCATCCGCCGCATCGGCGTCGCGACGCAGTACAAGGCGCATTCGCTGATCCGCCATCTCGCCCGCGGCTGGAACTTCTTCCGCCCGGAGCGCAACGAGATCTTCGATATCTTCCCGGCCAGCCAGCGCGTTTCCGAAGAGCTCTGGTATCTCGGCACGGCCGACGCGGTCTATCAGAACCTCGACATCCTGAAGGATTACGACAGCGAGTATTTCGTCGTGCTCGCCGGCGATCATATCTACAAAATGGACTACGAGGAGATGCTGAAGCAGCACGTCGAGTCGAATGCCGACGTGACGATCGGCTGTCTCGAAGTGCCGCGCGAGGAGGCCTCCGGTTTCGGCGTCATGCATGTCGACACCGAGGACCGCGTCATCTCCTTCATCGAGAAGCCGAAGGATCCGCCGGCCATGCCCGGCAAGCCGGACCGCGCGCTCGCCTCGATGGGCATCTATGTCTTCTCGACGCGCTTCCTGATGGACGAATTGCGCCGTGACGCCGAAGATCCCAATTCCAGCCACGATTTCGGCAAGGACATCATCCCGCATATCGTCAAGCACGGGAAGGCGGTCGCCCACCACTTCGAGAATTCCTGCGTCCGCTCGCGCTCGGAATCGATCTCCTACTGGCGCGATGTCGGAACGGTCGACGCCTATTGGGAAGCCAATATCGACCTCACCAGCGTCGTGCCGGATCTCGATCTCTATGACCGCGACTGGCCGATCTGGACCTATAGCGAGGTCACGCCGCCGGCGAAGTTCGTCCACAACGAGGAGAACCGGCGCGGCTATGCGCTGTCCTCGCTGGTCTCGGGCGGCTGCATCGTGTCGGGCGCCTCGCTGAACCGGGCGCTGCTCTTCACGGGCGTGCGCTGCAACTCGTTCTCGCATGTCGAGTCGAGCGTCGTGCTGCCCTATGTCGATATCGGCCGCTCGGCGCGGCTGCGCAATGTCGTGGTGGATTCGCGCGTCCAGATCCCCGAGGGCCTCGTCGTCGGCGAGGATCCGGAGCTCGACGCCAGGCGCTTCCGCCGCACGGCCAACGGCATCTGCCTGATCACGCAGCCGATGATCGACGCGCTGAAGTGATGGCCAGGCTCGAGGTTCTCTCCGTCGCGTCGGAGGTCTATCCGCTCGTCAAGACCGGCGGTCTCGCCGACGTGGTCGGCGCGCTGCCGGCTGCGCTCGCGGCGGAAGACATCCATGTCACGACGCTCGTGCCGGGCTATCCGGCCGTCATGGCGGCGCTCGAAGGCGGGGAGATGGTCCACATCTTCCACGGCCTGTTCGGTGGCGACGCGCGGCTGCTGCGTGGCCGCGCCGGAGGGCTCGACGTCCTGGTGATCGAGGCGCCGTGGCTCTATGACCGGCCGGGCAATCCCTATGTCGGCGGCGACGGTCGCGACTGGCACGACAACGCGCTGCGCTTCGCCGCCCTTTCCCGCGTCGCGGCAGATCTCGGCGTCGGCTTCCTGCCCGAGTTCCGGCCCGACATCGTTCATGCGCATGACTGGCAGACCGGCCTCGCGCCGGCCTATATGCGCTATTCCGGCCGCCCGCATGCGCCCTCTGTCATGACGGTGCACAACATGGCCTTCCAGGGCCAGTATGGCCGCGATCTGATGCAGGTGCTCGGCCTGCCGCCACATGCCTTCTCGGTCGACGGCGTCGAATATTACGGCACGATCGGCTTCCTGAAGGCCGGCCTGCAACTCGCCGACCGTGTGACGACGGTGTCGCCGACCTATGCGGTCGAGATCCGCACCCCGGAAGGCGGTATGGGCCTCGACGGGCTGCTGCGCGCCCGCGCCGGCGCCGTGTCGGGCATCCTGAACGGCATCGATACGGCGGTCTGGGACCCGGCCACGGACAAGAGCATCGCCGCGCCGTTCAGCGGTAACGATCTCGCCGCCCGGGCGGCCAACAAGGCGGCGCTGCAGGCGCGGCTCGGCCTCGATCCCGATCCCGACAGCCTCATCTTCGGCGTCATCAGCCGCCTCACCTGGCAGAAGGGCCTCGACCTCCTGCTCGAGCGGCTCGGCACGCTCATCGGTACCGGCGCGCAGCTCGCGATCCTCGGCTCCGGCGAACCGGGCATCGCCGGCGGGCTGGAGAACGCCGCCCGCACCCATGCCGGTCAGGTAGGGATGGTCAACGGCTATGACGAGAAGCTCGCGCATCTCATCCAGGCCGGCAGCGACGTCATCCTGGTGCCCTCGCGCTTCGAGCCCTGCGGTTTGACCCAGCTCTGCGCGCTGCGCTATGGCGCCATTCCGCTCGTCGCCCGCGTCGGCGGCCTCGCCGATACCATCATCGACGCCAACGAGGTGGCGCGCGCCGCCGGCATCGGCACCGGAATCCAGTTCGGCCCCGTCTCGGGCGATCATCTTGAAGCGGCGATCCTGCGCGCGGCCGATCTGTGGCGCGACCGCGATTACTGGCGTCAGATGCAGCAGAACGCGATGGCGACCGACGTCTCCTGGCGCCGTCCGGCCGCCGCCTATGCGCGGCTCTTCCGCGCGCTCGCCTCCGCCGCTGCCTGACGGTCATGCAGAAGCGCGTCGTCAGCGAGGGCTTGCCCTCTCCGCTCGGCGTGACGCCGGAGAAATCCGGCGTCAATGTCGCGGTGCATTCGTCCGCCGACCGGGTCGAATTCTGCCTCTTCTCCGATGACGGTACGCGGGAGGTGGAGCGCATCGCGCTGCCCTCGCGCAGCGGGGACGTCCATTTCGGCCATATCGCGGGGATCGGCACCGGCGCGCGCTACGGCTTGCGCGCTCATGGGCCGTTCCGGCCGGAGGAGGGGCTGCGCTTCAATCCGGCCAAGCTGCTCGTCGATCCTTATGCGAAATCGATCGACCGCCCCTTTCGCGAGGATCCGCTCATCTATGACGAGCGCCGGCTCAGCGCCGCGAGCGACGGGAGCGACAGCGCCGCCGTCGTGCCGAAAGGCGTCGTCTGCCGGCCGCTCGCCCCGGCGCATCGCCTGAGCCCGGCGCCGGCGCTCGCCGATCAGGTGATCTACGAGCTGCATGTCCGCGGCTTCTCGAAGCTCAATCCCGATATTCCCGAGGCGCTGCGCGGCACTTTCGCCGGTCTCGGCCATCCCGCCTCGATCCGCTACCTGACCGGCCTCGGCGTCACCATGGTCGAGCTACTGCCCGTCGCGGCCTGGCTCGACGAGCGGCATCTCGCCCCGCTCGGCCTCTCCAATTACTGGGGCTATAACCCGGTCGCCTGGTTCGTCCCCGATCCGCGCCTCGCCCCCGGCGGCATGGAGGAAGTCCGCGCCGCCGTCGCCGCGCTGCACGAGGCCGGCATCGCCGTCATCCTCGACGTCGTCTACAACCATTCCGGCGAAAGCGACCATCTCGGCCCGACGCTCTCCATGCGCGGCCTCGATAATGCCGGCTATTACCGCCTGTTGCCCAACGACAAGCGTCTTTATGTCAACGACGCCGGCTGCGGCAATGTTCTGGCGCTGGAACGGCCACAGGGCGTCCGTCTCGCCATGGACGCCATGCGCCACTGGGTGACCGAGGCCGGCGTCGACGGCTTCCGCTTCGATCTCGCCACGACCCTGGCGCGGCGCGAGGGCGGCTTCGATCCGGCGGCGCCGATCCTGACCGCCATCGGCCAGGATCCGCTGCTCTCCAGCCTCGTCCTCATCGCCGAGCCCTGGGATATCGGCTATGGCGGCTATCAGGTCGGCGCCTTCCCGCCCGGCTGGGGCGAGTGGAACGACCGCTATCGCGATACGCTGCGCCGCTTCATGAAGGGCGAGGGCGGTCTCGTCGGCGAACTTGCGACCCGCATAGCCGGCTCGGCCGACACCTTCGCCTGGCGGCACCGGTCATTGGCCGAGAGCATCAATTTCGTCACCGCCCATGACGGCTTCACGCTCGCCGATCTCGTCTCCTATGAGAAGAAGCGCAACCACGCCAATGGCGAGGACGATCGCGACGGCAACGACAGCAATCATTCCTGGAACAACGGCGTCGAGGGCGAGACGCCTGTCCCCGCCATCCTGCGCCGCCGCGCCGCCGACATGCGCGCGCTGCTCGCCGCGCTCCTCTTCTCGCATGGCACGCCGATGCTCGCGATGGGCGACGAAATCGCCCGCAGCCAGGGCGGCAACAACAATGCCTATGCGCAGGACAATCCCATCGCCTGGATGGATTGGGAGAAGGCGGACACCGAGCTGCTCGCCTTCACCAGCGCCGTCATCGCGCTGCGCGCTGCCCGCGGGACCCTGCGCGATCCGCGACCGCTGACCGGCGCCCCGCGCGACGGCATCACATATCCCGACGTCGCCTGGTTCGGTGCCGACGGCCGCCCCCTGGAGGGCGGCGCCTGGAACGACTCTGCCACGCGCGTGCTCACCGCCGTCTTCTCCGGCGTCGCCGAAGATGGCCGCTTGGAGCGGACGGCTCTCGTCCTCTCCGGAGGCGAGGGGGACCGCATGGTCTCGCTGCCGAAGAGCGCCGGTGGTGGCTGGCGTCTGCTCGTCGACAGTGTCGCGGGACTGACCCCGGCCAACGATCCCGGCGACCCGGTGCTTGTCGAGGGACCGCTGCTGGTCAAGGGGCGTGCGACGTTGCTCCTCGGCGATACGGTGGCCTAAGCCGCCGTCGCGCGCTCGCCCTCGATCGGGAAGACGCGGTCATAGGCCAGATTGAAGAAAAATGTGTAGCCCATGTAGAAAAGTGTGAAGGCGACGTCCATCGTCAACGCCTCGAAGAGGCTGATGCCGAGATACCAGGCGATGCCCGGCAGGAGCATCAGCATGAGCCCGCCCTCGAACAGCACCGCATGCAGCACGCGCAGCGGGATGCCCCGGCTGGTCGAGCCGGTGAAGCGCATCAGCGCATGGTCGAAGCCGAGATTGTAGACATAGTTCCAGGCCGTCGCGACAAGGCTGGTCGCGATCCCGACCACGCCGATATCGAACAACGGCAAGTGGAAAAACGCGGCCGCCAAAGGCGTCGCGATGATGAGCCCGATGATTTCGAAGCTGATCGTGTGGCGGATACGGTCGCGCGTCGTGCGCATAGTGTCACCCATCGGATGCCGGGTCGTCCCGGTCGCGGTTGATCCCCGATGGGGGAGAGGCCGTCCTCGTCTGCGCCGGATATATAGCCACGGCGCGCCGCGGAGGCAAGGTTTCCGGCTCAGCCGCCGAAGCGCGCCACGTCGCGTCCGTTGATCGCGCGGACGTCGCCGTCCGGCTCGAGGCCGTCATGTAGCGGGATGAGGCGGACGATGCGCTCGCGGCCGGCCGGAAGGTCGAAGCCATTGTCGCTGCTGCGATAATGCAGATCTTCGACCGTCACATGCGCCGCCATGCGCTCCGTCGAAAGCCTCACGATCCACCCCTCGCCGTCTCGCTCCAGCACCGCCCGGAGCCCGAGCGGATGGCGCTCGGCGCGCCGCTCGGGCAGCCAGTGCGTCGCCTCGGCCAGGAGCGCGCCGTCATCCGTCCTGATTTCCGCGAGGCTGACATCGTGGCCCGCCGGCCCGAAACGATAGGCATAGGTCGTGTCGAAAAAGGCCCCGAAGAGCGCCGTCGCGGTCACCGTAATTCCCCCATGGGCCGGAACCGTCACCCGCTTGCCGCCCTGCGCCACCGGCAGCCTTCCGTCCCGGAGACAGGCGAGCGACAGCACGGCCTCTACGGGCTCCGGACCGTCATTCGCGATATGGAGATGCAGTCCGTTCACGCCCTCGTCGGTGATCGTGAGGGCAAGCGGCGCGAAAGCCCGCTTCAGCGCATGGAAGATCGCCTTCGGCCGCCCGAGCGCATCGACGACGCCCCAGCCGGCGCCCGGCACGAGATCGCGGAAGAACCAGACGAGTCCGCCGGCGGTCGGTGAACCCGGACGCCGCCATTCGGCGAAGGTCGCCGCGGCGACAGCGGCGCTGGTCGCCCGGGCGCGATCGAGAAGACGCGCCGGAGCCACGGTCCGAAGCCGCACGGCGTCGACGCCGTACAGCGCCTCGGTATAGTGCTCGCGCACATCCTCGAAGTCCCAGGCAGCGCCGAGATCGCGCGGCACGGCCGCCTTCCAGCGCGGATGATGGACAGGCGCCACCGGCAGCGCCTCGGCCAGCGTCGCCGCTTCCGGCACATTGGCGAAAGCGAGGCATTCCGAGGCGAAGCGGACATTCGCCCGCCGCGCGTCCTCGAGCGGCCGGCGATAGGCGCCGACGCCGTAATAGTGAGTCACGCCCCTGTTCGCGACGAAGGGCAGTTCTCCCCCGAAGGGCGAGGAGGGGACGAAGGGAAGGTCTGGTCGCAGCCGCGCGGCGGCTTCCGGCAGCACGGTCTCGAAGATCCGGCTCGACCAGTTTTCGGGCGGCAGCCCCATCATCGCCGCCTGCTGCGCCACCTCGCTGCCGCCGCAGAGGACGGCGAGCGACGGCGAGAGCGAAAGCCGTCCGAGCAGCGCCTCCGCCTCTGCTAAAACAGCGTCGGCGAAACCGTCATCGGCCGGATAGTCGCAATTGGCGAACATGAAATCCTGCCAGACCAGGATTCCCAACTCGTCGCAGAGATCGTGGAAGGCGCGGTCCTCATAGACCATGGTGCCCCCGACCCGCATCATCGTGAAGCCGGCTTCGGCGGCGAGGCGGAGGAGCGGCTCCACGGCCTCGCGCTTGCCCGTCAGCGAGACGATATCGGGCGGCGTCCAGACGGCGCCGCGGCAGAAGACTCGCACGCCGTTGACGACGAGCGCGAAGCCGTTGCCGTCCGGCCCGCGATCGACGGCGATGCTGCGAAAGCCCGTCCGTCCGAGCGCAACGATGCGGCCGCCGATGGCGATCGAAACGGCATAAAGCGGCTGCGCGCCATAGCCGCGCGGCCACCAGAGGTCAGGTTTCTCGACTGCGAGCGTGCCCGCAATGCGCCCGTCGCGTCGATGCAGCTGGGTCTCATGCGAGCCGACACGAAGAACGATCGTCTCGTCGCCGCCCGGATCAGCGAAGGCGACGTTGACGCTGCCGACGCCACCGGTCAGCGCGACCGAGGCGGCGAGATCGACGAGCGGCGGCGCATCGTCCTCGATCAGCGTGATGGCGCGATAGGGTCCCACGATGTCCACGGCAGGGCACCAGCCCGGCATGTGCCCGAGCAGCGTCGTGCGGACGAGCCGTAGCCGCGGATCGTCGATCATGGTCGGGCGCCAGCGCGCTCGCTTGCCCTTGCGGCGGTCGAGTTCGGCGGTGAGCGAGCGGAAGCAGAGCGCCAGTTCGCTGCCGGTCCGCCGTGTCACGCCAAGTTCGAGCGGTACGAACATCGACTGCGATGACGCGACGAGCACGCCGTCAACGAAGACATCGGCGATCGTCGCCAGTCCCTCGAAGACCAGCCGGCACGGGCCTTCGCCGGGAAGTCGGCAGCGATACCAGACATCCTTGTCGGCGAGCGGGTCCGGCCGATCCAGCGACCATCGCCCGAGAGCGGCGAGCGACAAGGCGACAGTACCCGGCACGATCGCCGGCAGCCATTCGGCACCCTCCGGCGGCGCCGAGAACGCCCCCGGCGCGGTCAGCGCGAGCTGCCAGCCGATGTTCAGATCAAGGGCCGGCGCGGCGCTGTCGGAAAGGGGGTGCATGGTCATTCCGTTATCAGGCTCTGGAAAAGAAAGGCCCCCACTCCAGCTCTCCCCCGCAAGGGGGGAGAGGGTCGCGCTCAGGCCCTATCGACACCGGACACCGGACACCGGCGGAAGGACTCCCTCCCCCTTGCGGGGGAGGGCGGGGTGGGGGTCTTGCTTCGCCGACACTGACCTGACGCGCTACGCCGCCCGGCGGTCGACCCGGCCTGCGATGAAGCGGGCGTCGAGTTCCGACATGACGGTGTCCCAGGCCGCCGCCATCGGCGCGATGAACGCATCCAGCCCGTCGAAGCGGCCGCGGGCCATGGCGCGGGCGAGCTTGAACTGCATCGTCTTGGCGCTCGTCGCAATCTCCAGCGCCGCTGCTTCAGCGCGGGCAAGGCCCGGCTCGCCCTTCGTCGAGAGCCAGGCGAGATGACTCGCAAGCAGCTCGAAATTGGCGCCGAGCTGGCGCAGCGTGTTGAAGGCGTAGATGTGGAAATAGTCCTGCGGCCGTCCCGCGAGATCGGCGAGATGGTTCGAGAGCGACGCGCCGAAACCCGCGATCGGATTGGCCGCCGGACGCCGCGCGAGGTGGCGCACCATCAACCGTCTGGCGACGGCGAGCGTATCGACCTTGACCGGCGCCGCCGGCAGCTTGACGAATTCCGTATAGGGCAGCAGCGCGTCGGCCTTCCGGTCGCGTCCGGCCTGGGAAAAGAGCCCGTCGAAATCCGCGCCGGAGAGCTCGAAGAATCCGGCGTTGTGGAAATAGGTCATTCGCCGCGCGGCGACATCGATCGACGCGATGCCGACGGTCGTCTTGGTGTGCTGCACGCCATAGGAGACGCCGCCGGTATCGGGCAGGTAAAAGCCGTCCATCTCGACGAGCACGACGCGTTCGCGGGCGACCTGCCGCGCGACATGGGCGGCCAGGTCGTCGAAGATCGCGAGTTCCTGGACCCGGAGGCCAAAGAGCGCCTCGAGGTCGTCGACGGGCACCTTGAAGAAGGTGAACTGGTCGTCCTCGAAGTCCTGCGTGACGGTGAAGCCGAACATCGCCTCGGCCTCGAGCCCGAGCGCGCCGACGAGCTCGATGAAGAGGTCGACATAGCAGTTGGTCTCGGGCCAGGCGCGGGCACCGTCATGCAGCGCATGCGGGCGGTGCGCGGCCGGATCGAGGCGGGCGAGCGATGACATCGGCTTCCTCCGGCTCAGCCCCAGAGAACGTCGCGGACCGGCTTCGGCCAGTCGGCGAGCTTCATGCCGTGATGGCGGAACAGCGCCAGCGCAACGCGCTCGAGGCCGAAGCCGACACAGGCCGAATGCGCCGCCTCGCCATTCGCCTGCGCGATGCCCCACAGCGTGCCGAAATGGTCCTGGTGGTAGTTGAAGGAGAGGCAGGCCGTCGGCTTCTCGTTGGCGACCGGGATGAGCAGCTCGAATTTCAGCCCCTGGTCGCGCTGGTTGTTGGCCAGCATCTTGCCGGCGCGGCCGAAGAACGGGTCGTTGGCGAGGTCGATGTCGCAGGGAAGGCCGAGTGAGCGGATCATCTCCGGGCCGCGCTCGAGCCAGGTCTCGCGGAAGCTCCTGACCTGCTCGGGCGAGCCGATGCGGACGAATTCCCGCATGCGGAACAGCTGCATGCGGGCCGGATCCTGCGAGGGCTCGTGGCGGAAGCAGTAGGACTGGAGGTCGAACAGCACGCCGCCTTCCGGCAGCGGGCCGCGCCTGGCGACGGTCGGATAGAGCGGATAGCAGGCCGCCGGCGTCAGCACGACATCGGTCGCCTTCTGCATCTCCGTCCAGTCCTCGCCATTGGCGAGCATCTGCAGGAGCTGCGCATGGTCGGCCTCGCCGCCCATGAAGGAATGGACGCAGCCGGCGAGCTGCGGGAAGCTCTTGAGATAGCCGGACTTCTCCAACATCGGCCGCGGCATCCCC
>CAWZZK010000109.1:0-58445 GCA_963966455.1 Kaistia sp. | reverse complement strand
GATCATTGGAGAGGGCCATGGCCGAACAGCACGATTACGCGATCAAGGATATCGGTCGCGCCGATTGGGGACGCCGCGAGCTCGACATCGCCGAGGTCGAGATGCCGGGCCTGATGAGCCTTCGGGCCGAGTACGGCCCGTCGCAGCCGCTGAAGGGCGCGCGCATTGCCGGCTCGCTGCACATGACGATCCAGACCGGCGTGCTGATCGAGACGCTGAAGGCGCTCGGCGCCGATGTGCGCTGGGCCTCGTGCAACATCTATTCGACGCAGGACCACGCCGCGGCGGCGATCGCCGATGGCGGCACGCCGGTCTTCGCCATCAAGGGCGAGAGCCTTGAGGACTACTGGGAATACACCCACCGCATCTTCGAATGGGCGGATGGCGGCGTGCCCAACATGATCCTCGACGATGGCGGCGACGCGACGGCGCTGGTCCATCTCGGCCTCCGTGCCGAGCAGGGCGACACCGCCTTCCTCGACACGCCCGGCAACGAGGAAGAGGAAGTGTTCTTCGCGGCCATCAAGCGCCGCCTGAAGCACAAGCCCGGCTGGTACACGAAGCTCGCCCAGTCGATCCGCGGCGTGACCGAGGAGACGACGACGGGCGTGCACCGTCTCTACGAGATGCAGAAGAAGGGCACGCTGCTCTTCCCGGCCATCAATGTGAACGACTCGGTGACGAAGTCGAAATTCGACAATCTCTATGGCTGCCGCGAGTCGCTGGTCGACGGTATCCGCCGCGGCACCGATGTCATGATGGCCGGCAAGGTCGCGATGGTCGCCGGCTTCGGCGATGTCGGCAAGGGCTCGGCCGCCTCGCTGCGCCAGGCCGGCTGCCGCGTGATGGTGTCGGAAGTCGATCCGATCTGCGCCCTGCAGGCGGCGATGGAAGGCTACGAAGTCGTGACCATGGAAGAGGCGGCGCCCAAGGCCGACATCTTCGTGACCGCGACCGGCAATGTCGACGTAATCACGATCGACCATATGCGCGCCATGAAGGATCGCGCCATCGTCTGCAATATCGGCCATTTCGACAGCGAGATCCAGGTTGCGGCGCTGCGCAACTACAAGTGGCACAAGGTCAAGCCGCAGGTCGACGAGATCGAGTTCCCCGACAGCAAGCGCGTGATCCTTCTGTCCGAGGGCCGTCTGGTCAATCTCGGCAACGCCATGGGTCATCCGAGCTTCGTGATGTCGGCGTCCTTCACCAACCAGACGCTGGCGCAGATCGAACTGTTCACCAAGCCCGGCGTCTACGAGAAGAAGGTCTACACGCTGCCGAAATTCCTCGACGAGAAGGTCGCGGCGCTTCATCTCGCGAAGATCGGCGTCAAGCTGACCAAGCTCAACGACAAGCAGCAGGCCTATATCGGCGTGTCGGAGTCCGGCCCGTTCAAGCCGGAGCACTACCGCTACTGATGCGGGGCGCGCTGGCGCCACTAAGCAGCTTAACCGCCGGTTAACCATGACCGCGCGACAGTCCAGGGCCATGCGGTGTTGCACCGCATGGCCCTTTTCTCGTCGCCTGCGGCTTCCCTCAGGATTCCCCGAACCGCTACATTAGGGTGATTCGAGCGCATCGCCGGTGGGTAGCGTCAGGCGTCGCGGCGGGTCGTCCCAGGTAACACGTCTTGGCGGAAGGACCTGTCTTTGCCTTGGCATAGCGGGAAATCGAGATGGATTCCGGCCGGCGCGCGCCGCCCGGCCGCCGCCAGGCTCGCCATCCTTGTCGCCGCTCTCATGCTGCCGGGCGCACGCGGCGCCGCAGCCAGCGAGCTGACGGCCGCCTTGCTCGCCCCCGACCGCATCGTCTCGTTCAGCGCCGTGTTCGGCGTGCTGATCTTCGCGCTGGTGGCGATCGCCGTGCTCCTGCGCGCGCGAGACCGGGCCGAGGCGGCGCTGGCCGAGACGCAATTGCGCGTCGCCGATCTCCGCGCCGCCGCCGACCGCGCGGAGGCCCTCGTCAATGCCGACGACCAGCGCCTCGTCGCCTGGAGCGGCCCGGAAGAGCCGCCGCTCGTCATGGGTCGGCTGCCGCGCGCCTGCGGCGCCCCCGAGGAGCGCGCGGCGTTCCTCGCCTTCGGCACCTGGCTGACGGGAAGCTCTGCGAGCCGCCTCGATCTGGCGCTGGAGCGGCTGCGCGGGCGCGGCGAGACCTTCACCCTCGCGCTCGAAACGGCGAATGGCAGCTTCGTCGAGGCGGCCGGGCGCACCGCCGCCGGACGCGCCGTCGCCCGCTTTCGCGATCTCTCGGGCGACCGGCTGGCACTGGCCGAGCTCGATGCGCGCCATCGACGCCTCAGCCACGACGTCACGGCGATGCGCGCCCTGATCGAGGCCGCGCCGCTGCCCTGCTGGATTCGCGACCGCGACGGCGCCCTGCAATGGGCCAATCCCGCCTATCTCGGCGCCGTCGAGGCCACCAGCCTCGAGGATGCGCTGCGCCGCCGTCTCGAACTCGTCGATACCGCGGGCCGCCAGGCGATCGCCCGCGCCCATGCCGAGGGGCGCGATTTCGGCCGCCGCCTGCCGCTGGTTGTCGCCGGCGAACGGCGCATGTTCGATGTCGTCGACGTGGCGTCCGAGGCGGGCAGCGCCGGCCTCGCCACCGATGCGACCGAGATCGAGGCGCTGCAGGCGCAGATGAAGCGGCTGGTCGAGTTCCATGCCCGCACGCTGGACCAGCTGGCGACGGCCGTCGCCGTGTTCGGGCCGGATCATCGGCTGCGCTCCTACAACGCCGCCTTCCGCCAGCTTTTCGGCCTCGAGGCCTCCTTCCTCGACCAGCAGCCGGACGAGAGCGCCGTGCTGGAGCGGATGCGCGCCGGCCGCCGGTTGCCCGAGCAGGTCGATTTCAAGAGCTGGCGCAAGGAGCTCTTCGCCGCCTATCAGTCCGTCGATGCCCGCGAGTTCTGGTGGCATCTGCCGGACGGGCAGACGCTGCGCGTCATCGCCAACCCGCATCCGCAGGGCGGCATGACATGGATCTACGAGAACGTCACCGAGCGGCTCGATCTCGAAAGCCGCTACAACGCGCTGATCCAGGTTCAGGGCGAGACGCTCGACAATCTCGCCGAAGGCGTCGCGGTGTTCGGGTCGGACGGGCGGCTCCGCCTGCATAACCCCGCCTTCGCGCGCATCTGGCGGCTCGATCCGGCGATGCTGGCGGGCCGGCCGCATGTCGGCGACATCGCGCGGGCCTGCAGCGCCGAGACGGACGGCGCCGAGGAATGGGCGCGCTTCACCGCGGAGGTCGCCGGCCTCGGCGAGCGGCGCTCGGGCTTCCATGGCCGCATGGAGCGCCATGACCGCCGCGTCATCGACTATGCGATGGTGCCGCTGCCGAACGGGCAGACCATGGTGACCTTCGTCGACGTCACCGACACCGTGCAGGTCGAGCGCGCGCTGACCGACCGCAACGAGGTTCTGGAAGCGGCGGACGGGCTCAAGAACGCCTTCATCCAGCACGTGTCCTATGAGCTGCGCTCGCCGCTCACCAACATCATCGGCTTCGCGCAGCTGCTCGCCGACGTCACCGTCGGACCGCTCAACGACAAGCAGCGCGAATATACCGGCTATATCCTATCCTCGAGCGGTTCGCTGCTCGCCATCGTCAACGACATCCTCGACCTCGCCACCGTCGATGCCGGCATCATCACCCTCGATCTCGGCGAGGTGAATGTCGCCGACACGGTGGCCGCCGCCACCGAGGGCGTGCGCGACCGGCTGCGCGAATCGCGGCTGAAGCTGGAAACGCGCCTCCCCGCCGATCTCGGCAGCTTCGTCGCCGACGAGAAGCGCATCCGCCAGATTCTCTACAACCTGCTCTCGAACGCCGTCGGCTTCTCGCCGGCCGGCGCCACGATCCGCCTCGCCGCGCGCCGCGCCGGCGACATGATCGAGTTCACCGTTTCCGACGAGGGTCCGGGCATCCCGGCCGACTTCATCGCCTCCGTCTTCGAGCGCTTCGAGAGCCGCGCTTCGGGCTCGGCGCGCGGCGGCGCCGGTCTCGGTCTCGCCATCGTGCGCAGCTTCGTCGAGCTCCATGGCGGCAGCGTCTCCATCGTGTCCGAGATCGGCCAGGGCACCAAGGTGACCGTCCGCCTGCCGATCCGGCCCGACGCGCTCGACATCGCCGCGGAATGAGCGACGCGCCGCTGGTCCTGAGGCTCGCCGACGAGGCCGCGACCCTCCGCCTCGCCGAGGCGCTCGCGACGAGGCTCGCAGCCGGCGACGTCATCGCGCTCGAGGGCGATCTCGGCGCCGGCAAGACGACGCTCGCCCGGGCTTTAATCCGCGCCGTTGCCGGCGACCCGGCGCTCGAAGTGCCGAGCCCGACCTTCACGATCGTGCAGACCTATCCGGGCCGTGTGCCGATCGCCCATTTCGATCTCTATCGGCTCGGCTCGGCGGACGAACTCGACGAGATCGGCTTCGACGAGGCGGTCGCCGACGGCGCCGTGCTGATCGAATGGCCGGAGCGCGGCGGGAACAGGATTCCGTCCGCTGCGCTGACGATCCGTCTCGATATCGAGGGCGAGGGCCGCCGCGCCGCGCTCTCGGGTGGCGGCGGCTGGCCGGAGCGGTTGGCGCGTCTCGCCGGGATCGCCCGTTTCCTGGAAGAGGCCGGCTTCGGCGAGGCCCACAGGGCGCATCTCGCCGGTGACGCCTCGGGCCGCAGTTATGAACGCATCCTGCGCGCCGATGGCACGCGCGCGGTGCTGATGGATGCGCGCGACCGGCTGCCGGGGCCGCCGGTCTGGGACGGGCGCAGCTATGACGATGTCGCCCATCGCGCGACGACGGTCCTCCCCTTCGTCGCCATGAACGAGGGTCTCCGCGCCATCGGTATCTCGGCCCCGCGCATCCTCGCCGCCGACATTCCGGCGGGGCTCTTGCTCTTGGAAGATCTCGGCGACGCCTTCATCGTCGAGGACGGCACGCCACGGCCGGAACGCTGGCAGGCTGCCGCCGAGCTCCTCGCCCATCTCCACGCCGCGGCGCGGCCGGTCGACCTCCCCGTTTCGGGCGTTGGCGACTACCGCATTCCCGATTTCGACCGCGACGCTTTCCTGATCGAGGTCGATCTCCTGCCGCGCTGGTATGCGCCGCTGATCGGTCGGACGCTCGACGACGAGGCGGAAGCTGCGTTCCGCGCGATCTGGATAGAGCTGTTCGGCCGTTTCGACGCGGCGGAGAAGAGCTGGCTGCTGCGCGACTATCATTCGCCGAACCTGCTCTGGCTGCCGGAGCGCGCGGGCATCCAGCGGATCGGCGTCCTCGACCATCAGGATGCGATGATCGGCGCCAACGCCTATGACCTCGCCTCGCTGGGGCAGGACGTGCGTGTCGATGTCGAGGAGGCGCTGGAGCAGGCGACGATCGACGCCTATGTCGCGGCGCGGCAGCGGACGGGCGGCTTCGATGGCGATGCCTTCGCCGCGGCCTATGCCATTTCCGGGGCGCAGCGCACGACGAAGATCCTCGGCGGCTTCGCGCGGCTGGCCACCGCCTTCGGAAGGCCCCAATATCTCCGTCACATTCCGCGGGTAAAGGCCTATCTGATGCGGAATCTGCGCCATGAGGTTCTGTCGCCGCTGGCGCTCTGGTACGATCGTCACCTTCCGCTCGACGATTGACGCGGGCGCCATCCGGGCGCCCGAACCGACAAGAAGAAGAATGCGATGACCGACCCCATTCCGTTCCGCAAGCCCGCAGGACCGCGCCGCGCCATGGTGCTGGCCGCCGGTATCGGCAAGCGGATGCGCCCCGTGACCGCCACCGTGCCGAAGCCGCTGATCGAGGTGGCGGGCCGCTCCATGATCGACCGCGCGCTCGACCGTCTCGCCCGCGCCGGCGTCGAGGAGGCGGTGGTGAACGTCCACTACCTCGCCGATCTCGTCGAGGTGCATGTCAGGAAGCGCAAGGCGCCGACGGTGATCGTCTCCGACGAGCGCGGCGCGCTGCTGGAGACGGGCGGCGGCATCGCCAAGGCGCTGCCGCTGCTCGGCGACGAGCCGTTCTATGTCATGAATTCCGACAGCTTCTGGATCGAGGGGCCGCGGCCCAATCTCGACTGGCTGGCCGGCGGCTGGAACGATGCCGAGATGGACGCGCTGCTGATGCTGGCGCCCACCGTGGCCTCGATCGGCTATTACGGCCCCGGCGATTTCCTGATGGACAAGGAGGGCCGGCTGTCGCGCCGTCCCGAGCGCACCATCGCCCCCTTCGTCTATTCCGGCGCTGCGATCCTGTCGCCGCGCCTCTTCACCGACCTGCCGGAAGGCGCCTTCTCGCTCAATCTCCTGTTCGACCGCGCCATCGCCGCGCGGCGCCTCTTCGGCGTGCGCATGGACGGCATCTGGCTGCATGTCGGGACGCCGGAGGCGATCCGCGAGGCCGAGCTTTCGGTGGCGGAGAGCGCTGCCTGAGCCGATGGCGGAGCGGGCGCGCGTCTTCACCATTCCCGCCGGCGCCCGGTTCCTGCCGACGCTCGCCGATGCTCTGCTCGGCGGCCGGCTCGGCTCGGTGCCGGATTTCGCCGCCGATCCGCTGGCGCTCGCCGATATCCGCATCTTCCTGCCCAACCGCCGCGCGGCCCGCGCGCTCGGCGCCGTGCTCGCCGAGCGGCTCGGCGGCGCGGCAATCCTCCCCGTCATCCGGCCGATCGGCGATGTCGACGAGGACGATCTCCTGTTGCAGCCGGTCGAGGATCCGGCCGACCGCCTCGTGCTGCCGGCGGCGATCTCGCGGCTCGACCGGCAACTGGTGCTGGCACGGCTGACGCGGGCCTGGGGCGACCGGCTGCGCCAGGCGGTGCTGGCCGAGAGCCCCGATGCGCCCGTCACCATTCCCGCCTCGGCCGCTGATGCCTTCCATCTTGCCGGCGATCTCGCCCGCCTCGTCGACGACGTGGCGGCGGCGGGCTTCAGCTTCTCGACGCTCGACCGTCTCGTTCCGGAGGATCTCGCCCGCTACTGGCAGATCACGCTCGATTTCCTGAAGATCGTCGGCGAGGCCTGGCCCGCCTTTCTCGCCGAGAATGGCCTCGCCGATCCGGCGGCGCGCCGCGATCTCCTCATCCGGGCCGAGGCCGAGCGGCTCCGCACCACGCCGCCGCCGGGCCTCGTCGTGGCGGCGGGCTCGACCGGCTCGGTTCCCGCGACGGCCGAGCTGCTCGCCACCATCGCCCGGCTCGGTAATGGCGCGGTGGTGCTTCCCGATCTCGATCTCGGTCTCGACGAGGAGGCCTGGAACGCCATCGGAGGCGGCGCCGTCGGGGCGCCCGGCCATCCGCAATATGGCCTCAAGCAGTGGCTCGGCCGCGCCGGCATCCTGCGCGCCGATGTCGAGACGCTGGCGAGCCCGCCGCCGGCGCTCGCGGCGCGCGGCCGCCTCGGCTCCGATGCCATGCGGCCGGCCGAGACGACCGAGGCCTGGGCGCTGGCGCCGGATGTCGATCCGCTCGCGACGGAGGGCATCGCGCTCGTCGCTGCCCGCAACGAGCAGGAAGAAGCGCTCGCGATCGCCGTCGTGCTGCGCGAAGCCATCGATGAGCCCGGCGCCAGCGCGGCGCTGGTGACGCCCGACCGCGCCATCGCCGCGCGGGTGGTGGCGGAATTGCAGCGTTTCGGCCTCGATGTCGTCGACAGCGCCGGTCGCGGGCTGCGCGGCACGCCGATCGGCACCCTAGCCCGGCTCGCGACCGCGGCCGCCCGCTCCGATGGCGCGCCGCTCGATATCCTGGCGCTCGCCAAGCATCCGCTCGCGACCTTCGGCCTGCCACGCCCGGTCTGCCGCGCCGCTGCCGAGACGATCGACCTGCTGCTCTTCCGCGGCCGTTTGCTCGCCGGCGGTCTCGCCGGTCTCCCGACCGCGCTGGCGGCGGCGATCGACGATGCCGCCGATCCGGAGAGGCGCCTGCATCCGTCCGTGCGGCGGCTCACGGTCGCCGATTGCGACGCGGCGGCCGATCTCGTCACCCGCATGGTCGCAGCCCTCGATCCGCTGGCCGCCCGGCTCGCCGATGGCGCCCGCAGCGACGCGGCGACGCTGGCGCTCGAACTCCGCACCACGCTCGCCGCCGTCCTCGCAACCGAGGACGAGCCCGGCGTGATCGAGGCGGACGAGGACGGCGAAGCCCTCTCGGATTTGCTCGATGGCCTCGGCGGTCCGCATGGCGCGGCGCTGGCGCTTTCGGGTCCCGAGTTCCCGGACTTCCTCGACGCGGCGATGGGCGGCGCCGCGGTGCCGCCACGCGGCGGTGGTGATCCGCGCATCGCCATCTGGGGCACGCTGGAGGCGCGCCTGCAATCGGCCGACTGCCTGGTGCTGGCCGGTCTCGACGAAGGCATCTGGCCGTCGGTCGCGCGCACCGATCCCTGGCTGTCGCGCTCGATGCGCGCCGCTTTCGGCCTCGAGGCGCCGGAACGCCGGCTCGGGCAGGCGGCGCATGATTTCGCGGCGGCGCTCGGCAATCCGCGCGTCGTCATCACCCGCTGCGAGCGGCGCGGCGGCACGCCGACCATCCCCTCGCGGTGGCTACAGCGCATCGATGCCCGCCTCGGCGCGGCGGCCACGAAGGAGCTCCGGGATCGCGGCGCCGTCTATCTCGACTGGGCCCGCGCGCTCGACGCCGCGCCGTTGGCGGAGGCGACGAAGCGCCCGCGCCCGAAACCGCCGCTTGCGGCGCGGCCGAAGCGGCTCTCCGTCACCGAGATCGAGACGCTGGTGCGCGACCCTTACGCGATCTATGCGCGGCGCATCCTCAAGCTGGAGCCGCTCGATCCGATCGACGTCGCGCCCGACGCCGCGCTGCGCGGCACGCTGATCCACGAGGCGCTCGGCCGTTTCGCGCAGCGGTGGACGGGGACATTCGATGATGAGGCCGAGGCGGCGCTGATCGAAGAAGGCCGCGACGTCTTCCGCGAGATCGCGGCGTTTCCGGCCGTGCATGCGCTGTGGTGGCCGCGCTTTCTTGCCATCGCCCGGTGGTATGTCGGCTGGGAGCGGTCGCGCGACCAGATCGCCGAGCGTCATGCCGAGATCGACGGCCGCATGGCGGTCATCGGCGGCTTCGAGCTGACCGGCCGCGCCGACCGCATCGACCGCCGCCGCGACGGCGCCTATGAGATCATCGATTTCAAGACCGGCGCGCCGCCTTCGGCCAAGCAGCTCGCCACGGGCCTCGCGCCGCAGCTGGCGCTCGAATCCGCCATGCTCGCCCGGGGCGCCTTCCGCGACATCCCGGCCGGCGGCTCGGTCGCCGTGCTTGGCTGGATCGGCCTCGGCAAGGTCGGCAAGGGCCAGCCCTTCTCCAGCGCGCTGAAGGACAAGACGGCCGACGAGCTCGGCGCGGAGGCCGCCGACCGGCTGGCCCGGCTCGTCGCCGCCTATGCCGACGAAGACCGCGCCTATGTCTCGCGGGCGCGGCCAATGTTCGAGACGCGCTGGGAGAGCCCCTATGACCATCTCGCCCGCGTGGCGGAATGGGCGCTCGGCGAGGGCGACGAGACATGATCGCGGTCGACGACGAAACCCGGCGCGTCCAGCGCGAGGCGACCGACCCCAGGGCCTCGGCCTGGGTCTCGGCCAATGCCGGCTCGGGCAAGACCTATGTGCTGGCGCGGCGCGTCATCCGCCTGCTGCTCGCCGGCGCCGATCCCGGCTCCATCCTCTGCCTCACCTTCACCAAGGCGGCGGCGGCGGAGATGGCGGCGCGCGTGTTCAAGACGCTCGCGGAGTGGACCCGGCTCGACGATGCGGCGCTCGACGCGGTGCTCGCGGATCATCATGGCGGCGCCGTCACCGCCGAGGACCGCATCCGCGCCCGCCGCCTGTTCGCGCGGGCGCTGGAGACGCCGGGCGGGCTGAAGATCCAGACCATCCACGCCTTCTGCGAAAGGCTGCTGCACCAGTTCCCCTTCGAGGCGGAGGTCGCCGGCGCCTTCACCGTGCTCGACGAGCGCGAGGCCGACATCCTGATCGAGACCGCCCGCCGCCAGGTACTGGCCAAGGCGAGCGCCGACGGCCATTCCCGGCTCGGCCGCGCCTTCGCCCGCCTGCTGACGGCGGCGTCCGACCAGGGCATCGAGACGGCGCTCGACGAGATCATCGCCCGCCGCGCCGCGCTGACGGCGATGATCGAGGCGCATGGCTCGCTCGACGAGGGGCTCGCGGCGCTCCGGGAAAGGCTCGGCCTCTCGCCCGACGACGAGGTCGCGAGCCTCGAAGCGTCGGTCGCCTCAGGGCTTTCGTTCAGCGACGCCGACATCGCAAGGCTCGTGGCCGCGCTCTCGGCCGCCGGGCCGAAGCATCAGGAGCTCGGCGCGGTCCTCGCGCCCTTCGCGGAGACCGCCGATCCGCTGGCGCGCGCCGGGATCTGGCGCGCCTATATGCTCACGGCCAGCGGCACGATCCGCAAGAGCCTCGCACCGAAGGCGGTGCTCGATGGCTGGCCCGGCCTCGCCGAGCGGCTGCAGGCCGAGGGCGCGCGGCTGGAAGCGCTGCTGGAGCGTATCGCGTCGGCGCAGGCCGCCGATGCTACGGAGGCGCTGCTGGTGCTGGGCGAAGCCGTCGTCGAAGGCTACGAGACTGCCAAGCGGCGCGCGGGTGCCCTCGACTTCGAGGATCTCGTCGCCCGCACCGATGCGCTGCTGCATCGCTCGGAAGCCTCGCGCTGGGTGCATTACAAGCTCGACCGCGGCCTCGACCATATCCTTGTCGACGAGGCGCAGGACACGAGCCCGGGCCAATGGGGCGTGATCGGCGGCCTCGCCGACGAGTTCTTCGCGGGCGAGGGAGCGACCGAGCGGCAGCGCACCTTCTTCGCGGTCGGCGATGAGAAGCAGTCGATCTACTCCTTCCAGGGCGCGGTGCCGGCCTGGTTTGCCCGCCAGCGCCAGCGCTTCCGCAAGGCGGCGGGCGATGTCGACGCGACCTTCCGAGCGCTGGAGCTGCGCCTCTCCTTCCGCTCGACTGCCGATGTGCTGGCGGCCGTCGATGCCGTCTTCGCCGATCCGGACGCGCATCGCGGCCTCACCCGCGACCCCGCGCCGACCGTCCACGAGGCGGCGCGGCGCGGCGAGGCTGGGCGGGTCACGATCTGGGACCCCATCGCGCCGGAGGAGGTGGCCGAGCCCGAGGAATGGCACGCGCCGCTCGACCGCCTGGACACCCGCAGCCCGGCTGTCCGCCTCGCCGACCGCATCGCCCGCACCATCGCCGGCTGGATCGCGCGCGGCGAGCGGATCGAGGCCACCGGCGCGCCGATCCGGCCGGGCAACATCCTGATCCTGACCCGGACGCGCGGCCCGCAGACCGACGCCATCAACCGCGCTCTCAAAGGCGCCGGCCTCGCGGTGGCGGGTGCGGATCGTCTCGCGCTCGGGCGGCATATCGCCGTGCTCGATCTCCTCGCGCTCGCCGATGCGACGCTGCAGCCGCAGGACGACCTCGCGCTCGCCGCCCTCCTGAAGAGCCCGCTGGTGGGCCTTTCGGAAGACGATCTCTTCGCGCTCTCGCATGGACGGTCCGGTTCGCTCGCCGCCGCGCTCGCGGCCTCGCCACTGCCCGCCGCCATTGCCGCGGCCGAGCGGTTCGCGACTTGGCGGGCGCGGGCCGACCGCATGGGGCCGCATGCCTTCTTCGCGCGCATCCTCGGCCCGGATGGCGGCCGCCGGGCCACTCTTGCCCGGCTCGGCGCCGAAGCCGACGAGGTGCTGGACGAGTTCCTTGCGCGCGCGCTCGCTTTCGAGGACAGCGAGACGCCCTCGCTGCAGGGCTTCGTCGCCTGGATGCGGGCGGCGGCGACCGAGATCAAGCGCGATGCCGACCTCGCCCGCGACGAGATCCGCGTGATGACCGTGCATGGCGCCAAGGGCCTCGAGGCGGAGATCGTCTTCCTCATCGACACGGGTTCGGCGCCCGCCCATGCCGGCCATGATCCCGAGCTGGTGGCGCTCGCCGACGATCCGGATGACGCGTCAGGCGCACCGCTCGCCTATGTGGTGCCCGGCATTCCCCGGCCGACGCCCGTCAAGGCGGCGATCGAGGGGCTGCGCGACAAGGCGCGAGAGGAATATCGCCGCCTGCTCTATGTCGCCCTGACGCGGGCGCGCGACCGGCTCATCGTCTGCGGAACGCTGAAGGCGCGGCCGCCAGCCGAGCCGCTCTGGCAGGATCTCGTGCGCCAGGCGCTGGCCCCCACGGCGCGCGCCGTCACCGTCACGCTGGGCGAGGATGTCTTCGAGAGCCTCGAATGGCGCCGCGACTGGGGGGCCGAAGCGGCGCCGGCCCGCGAGACCGCGCCTCCGGCGGAGCGCCGCCCGGCGCCGCTGCCCCCGTTCCTAGCCGAGGCGCCGCCGCCGGCCCCCGCCGAAGCGCGCCGCCTGCGCCCTTCCGGCCAGCGCGCGCCCGCGCCCGCGGCGGCCGCGGCGCTCGCCCGCGGCGTCATCGTTCACCGCCTGCTGCAGGCGCTGCCCGAGCATCCCGCGGAAAGCCGCACCGCGGTCGCCACCGCCTATCTGGACGCGGTCGCGCCGGACTGGGAAGAGGCCGAGCGGACCCGCCTCGCGGCCGACCTCGCGGCGCTGATCGCGGCGCCTGACATTGCCCCGCTGTTCGGCCCCGGCAGCCGGGCCGAGGTCGCCATCGAGGGCGCGATCGCGACGCCTTCGGGGCCGCTCGCCGTCTCCGGCCGTATCGACCGCCTCGTCGTCGGCGAGGGCCGCATCCTGATCGCCGATTTCAAGACCGATCGTTCGCCGCCGGCCGATCTCAAGGCCGTGCCCGAATCGCATCAGCTACAGCTCGCGCTCTACCGCGCGGTGCTGGAGAGGCTCTATCCGGGCCGACAGGTCGAGGCCGTGCTCGTCTATACCGAGGCGCCGCGGCTCATTTCTGTGCCGTCCGGGCGTCTCGACGAGCATATCTCGCGTATCACCAGGGCGTGACCCACAAAGCCTTGACCGGCTCGGGGGCTCTCCCTACCTTCGGCCCACTTACCCCTCAATCCCGCGCGAGGCTTTTCATGGCGACCGCCAAAGTAACCGACAGCTCCTTCGACACCGACGTTCTCGGTGCGAGCGGTCCCGTCGTCGTCGATTTCTGGGCCGAGTGGTGCGGCCCCTGCCGGATGATCGCGCCGGCGCTGGAGGAGATCCAGCAGGAGATGGACGGCAAGGTGACCATCGCCAAGCTCAATATCGACGAGAATCCGAACATCGCCGTGCGCTATGGCGTGCGCTCGATCCCGACGCTGATCCTGTTCAAGGACGGCGAGCCGGCCGCCATCCAGGTCGGCGCCGCGCCGAAGAACCGGCTGGCCGACTGGATCAAGAACGCGATCTGAGCATCGTCTCAGGACCGATCGGAACGGGGCCTTCGGGCCCCGTTTTCGTTTTCGGAAACGGTTTCAGGTGAGGCGCAGCCGGACGAGCAGCGCGTCATAGGCCTTCTGCGCGATCCAGCTGGCGACCGCCACGATCGGAAGCGCGACGAGGACCAGCGTCGCGGTTCGGCCCACAGGATCGGCGAACGGGATATGCGGCGCCAGCGTCTGGTAGATCGGGCGGTGCAGCAGATACATGAAGAAGCTGGCGGTCCCGAGCGTCGCGAGGGGCGGTGAGGCCGGCACGCGGTCGGCGAGGCGCAGCGCGAGAAGAAGCAGCGCGAAGGCCAGCAGGCTCGCCATCGGCGCCGAGAGGAGCGTGTACTCGAGAGCAGGAACCGGCTGGCCAAGCGTCAGGACGATCGCCAGGAGCCCGAGCCCGGCGGAAGCGGGCAGCATCCATCGCGGCGGCAGGGGTTCGCGGGCGAGTGCAAGTCCGATGGCGAAGCTCGGAAAATAGAGCGCGAGCCTCGGATCGGTCGCAAGGCCGCCCCAGACAGACAGCGCCACGAACAGCAGCATCACCCAGGTCGCGGCGAGCGCGCGCCGGACGGGTGGTCCGACCGAGAGCAGCGGCGTGATGAGGTAGAAGAGCGCCAGCATCGCGACATACCAGAGCGTCAGCGGCGGCGGGCCGACGATCTCGCCGACGAGGAGAATGGTGCGGATCGCCGTCGGCCAGGGCGTCAGGCCGATCCAGACGAAGCAGAGCACGGCAATGACGAGCGGCGGATAGATGCGCAGCATCCGCCGCCGGTAGAAGCCGGCGATCGAGGCGCGGGTCGGCTCGACGGGGCGCAATCCGAGCAGATAGCCGGACAGCATCGTGAAGGTCGCGAGCAGCACCACGGTGATGCGCGTCGTCACCTCGCCCCGATAAAAGCCGCCCGCGACGGCATAGTTCATCAGATGCCAGAAGCCGACGATATAGAGCATCGAGCCGACGCGGAGGACGTCCAGCGAGGCGATGTGCCGCCGTCCTGCCTGCGCCGTCATCGTTCCCCCCGAGCAACTGGGCGGTTTGGGGTGCCTCAGCGCGGCGGCGTGCCGTTGAGGTCGAGCACGTCGCCGGCGAGATAGAGCGAGCCGCAGATGAGGATGCGCGGCTCCGTGCCGGGCGGCAACAGGCGGCCGAGCGCCGCGAGAGCCGCCGGAACGTCGCTCGTCGCCTCGGCCTCGAGACCGGCCTCGCGCGCCGCCGCGGCGAGTTCCTGCGGGTCGCGGCCGGCCGAGGAATGGGCGATCGGCACCGTGAAGACATGCGCTGCGAGGCCCGCGAAGGGGCGGAAGAAGCCGACGGGATCCTTGGTCTGCAGCATGCCCGCGATGAGATAGAGCGGCCGCGGCAGCCGCTCCTCGAGATCGGCCACCGCCTCGGCGATGACGAGCCCGGCGCCCGGATTGTGGCCACCGTCGAGCCAGAGCTCGGAGTCGGGCGGCGCGAGCGCGAGGAGCTTGCCGGTCGTCAGCCGCTGCATCCGCGCCGGCCAATCGACGGCCGACAGCCCGGCCTCGATGGCCGATTGCGGCACGGCCAGCGAGGAATGGCGGAGCGCCGCCACGGCATTGCCGGCATTGACGAACTGGTGCCGCCCGGGAAGGCGCGGCGCGGGCAGGTCGACGAGGCCGTTCTCGTCCTGGAAGACGAGCCGGCCGCGCTCGGCATGGGCGATCCAGTCGCGATTGCCGACGAAGAGCGGCGCGCGCTTGCGCTCTGCCTCGCGTTCGATCACGGCCATCACTTCGGCGATCTGCGGCGCGACGACGACGGGTCGGCCGCGCTTGATGATGCCGGCCTTCTCGCCGGCGATCATCTCGATGCGGTCGCCCAGAAACCGCTCATGGTCCATGGAGATCGAGGTAATCACCGAAACATCCGGCGCGTCGATGACATTGGTGGCGTCATAGCGCCCGCCGAGGCCGACCTCGAGCAGCGTCACATCGGCGGGATGGGCCGCGAACAGCGCGAAGGCGGCCGCGGTGGTGATCTCGAACTGCGTGATCGGGGCGCCATCGTTGAGCCGCTCGACATCGAGCAGCGTCGCCACCAACTCGTCCTCGCCGACATGCTGCCCGCCGCCGGGCTGGCCGAGGCGGATGCGCTCGTGGAAGCTGACGAGATGCGGCGAGGTATAGACATGGACGGTCCGCCCGCTCGCCTCCAGCATGGCGCGCAGGAAGGCGGTCGTCGATCCCTTGCCGTTGGTGCCGGCGATGTGGAAGAGGGTGCCGAGCTTCCGCTCGGGATGACCGAGCTTCTCGAGCAGCGGCAGCAGCCGCTCCAGCGAGAGGTCGATCTCCTTGGGATGCAGGCGGAACAGCCGCTCGAGGATCGCGGCGCTGTCGTCCATGGTCGAAAGTCCTTCGGGCAGGTCTCGGCGGGCCGCCGGTCGCGGCCCGACAGGCGCCGGTTTGCCGATCGCGCCGCCTTACGTGGCGAGCGCGACGGCCTTGCTCTCGGCAGCGGGCTGCGGCTTCGGTCCCAGCAGGGCGCAGAGCCGGGCAATGGTCGGCCGCAGCTCGTGGCGGTGCACGACCATGTCGACCATGCCATGCGCGAAGAGATATTCGGAGCGCTGGAAGCCCTCCGGCAGCTTCTCGCGGATCGTCTGCTCGATGACGCGCGGGCCGGCGAAGCCGATCAGCGCGCCGGGCTCCGCGATCTGGATATCGCCGAGCATGGCATAGGACGCCGTCACGCCGCCTGTGGTCGGGTTGGTCAGCACCACGATATAGGGCAGGCGCGCGTCGCGCAGCGCCAGCACGGCCGCGGTGGTGCGGGGCAGCTGCATCAGCGACAGGATGCCCTCCTGCATGCGTGCGCCGCCCGAGGCTGCGAACATCACGAAGGGCTGCTGGCGCTGGACCGCCGTCTCCATGCCGGCGATCACCGCCTCGCCGGCAGCCATGCCGAGCGAGCCGCCCATGAAGTCGAAATCCTGCACGGCGGCGACGAGCGGCACGCCCTCGACGAAGCCGGCGCCGACCAGCACCGCGTCCTGCAGCCCGGTCTTGGTGCGGGCGTCCTTGAGGCGGTCGGTGTAGCGCTTCTCGTCGCGGAATTTCAGCGGATCGATCGCGACCTCGGGAAGCGGGATCGTCTCGTAGCGGCCCTCGTCGAAGAAATGGGCGAGGCGCTTCGGCGCCGTCATGCGCATGTGGTAGCCGGAATTCGGCACCACATAGTGGTTGGCCTCGAGATCGCGCAGGAAGACGAGTTCGCCGGATTCCGGATCCTTGATCCAGAGATTCTCGGGAACCTCGCGCTTGTTGAGCAGGCTCTTGATCTTCGGACGGACGACGTCGTTGATCCAGCTCATGGGAAGAACACTCCTTGCTTGCCGGCGCTTACGCGGCGCTCAGGCGGCGCGCGGCGCGGACGCCCTCGGCGAGCTGCGACACCAGCGCGACGACCGCGGACACCGTGCCCTCGGTCGCCTTGCCGCCTTCGTCGAGCGAAGCCGCGATCGCCTGCACGATCGCCGAGCCCACCACGACGCCGTCGGCATTCGCCCCGATCGCCGCCGCCTGCTCCGCCGTGCGGACGCCGAAGCCGACCGCGACCGGCAGGTCGGTATGCCGCTTGATGCGGGCGACCGCCTCGGCGACTCGCGAATTGTCCGGCGCCGCCGAGCCGGTGATGCCGTTGATCGAGACGTAATAGACGAAGCCCGAGGTGTTGGCGAGGACCGTCGGCAGGCGGCGGTCATCGGTGGTGGGCGTCGCGAGACGGATGAAATTGAGCCCCGCCTTGAGCGCCGGGATGCAGAGTTCGTCATCCGCCTCCGGCGGCAGGTCGACGATGATGAGACCGTCGACCCCGGCCTCCTTCGCCTCGGCGACGAAGGCGTCCGGGCCATGCGCGTAGATCGGGTTGTAGTAGCCCATGAGGACGATCGGCGTCGCGTCGTCGACCTGGCGGAAGAGACGCACGATCTCGAGCGTCTTCGCCATGGTCTGGCCACCTTTCAGCGCCCGCAGCCCCGCCGCCTGGATCGCCGGGCCGTCGGCCATCGGATCCGAGAACGGCATGCCGAGCTCGATGACGTCGGCGCCGGCGCCGGGCAGCGCCTTCAGGATCGAGAGCGTCGTCGCCTGGTCGGGGTCGCCGGCCGTGAAGAAGGTGACGAGCGCCGGCCGGCCCTCGGCCCTCACGGCAGCAAAGCGGCGGTCGATGCGGGTGTTGCTCATGGGTTCTCACTCGAATAAGGACGCCCGCGCGCAGGGCGGCGGCGATCGAAGCATGCCGGCTGCATGGCCAGTGTCAGAGTTCCAGGCCCGTCAGCTTGCCGACGGTGTGGATGTCCTTGTCGCCGCGGCCGGAGAGGTTGACGAGGATGATCGCGTCGCGGTCCATGGTCGGCGCGCGCTTGATCGCCTCGGCGATGGCATGCGCGGATTCGAGCGCCGGGATGATGCCCTCGGTACGGGTGCAGACCTGGAACGCGTCGAGCGCCTCGTCGTCGAGGATCGGTACATAATCGACGCGGCCGGTGTCGCGCAGCCAGGAATGCTCCGGGCCGACGCCGGGATAGTCGAGACCGGCCGAGATCGAATGACCCTCGAGGATCTGCCCGTCGGCATCCTGCAGCAGATAGGTGCGATTGCCGTGCAGCACGCCCGGCCGGCCGGCATTCATCGAGGCGCAATGCTCGTCGCCGTCGAGGCCATGGCCGCCGGCTTCCACGCCGACGATCTTGACCGAGGCGTCGTCGAGGAAGGGGTGGAAGAGGCCAATGGCGTTCGAGCCGCCGCCGACGGCGGCAATGATCATGTCGGGCAGGCGGCCCTCCTGCTCCAGCATCTGCGCGCGGGCCTCGGTGCCGATCACCGACTGGAAGTCGCGCACGAGCTCGGGATAGGGATGCGGGCCGGCGGCGGTGCCGATCAGGTAATAGGTGTCCTCGACATTGGTCACCCAGTCGCGGAGCGCCTCGTTCATGGCGTCCTTGAGCGTGCCGTTGCCGGCGGTCACCGGCTTCACCTCGGCGCCGAGCAGCTTCATGCGGAAGACGTTGGGCTTCTGCCGCTCGACATCCGTCGCGCCCATATAGACGACGCAGGGGAAGCCGAAGCGGGCCGAGACCGTCGCCGAGGCGACGCCGTGCTGGCCGGCGCCCGTCTCGGCGATGATGCGCGTCTTGCCCATGCGGCGGGCGAGCAGGATCTGGCCAAGGCAGTTGTTGATCTTGTGGCTGCCGGTGTGGTTGAGGTCCTCGCGCTTGAAGAAGATGCGCGCGCCGCCGAGATGGCGGGTCAGGCCCTCGGCGAAATAGAGCTTGGACGGCCGGCCGGCATAGTGGGTCGAGAGCGCCGAGAGCTCGGCCGCGAAGGCCGGATCGGCCTTCGCCTCCTCATAGGCCTTTTCGAGCTCGAGGATCAGCGGCATCAGCGTCTCGGCGACATAGCGGCCGCCGAAGATGCCGAAATGGCCGCGGTCATCCGGGCCGGTGCGGAACGAATTGGGCAGTTGCGGAGCGGTCACGTGGTGGTCCCCTCGCCGGACGATACCGGCACGCTGTCGGCGCCGCTGCGCGCGGCTGCGATGAAAGCTGCGATCAGTGCCGCGTCCTTGACGCCCGGCGCCGTCTCGACACCCGACGAGACGTCCACGCCTCGGGTGCCGGTGCGCAGGATCGCCTCGGCCACATTGCCCGCGTCGAGCCCTCCGGACAGCATATAGGGCAGCGACGGGTCAAGACCATCGAGCAGCGACCAGTCGAAGACGCGGCCATTGCCGCCGGGAAGCGCCGCGCCGGCCGGCGCCTTGGCGTCGAGCAGCAGCCGGTCGGCGACGCCGGCATGGGCCGCGACCTCGGCGAGATCGTCGGCACCGCGGATGCCGATCGCCTTCAGGACGCCGAGGCCGAACCGGTCCTGCAGCGCTGCGACGCGCTCGGGCGGCTCCTTGCCATGCAGCTGCAGCCAGTCGGGCCGGACGGCCGCGACGATCGCCTCGATCGCGTCGTCATCCATGTCGACGGTGAGCGCGACGATCTCGGCCCTTCCGGCGACGCGGGCGGCGAGCGCGCTGCCCGCCTCCAGCGAGACCGCGCGCGGGCTCTTCGGGAAGAAGTTGAAGCCGATCATGTCGGCACCGGCGCCGAGCGAGGCCTCGAGGGTCTCGGGCGTGGAAATCCCGCAGATCTTCACGATCACGGGCGGATTGGATTGAGGACCGGACATGGGTCTCGTTTGCCATGAAAGCCGCGGAGAGTCCAACCGCGGCAGGTCCGGTCGGGCCGGTTCAGGCTGCGTCGCGTCGGACGATTGGGAGCGTCGCGGCGGGAGAGGAAGCGGCGGCAGCGCGATAGGCCTGGTTCTCCCGCTTCACCACCTTCGCCTCGCGCCTCAAGCTGCGCGCTTGGCGACGCCATCGCCCCTGTCCGAACCAGGCGCCGACGCCGCCGATCACGACGCCGAGAAGCAGCACCGCGAAGACCAGCACATAGAGCGGCAGCGTCAGTGCGGCCGCGGGCGCATCGCCGTTGAACGGATCGAGCGACAACGTGACGCCGTGCCGGTTGGCCACCGCCAGCGCCACGAGGACGACGGCGAGAGGAACGAGGATGACGGCGGCGATCACGCGCTTCATGAAGCAGGAAGTCCTTATTCGTCCGGATTGAGACGCTCGCGCATCTCCTTGCCGGTCTTGAAGAACGGAACGAATTTCTCCGTCACCTCAACCTTCGTGCCCGTCCTCGGGTTGCGTCCCTGCCGCGCGGGCCGGTTCTTGACCGAGAAGGCGCCGAAACCGCGCAGTTCCACCCGGTCGCCCCGCGCCAGCGCATCGACGATCTCGTCGAGGATCGAGTTCACGATATGCTCGACATCGCGCTGGTAGAGATGCGGATTCTGCTCGGCAATCCGCTGGACAAGCTCCGATTTGATCATCGCGCTGCCCCTTCCGCGCCCGACTGCGAGGGAGCCTGCCAAACCGAGAGAAGGCCGTCAAGCTGCAGCCGGGGCAACCATGAAGGGAGCAGTGCCCCGTCGAGCGCGTCGGGCGCGAGGCCGAGCTGGCGCGCGAAGACGCGCAGCAGCGAGGCGGAGAAGAGGCCCGGCCGGTCGCTCTCCTTCTCCCATTCGACGACGCGGAGCGCCGGGTCGATGCCCTTCTCCTTGACCAGCCAGTCGAGCGCCTCGTCCTCGCCGCCGATGGCGTCGACGAGGCCGGCTGCCTTGGCCTGCTGGCCGGAATAGACGCGCCCGTCAGCGAGCGTCACCGCCGTCGGCCGGTCGAGCTTGCGCCGTTCGGCGACGATGTCGACGAACCAGTTATAGGTATCGTCGATGAGCCCCTTGATCACGGCGAGCGATTCCGGGCTGGCCGGTTCGAAGGGCGATGGCGCGGCCTTCAGCGGCGAGGATTTCACCTCGGTGAGGCCGATTCCGAGCTTCTTCATCGCCTCGGAGAGTTCGGGCGACTGGAACAGGACGCCGATCGATCCGGTGATCGACGAGCGATAGGCGAAGACCTGGTCGGTGGCGATCGCAGCCATATAGGCGGCGGAGGCGCCGAGCGTCTTGATCGAGGCGACGGTCGGCTTGCGGGCCGAGAGGGCGCGCAGCTTCTCGTAGAGCGCCTCGCCGCCGACGGTGGCGCCGCCGCCGGAATCGATCGAGACGATCACGGCGCGCACGGCGTCGTTGCGGGCGAGGCGGTCGATGAGCTCGAGCTGCTCGCGGTCGTCGGTGATGAAGCCGTCGATGGAGATGCGCGCGACATGCGGCATTGCCCGTCCGGCGAGCTGCTCCGGCCCCGCCGCGAGCATGGCCGCGACGACGACGGCGGCGACGAAGGCGAGGACGCCGAGCACGCGCCAGAACACCAGCTTACGCCGGAGGCGCCGCCGCTCGATGATGTCTTCCGCTCCCAAGGCCATCGTCCGCTCCTGCCGCCCGTCCCCAGCGCATCGCGATGTCCAGTTAGCCCCTTTATCGGCGCGACGCAATTGCGCGATCGGCAAGGCTTTGCCGGGAAAGGCTTTTTGACGGCAGAAATGCGAAACGCCCCGGCCGATGGCCGGGGCGTTCCACGTTTCCTATCCGCTCAGGAGAAGCGGCGAGACTTACTCGTCGCCCTGGCGGGCCTTGAGGGCGGCGCCGAGGATGTCGCCGAGCGAGGCGCCCGAGTCGGACGAGCCGAACTGCGCCACGGCTTCCTTCTCCTCGGCGATTTCGAGCGCCTTGATGGAGACGGAGACCTTGCGGGCCTTCTTGTCGAAGTTGGTGACGCGGGCGTCGACCTTCTCGCCGGCGGCGAAGCGCTCGGGGCGCTGCTCCGAACGGTCACGCGACAGATCGGCGCGACGGATGAAGGTGGTGAGATCGGAGTCCGCGATGCGAACCTCGATGCCGCCCTCGTTCACCGCGATGACCTCGCAGGTCACGACGGCGCCCTTGCGGATCTCGCCCGAAGCCTCGACGAACGGATCGCCGCCGACCTGCTTGATGCCGAGCGAGATGCGCTCCTTGTCGATGTCGACGTCGAGAACCTGCGCCTTGACGATGTCGCCGCGATTGTACTCGTCGATGACCTGCTCGCCCGGACGGTTCCAGTCGAGGTCCGAGAGATGGACCATGCCGTCGACGTCGCCGTCGAGGCCGATGAACAGGCCGAACTCGGTCTTGTTCTTGACCTCACCCTCGACGATCGAACCGACCGGATACTTGTCGGAGAAGGTCTCCCACGGATTGGCGAGCGTCTGCTTGAGGCCGAGCGAGATGCGGCGCTTGACCGGATCGACCTCGAGGATGACGACTTCGACTTCCTGCGAGGTGGAGACGATCGTGCCGGGATGGACGTTCTTCTTCGTCCAGGACATCTCGGAGACGTGGATCAGGCCTTCGATGCCCGGCTCGAGCTCGACGAACGCACCATAGTCGGTGATGTTCGTGACGCGGCCCGAGAACTTGGCGTTGACCGGATACTTCGCCTCGATGCCCGACCACGGATCGGCCTCGAGCTGCTTCATGCCGAGCGAGATGCGGTGCGTCTCGTGATTGACGCGGATGATCTGCACGCGGACGGTCTGGCCGATCGAGAGCACCTCGGTCGGATGGTTGATGCGGCGCCATGCGATGTCGGTGACATGCAGGAGGCCGTCGATGCCGCCGAGGTCGACGAACGCACCGTAATCGGTGATGTTCTTGACGACGCCCTCGATGATCTGGCCTTCCTCGAGGCTCTGCACCAGCTCCGAACGCTGCTCGGCGCGGGTCTCCTCGAGGACGGTGCGGCGCGACACGACGATGTTGCCGCGGCGCTTGTCCATCTTGAGGATCTGGAAGGGCTGCGGCGTGTGCATCAGCGGGCCGACGTCGCGCACCGGGCGGATATCGACCTGCGAACGCGGCAGGAAGGCGACGGCGCCGTCGAGGTCGACCGTGAAGCCGCCCTTGACCTGGTTGAAGATGACGCCCGTGACCTTCTCGTTCTTGTTGAACTGCTCCTCGAGGCGGACCCAGCTCTCTTCGCGGCGCGCCTTGTCGCGCGAGAGAACGGCTTCACCGAGGGCGTTCTCGACGCGCTCGAGATAGACCTCGACGACGTCGCCGACCTGGATCGGCTGATCGCGGCCGGGGCCGTTGAATTCCTTGAGGGCGACACGTCCCTCGGTCTTCAGACCGACGTCGATGACCGCGAGGTCCTTTTCGATCGCGACGACGGTGCCCTTGACGACGCTGCCCTCGAACAGGTCTTCCTTCTGGAAGGACTCCTCGAGCAGGGAAGCAAAATCTTCGCGGGACGGATTGGTAGAGGCCATGAAAACTCCTGGTGCCATGACTGGCATGCGTCGGCGGCTCGTGTTTCGGGATCAGGGACTGGCCTCGCCACGCATCAATGCGGGCTGGCCCCTTGAGGGGCGGACCGACGCTTCCGGACCGGTACCTGATGATAAATGGCCGCGCGCAGCGCTTTCGCCCCGCCTCGCAGACCCGCGCTCTATATAGGGTGACCTTGGCCGCGGCAAGCCGATTCCAGCCTTCGGAATCCGAATTTACGGCGCATTCGCGGCCATTTCGCCCCGTTTCGCGTCGATGATCGCGACCGCGGCGCGGAAGACGCCCTCGATGTCGAGCGCGCTGGTATCGAGCAGCACGGCGTCCGCCGCCATCCTGAGCGGCGCCGAGGCGCGGCCGGCGTCGCGCTCGTCGCGCTCGCGGATCTCAGAGAGGATGCGCCCGTAGTCGACGTCGCGCCCCTTGGCGTTGAGCTCGTCGGTGCGCCGCCTCGCGCGCACCTCGGGCGAGGCGGTGACATAGAGCTTCACATCGGCATCGGGGCAGATGGCGGTGCCGATGTCGCGGCCGTCGAGCACGGCGCCGGGCTTGCGAAGGGCAAAGGCGCGCTGGAAATCGACCAGCGCCGACCGCACCTCCGGATGCACCGCGACGCGCGAGGCGCGTTCGCCCGCCTCGCGGCCGCGCAGTTCCCCTTCCGCGAGATGGGAAGGGTCGAGCGCCCGTGCGACGCTGCCGGCCGTGGCTGGATCGTCGAGATCGAGCCCCCGCTCGGCCATCAGGTGGCCGACGGCGCGGTAGAGGAGGCCCGTGTCGAGATAATGGTAGCCGTAATGGGCCGCGAGCCGCGCCGCGAGCGTTCCCTTGCCGGCGCCGGCCGGCCCGTCGATGGCAATGATCATGATGCGTCCGTCTGCAGCGGTCCGATCGCGGCTCCAAGACCCGCCATCGCGGCGGCGAAGCCCGGCCAGTCGGCCGACACGCCACTTCCGTCCTCGATCACCACGCCACCCTCGGCGCGGAGGCCGAGGACGAGAAGCGCCATCGCGAGCGCGCCATCGGCGGCGGCGAGCCGGGCGCCGCCCCTGATCTCGGAGGCGCCGGTGATGGCGAGCGATTCCGGGCCTTCCTCGCAGGCGACGCCCGAGGCCTTGAGGCTCGCCACGAGCGTGCCGATCGGATCGCCTGGCCGCCGGCGCAGTGCGCCGAGACCCTCGATGACGGTGCGCCCTTCCGCGAAGGCGGCGGCGACGGCGAGCGCCGGCAGCACATCGAACAGCGCGGCGGCGCGGGCGGGCGCGATGGTCACCGCCTTCAGCGGGCCTGCCGCGATTTCGAGATCGGCGACCGGCTCGCCGGCCGCCATGCGTCGGTCCGACAGCGTGATCGCCGCGCCCATCGCGGCCAGCGTCTCGACGAGGGCGAGACGGGCCGGCCCCGACGCCGCGCCGCGCAGCGTCACGGCCGAGCCTTCGACGATGAGAGCTGCGACCATCGGGAAGGCGGCGAGCAAGGGATCGCCCGGAACGACGAGCTTCTGCGGCTTCAGATCGCGCCGCCCCTCGAGGTGCAGCGTCCGCGCTCCATCAGCCGCGTCTTCGATCTCCAGCGCCGCGCCGAAGGCCGGCAGCAGCGTCTCCATGGGGTCCGAAAGCGGCGGCGTTTCGGTGAAGCTGGTGACGCCGGGCGCCGAAAGTGCCGCCAGCATCAGCGCCGCCTTGGCCTCGGCGGCGGCGCCCGCCAGCTTGAGATCGGCCGGCAACGGCGTGTCGGGACCGCGCACCGCCAGCGGCAGTCGGTCGCGCGAGCGGGCAACGATCTGGACGCCCATGCGGCGCAGCGGTTCGATGATCCGCGCCAGCGGCTCGGCCCGGCCCGGCCGGCCGCCGCTCAGGGTCGTTGCAAAGCCGTGGCCGGCCGCGAGGCCGAGCAGCAGCTCCACCGTCGCGGCGCGCTCGCCGCCATCGATCACCGCTTCGGGCTCGAGAAGCCCGCCGACGCCGAGCCCGCGGATGCTGATCTGTTCGTCGCCGACATAATTCGCCTCGACGCCGAAGGCGCGGAGAGCGGCGATCATCGTGTCGAGATCGGCGGAAGGCGAAATGCCGGAAAGGACCGTCTCGCCGATGGCGAGCGCGCCGAGCGCCAGGGCCCGCGTCGCGACGCCGCGATCGCCCGGCAGCGCCACGCTGCCGGTGAGCGGTCCCGGCGGGCGGCTGCCGAGCGGCCCGCTTCCAGCGTCGTGCCGAGCGGAGACGGCAGGGTCCGAAAGGGTCGGTGTCGCGATCATCGGCTCCCCGGCATAGGCGCCCCCGGAGACGGAGGCATCACCTGCTGGTGCGATAGCATGGGGGCGGGGACCTCGCCAGCATCACGCCGATAGGGATCGGTCGTGCCGCCTTGCCTCTGGACCATCCGCGCATGTTTTGCTTTTGACAGGGCGGGGCCGAAGCTTTAAGGGACCCCGCTTGCTCAACCGATGAGGCACGACGTGGCGAAACCGGAACTCGGCACAAAGCGTGTCGACCCCGAGACGGGGAAGAAATTCTACGATCTGAATCGCGACCCGATCGTCTCGCCCTATACCGGGCAGTCCTATCCGCGGTCCTTCTTCGAGGCCGGACCCGTCCGCGCCCGTCCCGCCACGGCCCGTGACGTGGAGGAAGAGGATCAGGACGAGGAGGAGGCACCGGAGGCCGCCGAGTTCATCAGCCTCGAGGAGGCCGATTCCGAGGCGGGCGACGCCGGCGCGGTCGAGACCGACGGCGAGGAAGAGGATGTCGTGATCGGCGAGGACGAGCCGGACGACGTCTTCATCGAGGAAGAGGAAGAAGAGGGCGACGACGTCACCGACATCATCGGCGGCGTCGACGACGAGGAGCCGTAAGGCGTGCGCCCTTCGATCGATGCGTGCCTGTGGGTATCTCGATCGGGGCTTGATTTAGCGGGCGGCGCGGTCTAGAGATCGCGCCGCGCCGGAGGGAGCCCAAGCCCTCCAGGAAACGGCGGGGCCATAGCTCAGTTGGGAGAGCGCTTGAATGGCATTCAAGAGGTCAGGGGTTCGACTCCCCTTGGCTCCACCAATTTCCAGTCAGTGACGATCAGGCCGCCTCCGGGCGGCTTTGTCGTTTCTGCGGCCAGTCTCCGTCCCGGCCGCCGGCGTTGAGCCGGCAGCCTTTGTGAGGTTGGCGGGTCGCTACTCGCCGCCGCCGCCGCCATGGGCGTCGGCGAAGGCGATGCCGGCCTGCGTTTCCGCGATCGCCTGCTGGACGAGGCGGATCGCCGTCTCCCGGTGGCCGCCCTTGTTCGGCGTCGATTCGCGCAGCGAGGCAAGGGCGTCGTAGAGCGACGACAGCGCGCGTTCCATATTGCCCTGATAGGCCTCGGCCTCGACGGCCCCGCTGGCCACGGCGGCGGTCGCGAGCGCGCCGGCGGCTGCGATCCTGAAGACGCCGCGGCGGCTCTGGATGGTGTCGGTCATGGTCGTTTCCTTCCTGTCGATCGGGGGAGCGCGGCGGGCGGGCATCGCGCGACGTGATGCGCGCCGGTTGCGACCGCAGCCGACACTCTACCCGAAGCGCGCCGCCTGTCGCCTCCCGCGGTTGCGGGGCGCCCTCTGGCATTAACCCTCCGCCGCGATCCTTGTTGATAGCCCTCCGTTTCGGGAAGATTTTAGTAGAGCCTTAATCATTGGGGCGGGTGACGCGCCGGGTGTCTTGCAGACCACGGCCGGCGCATGGGCGATCGGAGGATCGGCATGCATGCGATGGAGAGCATCAACCGCAAGGCCTGGACCAGCGCGCCGGCGCTCGCGAGCTATGCGAAGGCTGCCGGCACCATGGATCCAGGCGAGGAACGCGCCTTCGCGCTGGCGCTCGCCGCCTGTCCTCAGCCGGCGATTCTCGATCTCGGCGTCGGCGGCGGCCGGACGGCCGGATTGCTGGCTCCCCGCGCGAGCCGCTATGTCGGCATCGACTACCTGCCCGAGATGGTCGAGCGGGCGCGGCGCAACCATCCTGATCTCGACTTCCGCCAGGCCGATGCCCGCGACCTCTCGGCCTTCCCGTCCGCGAGCTTCGACGTCGTCGTCTTCAGCTGCAACGGCATCGATTCGGTCGATCCCGAGGGACGCGCGGCCGTGATGCGCGAGGTCGCCCGCTTGCTGCGGCCGGGCGGCGTCTTCGTCTTCTCGAGCTTCCATCGCGAGTGGCAGGGCTTCCGCGACCGTCGTTCGCTGCGGAGGCTGATCTTCACGCCCGATCCCATCCGCCTCGGCGCGCGGACGCTGCGCTTCCTGGAGAGCCGGCTCGTCGGTGCGCTGCGCATCAGGCGGCTCGCAGTGCTCGAGCAGCGTGATGACGAGCATGCGGTGCTCCTGCACTGGGCGCATGATTTCGGCCTCTTCGTCTATGCGACGACGCCCGCACGCTGCGCGGCCCAGCTTGCGGCGGCCGGTTTCGACGCGCCGGAGGTCATCGCGCCCGATGGTCGTGCCATCGTTGGCGCTGCGGACTGCGACGACGAATATCACCACTATCTCGCCCGCCGCCGCCTGCCGTCGTGACCGCAAAAGCGCCGCACCGGCCTGTCACGCTGCAGGGAAAGCGGCGCTATCCCTTGCAACAGGACGCCGCCGTCGCCACATCGATCGGCGATCGGAGGATAGTCAGACGTCGATGCAGACACAGCGAACCATCTATATTGCCGGCCGCGGCCGCAGCCTCGGCTGGAAGGAGAAGCTGCAGCTGGCGCTTCTCGGAATTGCCGGCGGCGCTGTTCTCATCGCCGCGTTCGTCTTCTCGCTGGCGCTGGCGCTGATCCTCGTTCCCATCGGATTCGTCGCCTGGATGTTCCGCCGCGCGCTGATGCGCGCCGCGCTCCGCCGCATGCAGGCCGGCATCGATGCCGCGGCGGCATCGGGCGCCGGCGCGGCCGGCCGGCCGCCGCGCTTTGACGAGCCGCAGCGCCCCGGCACCGCCCCGGGCGGCGTGACCATCGACGCCGACTACACCGTAGTCGAATCGCGCGACCGCGGTCCCGCGCAGCGCTGACGGAAACATTCGCGCCGACGGGCATTGACCCTTCGAAAGAAGGAGTCATGCCATGTCCAGCCGTTTCGACAACGACACGATCGACCGCCCCGCTGCCGCCCGTACCGTGGCCGCCAGCCGCGACCCGGTCGCCGACGCGCCGCGCAAGTCGACCGAGGACGCCCGCCAGGCCGAGACCCGCAACGAGATGCGCTACGTGCTCGGCTTCGGCGTCGCCGGCGTCGTCATCGCTTTCGCGATCATCTACGCGATCTTCTGGCTCTGACTCGCCAGATCAGGGTTGGGCGGACATTTCTGCCCGACCTTTTCGTCGAACCTCACTCCCGCGTGATCCTCGCCTTCCCGCTTCAGCATGACCGTCGTGGCAATTCGTTGCGCGCGAGAGCGATCGACATGACCGCCTCCTTGCGGGTTCAGCCGGCGAGGGCAGCGAGGCGAGGATCGCACCATGCCGCAGCGGCATGCGGGCAGTGCTCGGCCTTAGCGGCCGCGAGCACGGCCCGTGCCTTTTCCCGATCACCCAGCGCGAGATAGGGCGCAGCCAGCAGCGCCGGCATGTGCCCCTTCAAGCCCCGCTCGATGCCCGCTATGAGCGTCCGGGCCCGGTCCGTCTTCCCGGCCTTTGCATAGGCATAGGCGAGATAGGATGCCGCTTGCGCGCTGTTTTCCATGAGATGGGCGGCGCGCTCGGCATGAAGGCAGCCGCCGGCGAGGTCGCCGCGCTCGCTGGCCACGATCGAGCGCACGATCCAGAGCCCGTCGGCATCGTCGCGGACCGTCTGGCGGTCGCGGGCGAAGCGATCGGCCGTTTCCAACCGGCCCTGATAGAGCAGGATGAAGGCTTTCATCTCGAGCAGCGAACGGCTGAACGGGGTCAGCGCGAGCCCGCGCTCGACATCCGCCATCGCCGCGGTGAGGTTGTGCCGGTCGATCTCGATCCAGGCGCGGTAAACGAAGGCCGGCCAATCGGTCGTGCTCTGCAGGGCCTTGTCCAGCCGCGCGAGGCCCACGGCGCTCTGGCCCTGAAAGATCCCGAGCGCCAGGCCGCTGACGGCCAGCGCCTCTGCACAGGAGGGGTCGGCGAGCAGCGCCTTCTCGCAGCAATCATGGATGCTGGCCGCGGCTCTGCTCGGCGAGGTCAGGCTCCGTATGGCGCGCGATGCGTGGGCATTGGCCAGCAAGGCCCAGGCGAGGGCCGCGTCGGGAAAACGCTGCACCGCATAGTTCAGCGTCGCGAGCGCCCGGTTATAGCCCTGCGGCAGCCGGGATTCGGCGACCTCCCAGGCCGTGCGCAGAAGCTGGGCGAGCACCTCCTGCTCATGCTCGGTGCCGGATTGCGTCGCGACGATCGGGCAGGTGATCTGGACGCCAACGCCATAGATCGTCCGGACGATCTCGCCCTCGGAACCGAGCGCCCTTCGCAGCGCGCTGACGGCGCGCGCGATCGAGGCATCGGTCGGGGTGTCGGCGCCCCAGAGCGCCGCGGCGATGGTGTCCTTCGCAACGATGCCGCCTTCCGCGCGGAGGAGCAGTTCGAGAAGGCCCCGCGGCTTGGCCTGCAGCGGGATCGCCACGCCGTTCTGCTCGAGCCCGCGGGCCCGACCGAAGCTGAAACTCGCAAACGCCCAAGCTGTCTTCGGCATCGGATCCATCCCCCGCACGCGAAAGACGCATGACAAATCAGGTCAGGATCAGGTCAAGATTCCTGATCCTTCTCGCCTATCCTTCCCAGCAGCGCGGCAAAGACACCGATGATCGGTGCAGCGGCCCCCCGTCATTCTGGCGGACGGCCGATCGACTGCTCATGACCAATGAAAATGCGGATCTTCAATCCGAAGACATCACTTGGTCACTTGCCGTCCGAATCCGTGAGAAGGGGAAATCTATGCTCAACTATCCGATTATCGAGAATCATGAAGATCTGACAAAGGCCGTCGACCTCATCTTGAGCGAGGCTGGGCTCGACCGGAGCGATCAGGGCGGCAGCCTTACATTCGCCGGCATGGACCCGATTCGGAAGACCCATATCAAGGTCGGATCGGCGGCGGCGTCCGTCACCGCCGCGAACGCGGTCGCGACCGCCATCCTCTGGCGGAAGCGGACCGGCGAAGGCCAGGATATCCATGTCGACCTCAGGAAGGTCTATGCGGTCCAGAGCCCCTGGCAGGACATCCTGGCGCGATCGACGCTGATCAACGGCGTGCCGCAGATGATGGGCGGCAATGTCGGGCAGCTCGGCAGCATCCTGCTTCCGACGCGCGACGACCGCTGGGTGATCCTGACCTCGCTCTACGCCGCCAACACGGTCCGCGCCTGCACGCTGCTCGATTGCGGCACCGATCCGATCCAGCTCGAGCGCGCGGCGCGCAAATGGGATGCCGAGGATCTGGAGCGGGCCGCGCAGGATGCGGGCGTGCCGCTCGCGATCTGCCGCACCCGCGCGGAATACCAGGCGACGGAGCAGTACCAGTACAACAAGGCTCAGCCGCTGATCCATATCGAGAAGATCGGCGACAGCGCGCCCGAGCCCCTGCCGGCGGGCCCCCGGCCTCTCTCGGGCCTGCGCGCCCTCGGCATGGTTCACGTCGTGGCGGGACCGGCCTGCATGCGCCAGTTGGCGGCGCAGGGCGCGGACTGCCTCAATCTCAACACGCTCGACTGGATCGAAGAGCCGACCATGTACTGGCAATGCGCCACCGGCCAGCGCCAGGCGTTTCTCGATGCGCGCATCGACGCCAACAAGAGGCCGATCTACGAACTGGTGCAGAACGCCGATGTCTTCGTGGAGAATCTGCGGCCCCACCTCGCGTCCAGGCAGGGCTTCTCTCCCGAGACGCTCGCGCAGTACCGGCCGGGCATCATCTATGTCGATATCAAGCTCAACGCCCGCCGAGGCCCTTGGGCCGACTGGATGGGCTATGACTTCATCGCGGCCGGTCTCGCCGGCATGTTCTGCGACATCGGCTCGGCGGACCAGCCGCAGCTCCCGCATGACGTCAGCGTGGTCTGCGACTTCCTGACCGGCTATCTCAGCGCCATCGGCGTGCAGGCTGCGCTTCTGCGCCGGGCGACCGAAGGCGGCAGCTACCGCGTCTCCGTCAATCTCGCCCAGACGATCATGCTGCAGCAGGCGATCGGCCTCGTCGACGCGGCGACTCTGCTGAAGCATGACGACCTGGGGCCGGAGCATCAGCCGCTGCCGCCGAATCTGCAGACCGGCCCGACCGCGTTCGGCGAATTCACGCGTCTCGGCTCGCAGATCGAGATGTCGAGGACGCCCGAATACTGGGCGGACCCGATGGTCGAGCCCATCGGCTCCAGCAAGCCGGTCTGGCTGCCGCGCTGATGCCGGCTTGCGGACCCGGGCGCTTGCGCCCGCCCGCAGCGCTCAGGGTTGGGCGGACATGGTCTGCCCGACCTCCTCGGCCACGGTCTCGCCGCTGCCCGCCTTCGCATCCTTCTGCTCGCGCAGGAAGATGTAGAGGCCGGCCGCAACGATGATCAGCGCGCCGATGACAAGATTGAGCTTCGGCGCATCGCCGAAAAAGACATAGCCGAAAAGGCCGGCCCAGAGGATCATCGTGTACTGATAGGGCACGACGACCGAGGCGGGCGCCAGCTTCAGCGAGCGGTTGACACAGAGGCTGGCGACGAGCGCCACGACGCCGACCAGCGACAACAGCCCGAAATCGCGCAGCGTCGGCATCACCCAGGCGAAGGGCGCCGTGACGGCGCCGGTCGTCAGCGCCGCCGTCGTCGTGAAGGCGAGCAGCGTGCTGTCCTTGGTGCCGCGCAGCTGCCGCGTCACCAGCATCAGCACGGCGAAGACGAAGGAACCGGCGATCGCCACGAAGGCGGGCGGCGTCAGGCTTGCCGCCGAAGGCTTCAGCACGATGATGACGCCGACGAAACCGACGAGGATCGCCGCCCAGCGCCGGGCGTCGATCCGCTCCTTGAGCACCAGCGCCGACAGCGCGGCCACATAGATCGGGCCGGCGAGGTAATAGGTCATGACATCGGCGAGCGGCAGATAGCGCACCGACCAGTAGAAGAAGCCGACCTCGATCGTGGCCAGGGCGACGCGGGCGAACTGGACCCAGGGCTTCGGCGCCGCCAGCAGCCCCTTGATGCCGCCGTCGCGATGGACGAAGGGCGCGAGCAGCACCAGCGCCGCGATCGAGCGGAACAGGAGCACCATGCTGACGGAATAGGTGCCGACCAGCCATTTGCCGAGCGCGTCGTTCAGCGAGAACAGGAAGATCCCGAGGATCATCAGGAGGATGCCGAGCACCGGCCCGGACAGGGCGGCGCGGCGGGATGCTGCGGCGGATGGGGGGGAGGACATCGGGATCAGGGTGGGCGTTCGGGAAGCGGCAGTCTGCATGGAACACCCGCGAAGGCAACCGAAGAGCATGCTGCGCTGCGGCATCCCGAGATTCCGGTTGCATTTCCGGCCCCGAGACGGCATATAGCGCTCGACGATCATCGTGATCGCGCTGTCCTATCCACCGCTGGCTCTCGCGAGCCGTGGTCGATGGGTCTTCCCGCCGGACAGGCGGGCACGATCCGGTCCGCTGGCCCCATCGCGCGTGGGCCGGGACATACCGTCGGATGCAGATGGCATCCGCGCAGTTAGGCTTTTTTCTTGAATCAATCGAAAACTTTCGCGGATTTGGCCCTCGCCGAACCGCTGCTGCGTGCGCTTGGCGCGGCTGGTCTCGTGACCCCGACGCCGATCCAGGCAGAGGCGATCCCCGCGTTGCTCGAAGGTCGCGACATGCTCGGCATCGCGCAGACCGGCACCGGCAAGACCGCCGCTTTCGGGCTTCCCCTTCTCCAGCATCTCGCCCGCCGCGCCGAAGGCCTGCAGCCTCGGAGCGTGCGTGCCCTCATCCTCGCGCCGACCCGCGAACTCGCGATGCAGATCGACGAGGAGCTGCGCAAGTTCGGCCGTTTCCTCGGCATCCGCCATGCGCTCGTCTTCGGCGGCGTCGGCCATACGCCTCAGATCCGCGCCCTCGAAAAGGGCGTCGACATCCTGGTCGCCACGCCCGGCCGCCTGCTCGATCACCTCGATGCCGGCGTCGTGAAGCTCGACCGCGTGCAGTATCTCGTCCTCGACGAGGCCGACCGCATGCTCGACATGGGCTTCGTGCGCGACGTCATGAAGATCGTCGGCCGCCTGCCCGAGGAGCGGCAGTCGCTGCTCTTCTCCGCAACCATGCCGGCCGAGGTCGCCCAGCTCTCGAAGCGCATCCTCAAGGATCCGCTCCGGGTCGAGGTGACGCCCGAGGTGGTCACGGTCGAGCGCATCGACCAGCGGCTCTATCACGTTCCGGCCGGCGAGAAGCGCGGCTTCCTCGTCGATCTGCTCTCCGACGAGACCATGCGCCGGGTCATCGTGTTCACGCGCACCAAGCACGGCGCCGACCGTGTGGCGCAGCATCTTTCCAAGGCTCGCATCGAGACTCTCGCCCTGCACGGCAACAAGTCCCAGGGTGCGCGCCAGAAGGCTCTCGCGGGGTTCAAGGACGGCAGTCTCCGCGTGCTCGTCGCGACCGATATTGCCGCGCGCGGCATTGACGTCTCCGACGTGACTCACGTCGTCAATTTCGACCTCCCCGACGAACCGGAGGCCTATGTCCATCGCATTGGACGGACGGCCCGCGCCGGTCGCGAAGGGGTGGCCTACTCTCTCTTCGACGCTGGCGAATCCCAGCGGCTGAAGGCGATCGAGCGGCTCATCCGCCGTCCGATCCCCGAGGTCGCGACGCGATACAAGCTCCATGCGCCCAGCTCCCGCCCGGCCGCCGACAGCGACCGTGGCGCCGATCTGCAGCGCGAAGGGCGTCCCATGCCTCAAAAGAGCAAGAAAAACCGGTGGCGCAGCCAACAACGCCGCCGCGCGGCTTGACGTCGAAGGCGTCGGCAGCAAAGTTCTCTACCGCCAGACTGAAGGAGATTTCCATGGCGACGGGTACGGTTAAGTGGTTCAACGCAACCAAGGGCTACGGTTTCATTCAGCCCGATCAGGGTGGTCAGGACGTGTTCGTCCATATCAGCGCCGTTGAGCGCGCTGGTCTGTCGACGCTCCGCGACGGCGCCAAGATCTCCTACGAGCTCGAGACGGATCGCCGGGGCAAGACCTCCGCGACGAACCTGAAGGTCTCCTGAGGAAGCCCATGGCGAAGGAAGAAGCGCTCGAGTTCGAAGGAACCGTCGTCGAGGTCCTGCCCGACGCGAAGTTCCGCGTGGAACTCGAGAATGGGCATGTCGTCGTCGCCTACACGGCGGGCCGGATGAAGAAGAATCGAATCAAGACCCTGGCGGGTGACCGCGTCACGGTCGAGATGACGCCATACGATCTCGATCGTGCAAGGCTGGTCTTCCGGCACAAGGGCGAGTCGATGGCACCGCCATCGTCGAAGATGCCCTTCCGCGGTGGTGCGGCGCGGCGCCGCTGATTCCGACGCCCGCAACGATCATGGGCGGCGCGGTCCCCGCGCCGACCCTTTTCAGCCGGAGAGGGCGGAGCGCCGTCGCCTCCGCTTCTCCTGCCGGACGCGCCGGACGCCGATCGCTGGCGCCATGCGCCCTTGCCTCCGGCGATCGATTTCGCTAGCCTTTCCCTGTTGGTTCATGATCGGCGGCGGCATCGCGGTCGCATGACATTTGTTTGTTTCAGAAGCTGGTTATAGGTCCATTCATGCGTTCGGGCGCGCTTCAGGCCCGGGCACCATCTCTACGAGCATTTATCCAGAGCGCCGCCGGTGATGAACCGGCGGTTTGTTTTTGTGCCGCGCGGGATCGATCATGCTGAAGGCGCTGAAGAGCTTCCTGTCCGAACTGACCGGCGAGGCCGGTGAAGCCCGCCACTTCGGCGCCGACGACACGCGCCTCGCCTCGGCGGCGCTGCTCTATCACGTGATCGCCATCGACGGCACCGTCTCGCCCTCCGAGCGCGCGCGGCTGCATGATCTCCTGATGAGCCGCTATGGCCTCGGCGCCGAGGAGACGGAGACGCTGATCGAGGAGGCGCAGGCCGCCGACCAGGAGGCGGTCGATCTCTTCCGCTTCACCCAGGTGCTGAAGGACCGGCTGCCCGAGGACGACCGCGCGGCGATCATCGCCATGATGTGGGATCTCGTCTTCCAGGACGGCACGCTGCACGAGTTCGAGGACAACACGATCTGGCGCGTCGCCGAGCTGCTCGGCGTGCCGAGCAATGTCCGCCTGCAGCTGAAGCGCGCCGCGCGCGACGGCGGCCTCGCACCGGCCTGACGGCGCCTTTTTCGGCACGCCGATGCGACCATCTTGAACTGGCCGCGCCGCGCCGCATCCGCTAGCCTTTGACGAACAGCCGCGAAAGAGCGGCGCTTTCGTGCGGCGCGATGAAACCCCCCGTCCTGATCGTCCTTCACCAGGAACATTCGACACCCGGCCGCGTCGGGCTGCGCCTCGCCGAGCGCGGCCACCCTCTCGACATCCGCCGGCCGCGCTTCGGCGATCCGCTGCCCGAAACGCTGGCGGATCATGCCGGCGCGATCGTGTTCGGCGGCCCGATGAGCGCCAATGACGACGAGGACTATGTCCGCCGCGAGATCGACTGGCTGTCCGTGCCGCTCGCCGAGAGGGCGCCGTTCCTCGGCATCTGCCTCGGCGCACAGATGCTGGCCCGCCATCTCGGCTCTCCGGTCGGCCAGCGCGGCGACGGGCTGGTCGAGATCGGCTACTACCCGCTGAAGCCGACCGACGAGGGCGAAGCGCTGCTGCCCTGGCCGAGCAAGGTCTATCAGTGGCACCGCGAAGGCTTCGACCTGCCGCCGGGGGCCGAATTGCTCGCGACCGGCGATCTCTTCGCCAACCAGGCCTTCCGCTATGGGCCCACGGCCTTCGGCCTCCAGTTCCATATCGAGCTGACGCTCCTGATGATGAACCGCTGGACGACGCGTGGCGCCGAGCGCTTCACGCTGCCGGGCGCCCAGGGTCGCCACGCCCATCTCGAAGGCCGCGCGCTCTACGACGCCGAAAGCTCGGCCTTCCTCGACCGCTTCCTCGAACTGTGGCTGGCGCTGCCGCGGGGCTGATGCCCGCGACAGCCGCCGTTCAATGCGTCTCCGGCGCCGCGCTGCCGCCGGCCGGGCCGCTGGCGCTGCCGCCCGCTTTGCCCCCGGTCTTGCCACCCGTTTTGCCCGTCCCCTTCACCTTCTCGCGCAGGGCCTGGAAAGTCACGTAGAGCGCGGGGATGGCGAAGATGCCGAGGATCGAGGCGGCGAGCATGCCGCCGAACACCGGCGAGGAGACGTTGCGCCGCGCCAGCATCGCCGCCCCGCTGCCGAAGACGAGCGGCACGAGGCCGAGGATGAAGGCGAAGGATGTCATCATCACCGGGCGGAAGCGCAGCCGCGCGCCCTCGATCGCCGCCTCGAGCAGCGGCATGCCGTGTTCGCGCCGCTCCTTGGCGAATTCGACGATCAGGATGCCGTTCTTGGCGGCGAGGCCGATGAGCACGATGAGGCCGATCTGCGCATAGAGATCGAGCGTCAGATGCCCGAGCACGAGCGCGACGAAGGCGCCGAGGATGGCGACCGTCACCGAAAGCAGCACCGGAACCGGGATCGTCCAGCTCTCGTAGAGCGCGACCAGGAACAGGAAGGCGAACAGCAGAGCGAAGCCGAGAATGACCGGCGTCTGGCCCTCGGAGCGCTTCTCCTGGAAGGAGATGTCGGTCCATTCGCCGCCATAGCCGGCCGGGAGAGCGGTCGCCGCCACGCGCTCCATCGCGGCCAGCGCCTGGCCGGACGAGACGCCCGGCGCCGGGCTGCCCTGCACGGTGACCGCCAGCTTGTTGTTGTAGCGGATCAGCGCCTGCGGCCCGAGCACGACGCGCGTCTCGACGAGGCTACGGAGGGCGATCATCTCGCCCGTCTTGCTGCGCACATTGATGCGGCTGATATCGCCGATCGACTTGCGGTCCGACGCCTCGGCCTGGACCTGGACCTGCCAGGTGCGGCCGAACAGGTTCATGTCGTTGACATAGGCGCCGCCGAGCGAGGTCTGCAGCGCGGCGAAGATGTCGGAAATGTCGACGCCGAGGATCTGCGCCTTGTCGCGGTCGATATCGAGGAAGATCGACGGGTTGGAGGCGGAGAAGGACGAGAAGACGCGCGTCAGCTGCGGGTCCTGGTTGGCGGCGACGAGAAGGCCGCGCAGAACCTGGGCGAGGGCCGCGGGGTCGTTGTTGGAGAGGGCGCGCAGCACATAGGTGAAGCCGCCGCCGGTGCCGAGGCCGATGATCGGCGGCGGCGCCAGGGGCAGCGCGCGGCCGCCGGTGACGGTGGCGAGCTTCGGCGTCAGCCGCTCCATGACCGCGGCCGCCGACTCGGAGGCTTCCTTGCGCTCGTCGAACGGCTTCAGCGAGACGATGACGAAGGCGGCGTTGGGCTGGGAATAGCTGTCGACGAAATTGAGGCCGATGATCGAGGAATAGTCGGCGATCGTCGGTTCCTGCTTCAGGATCTCCTCGACCTGCGCGACGACCGCGCCGGTGCGCCCGATCGAGGCGCCGTCCGGCGTCTGGACAAGGACGAAGAAGGCGCCCTGGTCCTCCTCGGGCAGGAACCCGCTCGGCGTGATCCTGGCGAGGCCATAGATGCCAGCGAGTGAGGCCGCGACCATCACGAGGCCCATGATCGCGATGCGCACCAGCTTCGCCACCAGCGCGCCATAGGCGTCGCGGACATGATCGATGCCGCGCATGATGGCGCCGATCGGGCCGCGGCGCGGCCCGTGATGGGGCTTGAGCAGGATCGCGCAGAGCGCCGGCGACAGGGTCAGCGCGTTGATGGCGGAGAGGAACATCGCCACCGCGACCGTGACCGCGAACTGGCGGAAGAGTTCGCCCGTGATGCCGCCGAGAAAGGCGACCGGCACGAAGACCGAGAGCAGCACCAGCGTGATGCCGATGATCGGCGCGGTGATCTCGCGCATCGCCTCCTTTGTGGCGTCGGCGGGCGAGAGCTCCGGCTTCTCCGCCATCTTGGCCTCGACGGCCTCGACGACGACGATCGCATCGTCGACCACGATGCCGATCGCGAGGATGAGGGCGAGCAGCGAGACCGTGTTGGCCGAATAGCCGACCGCGTTCAGCACGATGAAGGTGCCGATGAGGCTGACCGGCACCGCGAGCGTCGGGATCAGCGTGGCGCGCAGATTGCCGAGGACCAGGAAGACGACCAGCACGACGAGGATGAAGGCCTCGACGAGCGTGTGCTCGACCACCTCGATGGTGGCGGTCACGAACGTAGTCGGGTCGTAGGTGACCTTCCAGATGAGGTCGTCGGGGAAGTTCTTCTGCGCTTCGTTGAGCTTCGCCTCGACGGCGGCGAGCGTCGACAGCGCATTGGCGCCCGGCGACTGGTAGATGCCGATCAGCGTCGCCGGCTGGCCATTCAAGCGGGTCGAGCGATCGAGATTGGCGGCCCCGAGCTCGACGCGGGCGACGTCGGAGAGGCGCAATACCGAGCCGTCGGAATTGGTGCGGATGACGATCTTGTTGAAGTCGTCGACCGAGGAGAGGCGGCCCTTGGTCTGGATGTTGAGCTGCAGCTGCTGGTCGTCGGAGACCGGCCGCGCTCCGATGCGGCCGACCGCCGCCTGGACGTTCTGGCTGCGGATGGCGTTGACGACATCGGCGGTGGTCAGGCCGAGGCCGGTGAGCCGGTCGGTCTGCACCCAGGCCCGCATCGCATAGTCCTGCGGACCGAACAGACGGGCATCACCGACGCCGGCGGTGGCGCGGATGTCGTCGACGAGATTGATCGTCGCGTAGTTGGAGATGAAGAGCTCGTCATGGCTGCCCTTCGGCGAGGTCAGCGCGATGACGCCGAGCAGCGCCGATGACTGCTTCTTGACCGTGACGCCCTGCTTCTGCACGTCCTGCGGCAGCTTGGAGAGCGCCACCTGAACGCGGTTGTTGACGTTGACCGCGTTGATGTCGGCATCGGTGCCGAGCTCGAACGAGACGGTCAGCGTGTAGCTGCCGTCATTGCCCGAGACGCTCTTCATGTAGATCGCCTTGTCGACGCCGACGATCTGGCTTTCGAGCGGCTGGGCGACCGTCGATTCGACGACCGACGCCGAGGCGCCGGGATAGAAGGTCGTGACCGACACCTGCGGCGGCACGATGTCGGGATATTGCGCGATCGGGATCGCCATCAGCGACAGCGCGCCGGCGACGACGGTGATCAGCGCGATGACGATGGCGAAGCGCGGCCGGTCGACGAAAAGCGAGGAGATCATGGCGTCAGCCCGCGCCCGGCAGCGTCGCTGCCGGATAGGGCGCGACCGGCGTGCCGGGGCGCAGCGTCGTCATGCCCTCGACGATCACCTGGTCGCCCGGCGAAAGGCCGCTCTCGACCGTGGCGCCCGTCCCGCTCTCGGTGCCGAGCGTCAGGCGGCGGACCGCCGCCTTGCCGTCCTCGACGACGAAGACATAGACGCCCTTCTGGTCGGCGATCAGCGCCGCCTGCGGGATGACGATCTTTTCGACGGGGGCTTCCAGCTGCAGCGAGACATTGACGAGCTGGCCGTCGATCAGCCGGCCCTTCGGATTGGGCACGACGGCGCGCACGGTGACGCTGTCCGTCGCGCGGTCGACCGTGACGCCGATGAAGTCGATCTTGCCCGTCTGGTCGTAAAGCGAGCCGTCCGAGAAGCGAATGATCGCCTCCAGGAGATCGCCGCCGCGGGCGCGGTCTTCCTCCTGCAGCGTGAGGAACTCGCGCTGGCTGACGGGAATCGTCACATACATCGGGTCCTGGCTGACGATCGTCGTCAGCACGCCGCTGTTCGGCCCGACGACATTGCCGCGGGTGACGCTGGTGCGACCGATGAGGCCGGCGATCGGCGAACGGATCTCGGTATAGCCGAGATTGATGCGGGCATTTGCGACATTGGACTCGCCGATCACCACGTCGCCGCGCGCGGTGAGCTGCTCGGCGAGGCGCTGGTCGCGCGTCGCCTGCGTACCGGTCTGCGATTTCAGCAGTTCCTCGGCGCGGGCGAGCTGTGCATCGGCGAAGGCGGACTGGCCGCGCGCCTTGTCGAGCGACCCCTCGGCCTGCGACAGCGCGGCCTCGAAGGGCTCGCGCTCGATCCGGTAGAGGAGGTCGCCTTCCTTGACCATCTGTCCGTCCTTGAAGAGGACATCCTGCAGATAGCCGGTGACGCGGGCGCGGACTTCGACCCGCTCCTTGGCCTCGATGCGGCCGACGAATTCCTTGGCCGGATTGATCGGCTTCAGCGTCGCGGCGACGGTGCCGACCCGCACCGGCTGGGCCGCGTCTGGCGCGGTCTGGGCGTAGCCCGCCGATGGCGAAGCCAGAAGGAGAGCCGCCGCCAGCATCGCCGCGCCGAGCCGCGGTGCATGACGCGCCGTCCTCGTCGCGAGGTTTCGACCGCCCTTCGTCATCGCCAATCCCCCGGCTGATTCCCATGCCGCGGGAGAGACGCCCCGCGCGGCGCGCATTGTGCCGGAAGCGCGACGGCGTTGGAAGCCTCGCCGGTCGGAGAGGCTCCGGCTAGGCTCGCGATGCAAGGCAAGGGAGCATGTCGTGGAGAAGGTGATTCGGATCGCGGCGGGGCTGCTCGTCGATGCCGACGGTATGGCGCTGGTCGTGCGCAAGCAGGGCGCAGCGGTGTTCATGCAGCCGGGCGGCAAGATCGAGCCCGGCGAGAGCGCGGCGGCGGCCTTGATCCGCGAACTCGCTGAGGAACTCGGCCTCGCGGTTGCTCCGGACGCTCTCGAACCACTCGGCCGCTTCTCGGCGCCAGCGGCCAACGAGCCCGGCTTCACCGTCGAGGCCGACGTATTCCGCCTCCCCTATGCGGGAGACGCGAGGCCCGGCGCGGAGATCGCCGAGATCGCGCTGGTCGACCCGAACATCCCGCATCTCCCCCTCGCCGAACTGTCGCGGCGGCATATCCTGCCGCTCGCGACGCTCGGGACTGAGGTCAGGCCGGCTCGAAGTTCATGGCCACGCCATTGATGCAATAGCGAAGGTAAGTCGGCGCCGGGCCGTCGTCGAAGACATGGCCGAGATGGCTGCCGCAGCGGGCGCAGTGGACTTCGGTCCGCACCATGCCATGGCTGTGGTCGGTATCGGTCTCGACGGCGCCTTCGATCGGATCGTTGAAGCTCGGCCAGCCGGTGCCACTCTCGAACTTGCCGCCCGAGGCGAAGAGCGGCTGGCCGCAGCCGGCGCAGGTGAAGGTGCCGGCACGCTTCTCGTGCAACAGGGCGCAGCTGCCCGGATATTCCGTGCCATGCCGGCGCATCACGCGATACTGCTCGGGCGTCAGCAGGCTGCGCCACTCCTCGTCGCTATGCGTCACCGGAAAATGTCTGTCGAGCATGGTCACCTCCTGGTCGGAAAGGCAGGGACAATCGTCGCGCAACGGGCGCGCCGGAAACAAGGGTCAGCCGGCCGCGGCTTCGAGCCGGCGGCGGAGGGCCGTGACGGAAGCCGTGAGCGCCTCGGCCTCGTCGGTCGTCATGCCGAGCGCCTCGCCGATGCAGCGCGGCACCTCGCGGGCATCGGCTTCGAGCGCGCGGCCACCCTCCGTCAGGCGGATGCGGACCTGCCGCTCGTCGGTGGCGTCGCGGCGCCGCGCGACATGGCCGAGGCTTTCGAGCCGCTTCAGAAGCGGCGTCAACGTGTTCGATTCGAGCAGCAGCCGCGCGCCGAGTTCACCCACCGTCTGGTCGTCCTTCTCCCACAGCGCCACCATGGCGAGGAACTGCGGATAGGTCAGCCCGAGCGGATCGAGCAGCGGACGGTAAAGGCGGCTGAAGGCATGGCTGGTGGAATAGAGCGCGAAGCAGATGAAGGAGCCAAGCGCCATCGGCGGCGCGTCGCCGCCCGTTCCGTCACGCTTGGATCCGCCAGGCTCGCTCATGGTCCCCTAGATAGGTCGCACGCGATGGAATCGCAAGGGAGCTTCCAAAGGAGATGGCAAGCGAGGCTCATCGCGGCGTGAGCCGCAGCAGGCGCCCCGGCGCATCGTCCTCGATCACATAGACGGCGCCGTCGGGGCCGACCGCCACGTCGCGGATGCGTGCGCCCATGTCGAAGCGTTCGGCCTCGTCGGCATTCCCCGCGCCGTCGAAGGTGACCCGCACTAAGGCGGAGGCGGCGAGCCCGCCGATCAGCGCCGAACCGCGCCAGGCAGGAAAGAGGCCGGCGTCATAGAAGGCGAGACCGGCCGGGGCAATGACCGGCGTCCAGTAGACGGCCGGCGCCGCGAAGTCCGGCCGCGTCGCGTGGCGCGGAATGCGCGTGCCGCTGTAGTTGTCGCCATTCGACACCTCGGGCCAGCCATAGTTGCTGCCGGGCTCGATGTGGTTCAGTTCGTCGCCGCCACGCGGGCCCATTTCGTTGAGCCAGAGCTGGCCCTTCGCATCGAAGGCGAGGCCGTAGGGGTTGCGGTGGCCGGTCGACCAGGTCTCGCCCCGCACGCCGCCGGCCGAGGCTTGCGGGTTATCGGCCGGCGTCGAGCCGTCGAGCGCGAGGCGCAGCACCTTGCCGCGAGCGGCGTCCGGGTCCTGCGCGCTCGCCGGCCGCATGCGATCCCCGACCGTCAGGAAGAGGTGCTGCCCGTCCGGAGCAAAGGCGATGATGCCGCCCGGCTGGCCACCGCCGCCGCGCGGTGTCTGGCGCCAGATCACCTCGAGATCTTCCAGCGCCCCGCGCGTTCCGGCGACCGTCAGCTTGGCACGGGCGAGCGCCAGCGCGCCGCCGTCGCCCGGTTCGACATAAGTCAGATAGACGAGGCGGCTGCTTCGATAGTCCGGGGCCGGCGCCACGTCGAGGAAGCCGTTCTGGCCGCCTGCCTGCACATCCGGCACGCCGTCGACCGGCGTCTTGCGGCCGTCGCGGTTCACGAGGAACAGCGCGCCGCCCTTCTCGGTCACCAGCATGCGCCCATCGGGCAGGAAGGCGATCGCCCAGGGCGTATCGAAGCTCGCGATCTCGGTCGCAGCGAAGGGTGGATCGGAGGCAGGGCGGCCACCGGCGTCGACGGATGCGGCGATGGCCGGTGGCGCGAGCGCGGCGGCGAGGATTACGCCGGCGAGGGCGCGGGACAGCAGGGATCGGGTCATGCACGGCAGATGCGCCGCCGATGCCGGCCTTCAAGGGGCAATGCCACTGCCTCGCGCGGACTTGATCTTTCGCGAGCGGCAGCCCGACCGTCTGTTGCGCTGCAGCGACGAATGCGACTTGTCAGCGTATGAGATCGTTCTCATAGTGCTGTGAGAACGATCTCACATGGTCCGGTGATGAAGCTGCGCTCTGCCACGCTCATGGATGTCGCCCGCGAAGCCGGAGTCTCGAAGGCCACGGTGGCGCGCGTCCTGTCGGCAAGCGGCTATGTCGGCGAAGAGACCCGCCAGCGCGTGGAGGCGGCGGTGAAATCGGTCGGCTACCGCCCGAACGTCATGGCGCGCGGTCTCAGGACGCAGCGCAGCCTGACCATCGGCCATCTCTTGATCGAGATCACCAGCAATCCCTTCTTCGCCCATGTGGCGCGCGCGGTGGAGCGCGAGGCGCTCGCCAACGGCTACAAGACCTTCCTGTTCAACCACAACAAGAACAGCGAGCAGGAGCGCTTCGGCGTCGAGCGTTTCATCGAACGTCAGGTCGACGCCGTGATCTTCACCTATCCGGTCGATGCCGCGAGCATCGCGATGCTGCGCGCCGCCGACATGCCGGTGGTGCAGATCGAGCGGCAGCGGACCTCGGATACCCATGCGGTGCTCGTCGACAATGTCGCCGGCATCGAAGCGGCGATGGCCCATCTCCTCCAACTCGGCCATCGCCGCATCGCTTTCATCGGCGGCGACCCCGCCCTCTTCCCGCATCCGGGCGTGCGCGCCCGTTCGCTGGAGGAGGACCGCCTGCACACCTATCTCGACGCGCTGCGCCGGGCCGGGATCGCCATCGATCCGGACCTCGTGCGGCTGGGGGAATATGTCCGCCTCGAGGATGGCTCGGACGTCGAGGGCTATGGCCACGCCAAGGCGTTGTTCGCGCTCAAGGACCGGCCGACGGCGATCATCGCCGGCTGCGACGTGCTGGCCGGCGGCATCCTCCGCGCCGCCTATGAGGCGCATCTGCGCGTTCCGGACGATCTCTCGCTGGTCGGTTTCGACGACACGATCGCGGGCCAGCTCACGCCGCGGCTCACCTCGGTCGCGCAGCCCATGGCCGATCTCGGCCTCACCGCCTTCCAGCTCGCCCTCGCCTCGATCGAGGATCCCGACATCGCGCCGCGTACCGTGACGCTGGCGCCTTCGCTCGTCATTCGCGATTCGACCGGGCCGGTGCCCGTTCGCGCGACGCGCTGACAGGCTTCACGAGAAAGGAGACGCCAGGAGCCGACTGAACCGGTCAAGACCCGCGCGGCGCTCAACGACGCCGGCGGAGGAACAACAAGACACCCGTCTGGAGAAGGAAACGCCATGAAGACAGCAGGCAATGCCCCCGCGCGGGGCAGGGCAGGGCTCCTCGCATCCCTCGCGGCCGCTCTCGCCATTTCTCTTTCGCCCGTCGCCGCCTATGCGGCCGATCCGGTGAAACTGAATTTCTGGGACATGATCTGGGGTCCGCCGGAATATATCGATGCGGCCAAGGAACTCGTCGCCGAGTTCAACAAGGAAAATCCCGGCATCCAGGTCGAATATCGCTCCATTCCCTGGAACAACTGGTACCAGACCTATGTCACGGCGATCAGCGCCGGCACGGCACCGGATCTTTCGACCGGAGCCGGCTACCAGGCGGTGCAGCTCTACGATCTCGGCGCGATCCGGCCGATCGACGACCTGATCGAGGAGATGAAGACGAGCGGCGATCTCGACGACTTCCTGCCCGGGACCGTCGATACGCTGCGCTATGACGATCACTATGTCGCGCTGCCCTGGGGCATCGATATTCGCGTCTGGTTCTATCGCAAGGACATGCTCGACGCCGCCGGCCTCAAGGTGCCGACGACCTGGGCGGAGCTGCGCGAGGCCGCCAAGGCGACGACCAAGGACGGCAAGTTCGGCATCCTCGCCTCCGGCGACACCGGCGGCTCGCACTTCCTCTACAACGCCATCCTCAACAATGGCGGCGGCCTCTTCACGGAGGATCGCAAGCTCGACCTCAAGAACGCGCGCAATGTCGAGGCCTTCGAGGCGCTCGCCGGAATGGTCGCCGACGGCTCGGTCAGCCCGGCCTCGACCGGCTACAATTCCGACGACCGGCGCGGCGCCTTCAACCGCGGCCAGGGCGCCTTCACGCTCGACGGACCCGGCCTCATCTCGCAGGCCGGCGACGCCGCCGACAAGATCGGCGTCGTGCCGCCGCTCGCCGGTCCGCATGGCGACAAGGGCACGATCTTCTGGGTCAACAACATCATGGTCTACGAGCAGACCAAGCATCCGGAAGAGGTGAAGACCTTCCTGAAGTGGTGGTCGAAGAACCAGACGCCGCTCTGGACCAAGGGCAATACCGGCCAGCTGCCGACGCGCAAGTCGATCGCCGCCAACGACTATTTCAAGCAGCAGGCCTCCCGCGGCTATGTGCTGGAAAACTATGTCCCGATCGGCAAGACGACGGCGACCCATGCCGCCGGCATCTTCCCGGCGCTGAACGAGGTCGAGGGCGAAGGCGTGATGCAGACCTTCGCGCAGGAGCTCTGGCAGGGCAAGCCGCTCGACCAGATCCTCGACACCGCCGACAGCCGGCTGAAGTCGATCGTCAAGGAGTAATCGGGTGTCCGCTGTGGACCTTTCCCGCTCCGAAGCCGGGACCTGGCGCGCAAGCGCCAGGGCCTGGTGGCGGACCGGCGACGCGCTGCCCTTCCTGCTGCTCGCGCCCTCCGTCGTCCTGATCCTCGCCGTCATCGCCTATCCGATGCTGACCGGCTTCTGGTACGGCTTCACGGACGGCTCGCTGCTGAAATATGGCCGCTTCGTCGGCCTCGACAATTACGTGGAGCTGATCACCTCGCGCGACTTCCGTCACGCGCTGTGGTTCAGCCTCGTCTTCGCCGTCTTCAATGTCGTCGGCTGCTATGCGCTGGGGCTCGGCCTCGCGCTGCTGCTCAACCAGGACGTTCCGGGGCGCGCCTTCTTCCGCGTGGCGCTGCTTCTCCCGTGGATCGTGCCGTCGATCGTCTCGATCGTCTCCTGGCGCTGGATGATGGCCGACGAGCGGGCGCTGTTCAATCAGGTCATCGGCCTCTTCGGCGGCTCGCCGGTCTATTTCCTCTCCGACCAGACCTGGGCGGTCGTGATGGTCATCGCCATCAAGATCTGGCGTTCCTTCCCCTTCATGATGCTATCGCTGCTCGCCGCGCTGCAGAGCATCGACCGCAGCCTCTACGAGGCGGCCTCGCTCGACGGCGCATCGCGCTGGAACCAGTTCCGCTTCGTGACGATGCCGCAGCTGCGCAACATCTCGATCGTGCTGGCGCTCCTGATGACGATCTGGACGGTGAACGACTTCGACACGCCCTGGCTGCTGACGCAGGGCGGCCCGGCCAACGCCACCGAGAATCTTGTCCTCCTCGCCTATCGCTACACCTTCGGGCGCAACGATGTCGGGCTCGGCTCGGCCACGTCCTTCGTGACGCTGATCATCCTGATGATCCTCGTCGTCATCCTGCTCCGCCGCCAGAAGGAGCGTTGACCATGGCCTATCCCGATCCTTCGCCGGCGCAGCGCTGGACCCGCTTCGGCGTCCTCTCGGTCGTCGTGCTCGTTGTGAACCTGCCCATCATCCTCATGGTGATGAACTCGTTCCAGACGACCGACCAGTTGATGCAGCGCTCCTCGCTGCTGCCACAGGACCTGACGACGGCGAACTATTCCTATCTCTCCGAGCGCACCAATTTCTGGCGCTATCTCTGGAACTCGGTCGTCGCCTCGACGGGAAGCACGATCACCAGCGCCGCGGCGGCGGCGCTCGCCGGCTACGCGCTGTCGCGCTTTCGCGGCCGCTTCGTCACGACCTATTCCCGCACGCTGTTCATCGTGCAGATGTTCCCGATCATCCTGGCGCTGATCCCGCTCTTCATCCTGTTCAGGACGCTCGGGCTCATCAACAGCCCGCTGTCGGTGATCATCCTCTACACGGTCGTGCATCTCCCCTTCGCGACCTGGATGGCGCGGTCCTTCTTCGACACCATCCCGCGCGAACTGGAAGAGGCGGCGCTCGTCGACGGCTGCTCGCGCTTCGGCGCGTTCATCCGGATCGTGCTGCCGCTCTCGGGCCCCGGCCTCGCGGCGATCGCGATCTTCTCGTTCCTCTTCTCCTACAACGAGTTCTTTGTCGCCAATGTCTTCCTGCGCGACGAGAACGCCATGACGCTGCCGGTCGGCATCACGATGTTCATGCAGCAATATTCGACCGACTGGGGAAGCCTGATGGCCGCGGCGACGCTCACCGTCGTCCCGACCTTCATCCTCTTCCTCGGCATCCAGAAATACATCACCTACGGCGCCGTCTCGGGCGGCGTGAAGGGCTGAGTCCCCCGGCCCTTCGCTTCCTGTTCTTCGCTCTTCAAGAAACGTCCAAGGACATCCATCGTGGCTCACATCATTCGCGTCGGCGTCGTCGGCTGCGGCGAGGTCGCGCAGATCATCCATCTGCCGACGCTCCGCGACCTTCCCCATCTCTTCGAGGTCACGGCGCTCTGCGACATCAGCCGCACTGTCGTCGAGGCGGCTGGCCGCTTCCTGCCGGAAGCGCGCCTCTATGAAAGCCACGCGGCGCTGATCTCCGATCCGCATGTCGAAGCGGTGCTGATCGCCAATCCGCATGTCTATCATGCCGAGGTGGCGATCGCGGCGATGGCGGCCGGCAAGCATGTCCTGGTCGAAAAGCCGATGTGCATTTCGCTCGAGGAGGCCGACCGCCTCGCCGAGGCGGAAGCGAAGTATGGCGTGACGGTGCAGGTCGGCTTCATGCGCCGCCATGCGCCGGCTTTCACCGAGGCGGTGAAGCGCATCGAGCCGCTGCGCGGCGACATCCTCGTCGCCCGCGTCCGCGACGTGATCGGCGCCAATGCGCTGATCATCAACTCGACCTCGCGCGTCGTGCGCGGCACAGACATTCCGTCAGCGGCGATGGAGGCGGCGAAGACCGCGATGGCCGAGGCGACGAAGAAGGCGATCGGGGTCGGCGAGGGACCGATCGCCAATGCCTATGGGCTGATGCTCGGCCTTTCCAGCCACGACATCTCGGCGATGCGCGAGCTGATCGGACGGCCCCAGCACGTGCTGATGGCGAGCCAGCGCCATGGCGGCCGCGCGATCACTGCGAGTTTCGACTATGGCCATTTCGTCTGCCAGTTCGAGACGGCGGTCGACCTGATCCCGCATTTCGACGCGCATCTCGAGGTTTCGACGCCGAAGGAAGTGATCCGCGTCGATTATGACACGCCCTATATCCGCCACCAGCCGGCGCGGCTCACCGTCTTGAGGCCGCATGGCGAGGCGGGCGCCTCGACCGAAGTGAGTTTCCCGACGCGCTACGATTCCTTCGCCGTCGAATGGAACGACTTCCACCGCAACGTGACGGGGCGCCGGCGGCCCAAGACCTCGATCGCCGACGCGCGCGAGGATCTCGAACTGTTCAAGGCGATGGCCGGCTTCATGATCGCGGCGGCGCGCGCCTGAGACCGTCGCCATGGCCGCGACGGGCGCGGCCATGACGTCCGGTGGGGTGGAGAGCGCCCGTCAGCGCCAGCCCATCGCCGGGGCCACATGCTTGAGGATGGCCTCGATGACATGGGCGTTATACTCGACGCCGAGCTGGTTCGGCACGGTCAGGAGCAGCGTATCGGCCTCGGCGATCGCCTCGTCGCCCTTCAGCTGCTCGACGAGGACGTCAGGCTCGGCGGCGTAGCTGCGTCCGAACACGGCCCGCTTCTCCGGCTCGATATAGCCGAACTTGTCCGAGTCCTCGTCGCCGCCGAAATAGGCGTGGTCGCGATCATCGACGAGCGCGAAGATGCTGCGGCTGACCGAGACGCGCGGCGTCCGCTCATGGCCTGCCGCCTTCCAGGCCTCGCGGAAGACCCGGATCTGTTCCGCCTGCTGGACGTGGAACGGCTTGCCGCTCTCGTCGAATTTCAGCGTCGAGCTCTGCAGGTTCATGCCCATCTCGGCCGCCCAGACGGCGGTGGCGTTGGACGCCGCGCCCCACCAGATGCGCTCGCGCAGCCCTTCCGAATGCGGTTCGAGGCGCAAGAGGCCGGGCGGGTTCGGGAACATCGGCCGCGGGTTCGGCTCGGCGAAGCCCTCGCCCTTCAACACGTTCATGAACACCTCGGCATGGCCGCGCGCCATGTCGGCGTCGCTCTGCCCCTCGGCCGGGCGATAGCCGAAATAGCGCCAGCCATCGACCACCTGCTCGGGCGAGCCGCGGCTGATGCCGAGCTGCAGCCGGCCGCCGGCGATGAGATCGGCGGCCCCGGCATCCTCGGCCATGTAGAGCGGGTTCTCGTAGCGCATGTCGATGACGGCGGTGCCGATCTCGATGTTCCTGGTCTTCGCGCCGACCGCGGCCAGAAGCGGAAAGGGCGAGCCGAGCTGGCGCGCGAAATGATGCACGCGGAAATAGGCGCCATCCGCGCCGAGTTCCTCGGCTGCGACGGCGAGATCGATCGACTGGAGCAGCGCATCGCCGGCCGAGCGCGTGCCCGAGCGCGGCGAGGGCGACCAGTGGCCGAAGGAAAGGAAGCCGATCTTCTTCATAGGACGGGTCCATCACGGCAGCCTTAGCTGCCGGAACAAGGGTGAAAGCGGTCTGGCCGACAGATGGACGCGCGCGCCGCCAAGAGCAAGCACGCCGGCGGTGAACGGCCCGTCACCCCAAGGGGCTTTTCCAGAAGGGCGACGCCTCCCTTCTCCCCCCGGGAGAGGGTGGATCGCCGCGTCGCGGCGAGACGGATGAGGGGTTTTGGGGCGGCGACGAAGGCCCTCATCCGTCGCCTTCGGCGCCACCTTCTCCCAAGGGGAGAAGGGAAGGGGCGCCTGCCGCGGCCTCGACGTGAACGGCGGCGGTTGCGGTTGGGGAAGGAGAGGGTGGCTGGGACTCCGAGGCTGATCACGGACTCGTTCCCCCACCAAGCCCCGTTGACGCCTCGTTTGATTCACTAGTATATTAGTACTGTAAGACACAAACGAGGACGCGGCATGTGGGAAACGGAACAGCGGGCGGTGCGGCCGCGCTCCACGGCGCTCAATGTCTATGAGCTGCTCCGGAGCGAGATCGTGCTCGGCGTGCTGAAGCCGCTGGAGCCCATCCGCGAGCAGGCGATCGCAGAGCGGCTCGCCATCTCGCGCACGCCGGTCCGCGAGGCGCTGCTGCGGCTCGCCGATCTCGGCCTCGTCGACATCTATCCGCAGAGCGGCACCGTGGTGGCGCCGATCCGGGTCGCCAAGGTGCGGGCGGCGCAGCTCATCCGCGAGGCCGTCGAGGTGGAGGTCGCGCGCCGCGCGACCCGTGACGCGTCACTGGACGATATCGATGCGCTGGCGGCGATCGTGGAAGAACAGGCCTTCGCCGCCGGACGGCAGGACACGCGCCGCTTCTACGAACTCGACGAGGTCTTCCATCGCCGCATTTTCGCGGCGGCGGACTGTCTCGCCGTCGCCGACGAACTCGAGGACGTGAAGGTGCATCTCAACCGAATGCGCTTCGTCACGGTCAACTGGCCGAACCGGCCCGGCACCATCCTCGACCAGCATGGCGGCATCGTCGCCGGCATGCGCGCCCACGACGAGGCGGCGGTCGCGGCGGTGATGACGCTGCACCTTCGAACCATCCTCGACGCGCTCGCGGCGATCGATGGCGACACCGGGATCGGGCGCAAGGAGGCGTTGCGGGCCGCCATGCCCGCGATGTGAGGCCGGCGGAAGCCGGAGGCGAGGCTGCCGGAGAGCGGCCCGCTATCGCTGAGGAAACGAGAAGAGAGGCGAGACGTCATGACCGCGATCAGGACGATCTATCTGTGCAACCATTCGCACACCGATATCGGCTTCACGGACTATCAGGATGTCGCCTTCCGGCAGCATGCGGATTTCATCCGCGGCGCGCTCGACCTGATCGAGGCGACCGACGCCTATCCCGAGGGCGCGCGCTATAGCTGGACCTGCGAGACGACCGGGCCGCTGCTGCGCTATCTCCGCAGCGCCTCGGCCGAGGAGGTGCGCCGCTTCCAGCACTGGCACAAGGCCGGCCGCATCGATGTCGCGGCGATGAACTACAACCTGACGCCGCTGCTCAATGTCGAGCAGATGCACAGGAGCCTCTATCCGCTCCGGGCGCTGCGCGATGAATTCGGCCTCACGGTCGAAAGCGCGATGCAGGACGACGTCAACGGCGTCTCGTGGCTGTTCGCCGATCTCCTCGCCGAGCTCGGCGTCTGGTTCTACACCGCCGCGATCAATCCGATCCGCGGCGCGCGGCCGAAGCCGTTCCCCGGCGCCTTCTGGTGGCAGGGGCCGAGCGGCGGCAAGGTGCTGGCCTGGAACGGCTATCACTATCTCTTCGGCCGCAGCCAGGCGGGCATCGGCAATTTCGACCTCGTCGACCGCCTGCTGCCGCGCTGGGTGCACGGGCTGGAAGCCGATGCGAACTACCCCTACGAGTTCCTCTACTGCGAGGCGACGCATCCCGTCCGCGTCGACAATGGCCCGCCCGACCGGCGCATGGCGGATTTCGTCCGCCGCTGGAACGAGGAAGACCGGCCCTGGCGGATGGAGTTCAAGACCGTTACCGAATTCGGCCGGCTGCTGCGCGACGGGCATCAGGATGCGATCGGGACGCAGCGTGGCGACTGGACCGACCACTGGACGGACGGCCCAGGCTCCAGCGCCTATGAGACCGGCATCAACCGGCAGGCGCATGAGGTGCTCGGCGCCGCCGAGGCGCTCGAAGCCTGGCTGAGGGCGACGGGCCGCGACCGCTACGACGCGGCCCGCGCGGCGCATGATTACGAGCAGGCGATCCTCTATGACGAGCACACCTGGGGCGCCTATTCCTCGGTCGAGGCGCCGGATTCGCTGTTCACGCGAGCGCAGTGGAACCGCAAGGCCAGCTACGCCTATATGGCGGTGATGGAGGGGCATGACCGGCTCGCCCGCGCCGCCCGCGACCTCGCCCGCCCGCTCGGCACGCCCGGGCCGGAAGGCATCTTCAATCTCGGCGACCTTCAGCCGGAAGAGGCGTTCAAGCCGTCCGGCATCGCCGATGTCCTCGTCATCAACACACTGCCCTGGCCGCGCGACGTGATCGTCGAGGAGCCGGAGCCGCGCGGCGGCGCCGCGCCGGACGGCATGCTCGACTGCTTCTTCAACCGCGGCAGCGGCTGGGGCGGCGCGCGGCCGATCCCGCCGGTGAAGCGGGTTGCCGGCCGCGTCCCGGCCATGGGCTATGCCTTCCTGCCGCTCGCGGATACGCCGGGCGAGACCGACCTCGCTGTGGGCCCGAACCGCATCGAGAACGCGCATTACCGCATCGAGATCGATCCCGCGTCGGGCGGCATCGCCGTGCTCTTCGACAAGGACCTCGGCCACGACTTCGCCGGGCGCACCGAAGGCTGGCGGCCGGGCGACTATATCTACGAGAGCGTGGATTCGCCGAAGGGCCGCGACGCGATCGCGAGCTTCGACTTCTCCAATCCCGACTTCTTCACCGGCTTCAAGGATACGCCCTGGCGGCGGAGCGGCGCGACCAGCGTCGAGATCGGCGCGCCGGTGATCGCCAATGGCCGCGCCTCGATCACCGCCACGATCCGCGCTGCAGGCGTCGCCTCGGCCCGCGTCACCTATGCGCTCGATACCGCCACCAAGGCGGTGCATGTCGACTGGCTGATCGACAAGCTGGCGCATGAGGCGCCGGAGGCGGTCTTCGTCGCCTTCCCGTTCAATCTCGGTGCGCCGCGCTTCATGCTCGACCTGAACGGCATCCCCGCGGTGCCGAATGACGACCAGCTCGATGGCGCCGCTAGGGACTGGTACCCGCTGCAGCGCTGGGTCGACGTCTCGGACGGCGCGCGCGGCGTGACGCTGGTGCCGCTCGATGCGCCGCTCGTCCATCTCGGCGGCATCACGACCGGCAAATGGGCGCGGACGCTGGAGCCCGAGGGCCCGACCATCATGTCCTGGGCGCTCAACAACCACTGGATGGTCAATTTCAAGGCCAGCCAGGACGGCCGCATCCCGCTGCGCTACCGCCTGACGACGCATGCCGGCGATGTCGATCCGGTCGCCGCCAGCCGCTTTGCCGCCGAAGCATCCATGCCGCCCGTGGTGATGCGCGACATCGCCCCGACCGGTGCGCGCGAGGGCTCGTTCTTCGCCGTCGCCGAGGGGGCGCCGGTGCTCGTCACCGCGAAGCCCGGCGAGGAGGCCGGCACGATCGCGCTGCGCGTGCAGAACCTCAAGCCCGAGCCGGCGCGCGCGACGCTCCGTTTCGCGACCGCGCCCGAGGAAGCGCGGCGCGCCGATGCGCTGGAGCATCCGGGCGAGGCCATCGCCGTCACCGGCACCGAAATCGCGGTCGATCTCGCACCGCTCGCCGTCGACACCGTGCTGCTGCGGTTCGGCGACGCCTGACGCCGCCGGACCGGCGGCAATGACAACGGAGCCGGCGCCGCCGGTTCCGGTGAGGAAGGACGAAGGAGGACGTCTCGAATGAAGCTCAAGAAACTCGGCCTGAGGAAGCTCGGGCTCATCGCCGCGTCGCTCGCCGCGCTGGCGAGCCCGGCAGTGGCGCAGACCGTCGATTTCTACCACGACAAGGGCAACTGGAACGACGCCTACAAGACGGTGCTCGGCCCGGCCAAGGATGCGGTCGGCATCGACGTCAATCTGGTGCCCTATGCCGATACCAGCACCTATCAGGCGGCCGTCCGCGCCGCGCTGCGCACGCCGAGCGCGCCTGGCGTCTTCGCCTGGTGGTCCGGCTACCGCATGAAGGATCTCGTCGACGCCAAGCTCGTCACGGATGTCGGCGAGGTCTGGAAGAAATACACCGATGCCGGCCTCGTTAGTCCGTCGCTCGCCTCGGCCTTCACCTTCGACGGCAAGATCTACGGCGTGCCGAACCTCGTCGCCTACTGGGTGGTCCTCTACAACAAGAAGACCTTCGCCGAGAACGGCCTCGAGCCGCCCAAGACCTGGGAAGAGCTGGAGAAGGTCGCCGCGACGCTGAAGGAGAAGGGCATCACGCCGTTCGGTCAGACGATCGAAGGCCGCTGGCCGAGCTTCATCTGGTTCCAGGAACTGCTGGTCCGCTCCAATCCGGAATTCTACGCCAGGCTGATGACCGGCCAGGCGAAATACACCGATCCCGAGGTCACGGCCGTCCTGAAGACCTGGGCCGACTGGATCGGCAAGGGCTATTTCACCGACCCCTCGATCGCCTTCGGCACCTCCGGCTCCAACGCCATGGCCGGCCAGCTCGCGCAGGGCAAGCTCGGCATGATCCTCGTCGGCACCTGGTATGCCAACACGATCGTGCAGTCCGGCCTCGACGCCAAGGATCTCGGCGCCTTCATCATGCCGAACGAGAAGGCGGACCTGCCGAAGTCGGTCATCTTCGAGGCCGGCCCGCTGCTCATCGCCTCGGCTTCGGCGCAGAAGGAGGACGCCCTCAAGCTCGCCGACTATTGGATGTCGTCCAAGGCGCAGCAGGCCTGGGTCGATGCGCAGGACTTCCCGCCGATCAACAAGGACGTGAAGGCCAAGTCGCCGCTGATCGCCGATCTCGTCAAGGAGATCAATGACGGCGGCTACACCTCGATCAACCGCTTCTGGGAGGCGACGCCGCCTCAGATCGCCGAGGCGGCCGTCGACGAGCTCGGCAACTTCATGCTGCATCCCGAAACGGCCCCGCAAGTGCAGCAGAACCTGCAGGCGCTCGCCGACAAATATTGGGCGACGCAGAAGTAAGGCGCATTCCCCGGCGCCTCCGGGCGCCGGGGTTCTCCCCGGTCCGACCTCTTCCCGCGGGAGGGGCGAAGGAAAGTCCCATGACAGCGACGATCGACCAGACTCTCGCGCCTGCGCTTCGCCGCCGCAGCCCCGGCCGCCCGCTGAAGCAGCGCATCGTGCCCTATCTCTATGTGCTGCCGGCGGCGCTGTTCGTGGTGCTGTTCCTGCTCTATCCGATGGTTCTGACCGCCTGGCGCAGCCTGACGCGCTTCGACGGCATCTCCGATCCCGTCTATGTCGGCTTCGAGAACTTCAGCACGCTGTTCCAGGATCCCTATTTCCTGCTCTCCCTCAGGAACACGGTGATCTGGACCGTCGCCGCGGTCGTCTTTCCGGTGACGCTCGGCCTCGTCTTCGCGCTGGCCTTCAGCCGCGTGCGCTGGGGCGGCTTCTTCAAGACCGTAATCTATCTGCCCGCGACAATTTCCGCCGCCGCGGCCGGCATCCTGTTCTCCTTCGTCTTCAACTACGACAACGGCGTCCTGAACATGATCCTCCGCGCCATCGGCCTCGGCGATCTCGCCAGCCGCTGGCTGTTCGACGTGCCGACCAACACCTTCGCGATGATCGCGACCTATACCTGGCAGCAGACCGGCCTCAACATGATGCTGTTCCTGGTCGGGCTGCAGGGCCTGCCGCCGGAGCCGATCGAGGCGGCGAAGATCGAGGGCTGCACGGGCTGGAGCCTGGTGCGCCGCATCATCCTGCCGATGCTGATGCCCTATGTCGTGATCACGACGCTGCTCGCCATCGTCAACGGCTTCAAGGTCTTCGACCTGATCTGGGTGATGACGCAGGGCGGCCCCGGCCGCGCCTCCGAGACTCTCGCGGTGACCATGTATCGCGAGGGCTTCATCCTCTTCAACCAGGGCTACAGCGCCTCCATCGCGGTGGTGATCTCCGTCGTCGCGCTCGCCTTCTCTTACTTCTACCTCCGCTCCGTCCTCGAACAGGAGGCCCGGCAATGAGTGCCGAAGTCGGCGAACAGACCGCGCTCGGCCGCGAGACGCGCTTTTCCTCCGCCCTGATCCTCACCGTCTTCTGGGTGCTGCCGATCGCGCTGCTCGTGATGAGCGCGATGAAGACGCCGATCGAGTTCTCCTCGACCTCGACGCTGACGCCGCCCTCCTCGTTCAACCTCTTCGACAACATCGCCCGCGCCTGGGCGAAGGGGATGGCGTCGGGCTTCGTCAACAGCGCGATCTACGGCGTCGTGGCCTCGCTGATCGCCGTCGTGCTCTCAGCCATGGCCGCCTACGGCATCGTGCGGCTGCGCATCCCGCAGGGGATGTTCTGGTTCCTGCTCATCTATAGCGGCACCATCTTCCCCTTCCAGATGTACCTGATCCCGCTGTTCAATTTCTATCTCGACACAGGGCTCTACGACACGCGGCTCGGCGTCATCGCCTTCTATGTGGCGATCACCATCCCCTTCTGCGTCTTCGTCATGCGCGGCTTCTTCCTGACCGTCCCATGGCAGGTGCAGGAGGCGGCGGCGCTCGACGGCGCCAATTCCTGGGCGACCTTCTGGCGGATCATGATGCCGATGGCCAAGGCGCCGCTGATCCTGCTGGTGCTCATCCAGTTCACCTGGATCTGGAACGATCTCCTTTTCGGCCTCGTGCTCACCAAGTCGGAAAGCGTGCGCCCGATCATGGTCGCGCTCGCCGGCATGCAAGGCGTCTACGGCGCCAGCGACGGCCCGTCGGTGATCGCGGCGACGCTGGTCGGCAGCGCGCCGACCCTCATCCTCTTCCTCGTTCTGCAGCGCTATTTCGTCCGCGGCCTGACGCTCGGCATGGGCGAGCGGTGACCGGCGCGCCACCACCACAAAGACCAGCATCGCAAGGGACGCCTCTTTCATGAAGATCACCAACCTGAAGGCGACGACGATCACCGTCCCCCTCGAGGCGCCGCTGCGCCACTCCAACGGCGCGCATTGGGGCCGCTTCGTGCGCACCATCGTCGAGGTGGAGACCGACGAGGGACTGGTCGGGCTCGGCGAGATGGGCGGCGGCGGCCAGTCGGCCGAGGCCGCGATCGCGGGGCTGACGCCCTATCTCGTCGGCCATGATCCGCTGCAACTGGAGCAGCTTAGGTGGAAGATCATGAATCCCACCGCCTCGCTCTACAACAACCGCCTGCAGCTGCATGCGGCGATCGAGATGGCCTGCATGGATGTCGCGGGAAAGTACCTCGGCATTCGCGCCTGCGACCTGATCGGCGGCGCGCTGCGCGAGGAGGTGCCCTTCGCGAGCTATCTCTTCTACCGCTACGCCGACGAAAAGACCGGGAAGGGCGGTGAGACGAGCGCCGACGAGATCGTCGCCCATGCCAAGGACCTGGCCGCGCGCTACGGCTTCACGGTGCATAAGCTCAAGGGTGGCGTCTTCCCGCCCGACCATGATGTCGAGGTGATGAAGGCGCTCGGCGACGCCTTCCCGAAGGACAAGCTCCGCCTCGATCCGAATGGCGTCTGGACCGTCGAGGAGGCGATCCGCGTCGCCAAGGCGATCCGCGATCTCAACAACGACTATTTCGAGGACCCGACCTGGGGCCTGGAGGGCATGCGGCGGCTGCGCCGCGCCATCGACCTGCCGACCGCCACCAACACCGTCGTCGTCAATTTCGAGCAGCTCGCCGCGAATATCCGCCTCGAGGCGGTCGACGTTGTGCTGCTCGACACGACTTTCTGGGGCGGGCTGCGCCAGGCGCACAAGGCCGGCACCGTGCTCGAGACCTTCCAGTATGGCGCCTCGGTGCATTCCTCCGGCGAGCTCGGCATCCAGCTCGCCTCGATGCTGCATCTCGGCGCGGCGCTGCCCAATCTCTGCTTCGCCGCCGACGCGCATTACCACCATCTCGTCGACGACATCATCGTCGGCGGCAAGATGGAATATCGCGGCGGCAAGATCGCGCTTCCGAAGGGGCCCGGCCTCGGCGTCGAGCTCGATCGCGACAAGCTCGGCCAGTATGCCGAGCTCTACAAGTCGCTCGGCGGCTACACCTATGACCGCGATCCCGGCCGGCCCGACTGGTACTGCGTCATGCCCGAGATGAACTACGCCGACCCGGCCAAGGGCGGGAGGCTGGCGGGCAGATAGGAACCTTCACTTCACCGCTCCCATGGGAGAGGTCGGACCGCAGGTCCGGGTGAGGGGCGGCACCTCTCCGGCTGGCCGTAACCCCTCACCCGCCGCACC
>CAWZZK010000108.1:0-2846 GCA_963966455.1 Kaistia sp. | reverse complement strand
CGACATGGTCGCCATGGCCATGGGTGAGGACGATATGCGTGACACCGCGCGCCGCAGCCGCGGCGTCGCCCGGAAATTTGGGGTTGCCGGTGAAGAACGGGTCAATGAGAATGACCGCGTCGGTGATCTCGATGCGGAACGCGGCGTGGCCGAGCCAGGTCAGTTTCATGAAATCGACACCCAATCATTGTTGGTGGCGGAAGTATGGGGTCCGGTCCCGGCGGCGACCAGTGCGCGGCCGGTGAACAGTGAAGCCGCGAGCGGACCGCGGCGCTGAGCCGATGAACGGCAGGAGGCCAGGTGACGGAGCTGGAAACGACGGCTGATCGCGGTGGACGCGGTCTGATGAAGCGGATCTTCGACCGCATCATGGTGCTCTCCGCCGGCCCGCACGCCTTGTGGCTGCTGGCCGCGGTGTCCTTCGCGGAGGCGTCGTTCTTCCCGATCCCGCCCGACCCGGTGCTCGCGGCCATCGTGCTGGCGCGGCGCGACCGCGTCTGGATGGCCGCCGCCGTCTGCACCATCGCATCGGTGCTCGGCGGCCTCGCCGGCTATGCCATCGGCGCCGGCCTCTATGAGGCCATCGGTCAGCCGGTGATCGCCTTCTACCATCTCGAGGAAGCGTTCCATAACTTCCAGACCCGCTTCGACGAATGGGGCGGCTGGATCATCGTCGCCAAGGGACTGACGCCGATTCCGTTCAAGCTGGTGACGATCGCCTCGGGCGTGGTTCACCTCAACCTCGTGACCTTCGTCGTCGCCTCGCTGCTGACACGCGGCCTCCGCTTCTTCATCGTCGCGTGGCTCTTCTACCGCTTCGGCCCGCAGGCCCGTGCGATGATCGACCGCAATTTCAACAAGGTGATGATCGGCGGCACGATCCTCGTGATCCTCGGCTTCGTCGCCATCATCTATATCTGAGGCCGATCGGCCGCTTCCGAGGGCACGTGCCAGGACGTATCATCGACATCGCCGCGCTCGACGCGGCGCTCACGGGGCCGGACGTTCTGTTCGGCCTCGATCTCGGCACCAAGACGATCGGGGTCGCGCTGTCCGATCTCGGCCGGCGCATGGCGGCGCCGCTCGCGCTCGTCAACCGCCGCAAATTCTCGCTCGACGTCGCCGAGTTGAAACGGCTCGCGGAGGAGCACAAGCCGGCGGCGATCGTCATAGGCCTGCCGCTCAACATGGATGGCAGCGAGGGACCGCGCGCGCAGTCGACGCGCTCCTTCGTGCGCAATCTGCTGCCGCTGATCGAGGTCCCGGTCGTCTTCTGGGACGAGCGACTGTCGACCGTCGCCGTCACGCGCACGCTGCTCGAGGCCGATACCAGCCGCCGAAAGCGCGGCGAACTCGTGGACAAGATGGCGGCGGCCTTCATCCTGCAAGGCGTGCTCGACCGTCTGGAGCGGATCGCGCAGGATCGGGAGGACGCCGTGGGGAACGGCGCCGGCGATTCGGGGGGATAGGCGATGTTCGGGCGGCTCGCGGCGTACTGGGTCTATGGCGGTGCGCTCGCCGGCCTTCTCGGGCTCGGGTTTCTCTGGCTCGCGGGGCCGCAGATGAGCGCGCCGCTCGCGGCCGTCGCGCTCTTGCTGCCGCTCTACATGCTGCACCAGTTCGAAGAGCATGACGACGACCGCTTCCGCCGCTTCTTCAACACGCTGATCGGCGGCGGGCGCGAGGTGCTCACCCTCCCGGCCGTATTCATCATCAATATCGGCGGCGTCTGGATCGTCTATTTCATCGCCATCGCGCTGGCGGCGCGCGTCGATCTCGGCCTCGGCCTCATCGCCGTCTATGGCACGCTCGTCAACGCGCTCGTCCATCTCGCCGCCGCCGCGGTGAAGCGGCGCTACAATCCGGGCCTCGCGACGGCGGTGGTCCTCTTCCTGCCCGCCGGCATCGCCGCGCTGTGGCTGGTCCATGGCACTGGTGAAGCAGGGCTCGCCGAGCATGCGATCGGGCTCGCCGTCGCCATCGGCATCCACGCCGTCATCGTCGCCTATGCGCTGCGCCGCAGGAAGAGCCTTAGCGGCTGAGCTGCCTCACATGCGCGGGAAGACGTAGTCGACGAAAGCCCGCGCATCGAAGCGGGCGTCGAGCATGCCATAGGTCGAGCGCCAGGGCTTGCCGAGCCGCGTCTCCAGGAAGGCATCGGCGATCACGGAGGGGAAGCGCCGGCGCAGCGTCGCGGCGGCGACCGTCATCGCCAGTTGCTCGGTGAGGATGCGCGCCGAGCCCTCGTCGGCGATCGCCACGGCGGCGGCGGCGCGCAGCACGTTGAGCGTCGAGCGGGCGGCGGGACCGAGACCGTCCTCGATCACCTTCAGCACCGCTTCGAGCGGCTCCGGCGAGCGCTTCAGCACGCGCAGCACATCGAGGCAGAGGACATTGCCGGGACCATCGACCATGGGCAGCGCCTGCGCGTCGCGGACAAGGCGCGCCAGCAGCCCCTCCTCGACATAGCCGTTGCCGCCGGCACACTCCATCGCCTCGGAGGCGATGGCGGGGCCGAGCTTGGCGACCCAATACTTGATCGCCGGCGTCATCAGCCGCGCGAAGGCGGCCTCGGCGGGATCGTCCTGGGAGCGGTCGACGGCCTCGGCGAGGCGGAAGACCAGCGCCGTCGCCGCCGTGACGTCGAGCGCCATGTCGGCGAGGACGCGCGTCATCAGCGGCTGGTCGATGAGCGGCGCGCCATAGGCGCGGCGATAGCGGGTGTCGTGCACCGCCTCCGCCAGCGCCGCGCGAGCGACGCCGGCCGCCGCGACGGCGTCGTCGACGCGCAGCAGCGTCACCGTCTCGGCGATCGTCGCGACGCCGCGGCCAGGCTCGCCGACCAT
>CAWZZK010000107.1:0-14412 GCA_963966455.1 Kaistia sp. | reverse complement strand
CGGCCTCCGCCAGCGCCGCCGTCTCATCGCGTGCGTCGAGCGCGAAGAGCGGCGCCCCGGCTGCTACGCTGTCGCCCTTCTCGACGTCGAGGCGCGTCAGCCGGCCTGCGCTTTCCGGCGCGACCCGCAGGAAGTCGCCCTCGACATAGCCCTGCAGAGCCGGCGCCGCCTCGCCCGAGCAGGCGGCCAGCGCCAGCGTCGCGGCCAGTGCCACGAGGGCGCGGGTCGACATCACGGCCGGCCCTCGAGCGGCACGCCGGTGATGCGATCGATATTGCCGGCGATCAGAGAGGCGATCAGCGCGCGGTCGGCGGTGGTGATCGAGTCGCGGCCGGTGAGGCGCAGCACGATGGGCTGCGCGACGCGGAATACCATGGCCTGTCCGAGGAGCGTGAAGACGAGGAAGCCGACCTCGTCGCCGTCGGGGTCGCGGTCCATGAGCACGCCGACGAGGCGCCGCAGGATCGCATGCATCGGCGTCATGAAGCCGATCAGCGTCTCGAGGACAAGGGAGGGCTCCATCTGCTCGCGGACGATGAAGCGCGCCCAGGCCTCGGCCTCGCGAAGGCCGAGCATGGTGTCGAGATGCGCTTCGGCCATGCCCTGCAGCAGGCGACGCGCCGACGGCTTGTCGAGCGCGCCGGCGGCGAAAGCCTCGCTGACGCGCGCCGCGGCCGGTCCGAGCCGCTGCTGGATCTCGGCCGTCACATGCTCGGCGACCGCGCGGTGCAGCCCTTCCTTGCCGCCGAAATGATAGACGATGGCGGCGAGATTGGCGTCGGCCTGACGGGCGATCTCGCGCGTCGAGGCGGCCTCGAAGCCGAGCCGGCCGAACACGTCCAGCGCCGCCTGAAGCAGGCGCGCCCGTGTCTCGGCGCCGCGATCCTGGCGCGCGCGCTGTGCATGCCGCGACCGTTCCACCGGCTCGGCGCGAGCCTTTCCGTCCGTTCCGCTCATGACGTGTCCCCTAGGCCCCCGCCCCGGGTGCGTCGGCAAGATCCCCGACGCAGAGCCAGACTGCCCGTCTTCGTCTCCAAAGTCAATCAATCGAATGAATTGATTGCGGCATCGCGATGCTTTCGCTTGCCGGATCGCTGCCGGCAGTTGAGACTTTGATCCACCGCAAACCGAAGAGGGGCTCTTCGCATGTCGGTCTACCTGCTCGCATTGCTCATCGGTATCGTCGCTGGTCTCCGCACCATGTCGGCGCCGGCCGGCCTCGCCTGGGGCGCCTGGCTCGGCTGGTATGCCGTTGCCGGAACCTGGGCCTCCTTCATGGCGCACTGGATCGCCGTGCTGGTGTTCTCGATCCTCGCGCTCGTGGAACTCGTCACCGACCAGCTGCCTTCGACGCCGAGCCGCAAGGTGCCGATGCAGTTCGGCGCCCGCATCGTCAGCGGCGCTTTCTGCGGCGCCGTGATCGGCACGGCGGGCGGCTCGCTGGTCGGCGGCCTCGTCGCCGGCATCATCGGCGCGGCGATCGGCACGCTCGGCGGCGCCGACATTCGCGGGCGCCTGGCGCGGGCCTTCGGCCGCGACCTGCCGGCGGCGCTGATCGAGGACGTCGTCGCCGTGGTCGGCGCGCTCGCCATCGCGGCGGCCGTCTGATGGCGCGCCGCTTCGACGCCATCATCATCGGCGCCGGCCAGGCGGGCATTCCGCTTGCCGGCCGCCTCAGCGCCGCGGGGAAGACCGTGGCACTGATCGAGCGCCATCTGGTCGGCGGCACCTGTGTCAACACCGGCTGCACGCCGACCAAGACGCTCGTCGCCAGCGCCGAGGCGATCCACACCGCCCGCCGCGGCGCCGATTACGGCTTCACGGTCGGCGGTCCGGTGACGGTCGATTTTCCCGCCGTGATGGCGAGGAAGGATGCCGTCGTCGCGAAGTCGCAGCAGGGTCTCGCCGGCTGGATCGACGGCATGGAGAACTGCACGCTGATCGAGGGCCATGCGCGCTTCGAGTCAGCAAGGAGCGTCCGCGTCGGCGACGAGTTGCTGCAGGCGGATGCGATCTTCATCAACACCGGCGGCCGCGCCGCCGTGCCGGAGTTGCCGGGCGTCCATGACGTGCCCTTCCTCACCAACACGTCGATCCTGCAGCTTTCCGAACTGCCGCGGCATCTCGCCATCGTCGGCGGCAGCTATATCGGGCTCGAATTCGGCCAGATCTTCCGCCGTCTCGGATCGGAGGTGACGATCATCGAGAAGGGGTCGCGACTGATCGCCCGCGAGGACGAGGATGTCTCGGCGGCCGTGAAGGGCATCCTGGAAGGCGAGGGGATCGGCTTCCGCCTCGACGCCGAATGCATCAGCCTGCATCCGCGCGCGGGTGGCGGCGTTACCGTCGGCGTCGATTGCACGAGCGGCGACCGCGAGGTGCATGCCTCGCATGTTCTGCTCGCCGTCGGGCGGCGGCCGAATACCGATGATCTCGGCCTCGACAACGCTGGCGTCGCCACCGACGAACGTGGCTTCATCACGGTCGATGACCGGCTCAAGACCAGCGTGCCCGGCATCTATGCGCTCGGCGACTGCAACGGCCGCGGCGCCTTTACGCACACTTCCTACAACGATTTCGAGATCGTCGCCGCCAATCTCCTCGACGGCGACGATCGCCGCGTTTCCGACCGTCACGAATGCTATGCGCTCTATGTCGATCCGCCGCTCGGCCGCGTCGGCATGACGGAAGCGGCGGTAAGGAAGAGCGGGCGGAAGGCGCTGATCGGCACGCGGCCGATGTCGCGCGTCTCCCGCGCGACGGAAAAGGGCGTCACCGCGGGCTTCATCAAGATCCTCGTCGATGCCGAGACGGAGCGCTTCCTCGGCGCCTCGATCCTCGGCGTCGGCGGCGACGAGGTCGTGCACTCGATCCTCAACCTCATCTATGCCGACGCGCCCTATACGGTGCTGGCGCGATCCGTCCCGATCCACCCCAATGTCTCGGAACTGCTGCCGACCATCGTGCAAGGGCTGACGCCGCTGGAGTGAGGGTAGGGCGATGGAAGGCCCTCACCCCGGCCCTCTCCCAGAGGGAGAGGGGGCGATGGCATCGACGATGGCGGCAATTGTCCGACGTCTCAACCGGCACCGCGGGTCCCCTCTCCCCCTGGGAGAGGGTTAGGGTGAGGGCCTTGCTTTTTCGCTAGATCCTGTCCCTGAGCGCGTACCAGCTCATGCCGGCGACCAGCGCCGGCCAGCGCAGCAGCTTGCCGCCCGGGAAGCGGGGGCAGGGCAGGGCGGCGAAGCTGTCGAGGCGGCCGGGATTGCCGAGGATCGCCTCGGCGATGATCTTGCCGCCGAAGGGCGCCAGCGCGACGCCCTGGCCGGAATAGCCCGAGGCGGCATAGATGCCGGGGCGGATGCGGCGCAGGAAGGGCAGGCGGTTGACCGTCACCGCCAGCGTGCCGCCCCAGGCATGGTCGATGCGCGCTCCGGCGAGCGCCGGATAGACCTTGAGCAGGTGGCGGCGGACGAAGGCGAAGATGTCGTCCGGGTCGCGCCGCGAATAAGTCTCGCCGCCGCCGAACAGGATGCGCCCGTCGCCGGTCGGCCGCCAGTAATAGACGACGAAGCGGGAATCCGAGACGGCCTCGCCGCCGGGAATGAGCCCGCCCGGCATGCCGGCGCCGATCGGCTCGGTGGGGAGGATGTAGTTCTTGATCGGCATCGCCCGCGTCTCCGTCTCCTCGTCGATGCCGTCGAGAAGGCCGTTGCCGGCGAGGATGACGATGTCGGCGCTGATCGTGCCGCGCGTCGTGACGAGGGCGGGCTTGATGCCGGGGTCGAGCCGGATCGCCGCCGTGCCCTCATGCAGGCTGGCGCCGGCGCGCGCCGCTGCGCGGGCAAGCCCCTGTGCGAATTTCAGCGGATGCAGGTGGCCGGCCGTCCGGTCGTAGCGGCCGCCATAATAGGCGTCGCTGCCGATCATCGCCGCCAGGCGGTCGGGCTCGATCCATTCGGCGTGCTCGTAGCCGTAATCGGTGTTCAGATGGTCGACATAGGCCCGCTCCTCGCCGACGAGACGGCGCTTGTGCACCGCCTCGACGAGCCCGGGCCGCCACTCCGCGTCGATGCCATGCCGCGCGATGAGCTCGTGGACGAGCGCCTTAGCTTCTTCCGCGAGGTTCCAGAGCTCGTGCGCCGCCGGCCGTCCGAGCCGCCGCTCCAGCCATTCCTGGTCGCGCCGCTGGCCGGTATGCAACTGCCCGCCATTGCGGCCGGAGGCGCCGGACCCGATCTTGCCGGCCTCGACCAGTACGGTCTCGATGCCGGCTTCGGCCAGATGCAGCGCGGCGGACAGCCCCGTGAAGCCGCCGCCGACAATGGCGACATGCGCCTTGCGGTCGCCGTCGAGCGGGGGGAAGGCGAGCGAGGGGTCCGCCGTCTCGGCATACCAGGAGGGTGCGTGGGGCGGGGCGTGCGGCGCCGTCATGCGGCCATGCCGCGCATGAGTTCGTCGCGGCTCTTCACGAAGCGGAGCTGCCCGTCGGGCATCAGCCCGTCGCGGCGCCAGCCGAGATGGGCATAGAAGCCATGCGCGCGCAGTCCCCCGGTCGCGCCGGCCTCGAGCCAGACATTCTCGCAGCCCGCTTCGAACAAGAAGCGTTCGGCCTCCGCCATCAGAAGCCGCCCGAGCCCCATGCCCTCAAAATCGGGAAGGACGAACATCGCATAGATGCAGCCGGCCTCGGCCTCCGCGATCGCAATCGCGGCATCGACGCCGTCGACGCTGGCGATGAAGCCGCGCCCGGTCGTCGTGATGACCCGGGCGATGACCTCGGGCGTGATGCCATAGGCCGCCATCTGCTCCAGCGACATGTGGTTCTCGCGCACGCTGGTGCGGATCGCGTTGAGGATCGGCACCTCGTCCGCCGTGGCGACGCGGATCGCGATCGTCATTTGAGGCCGAGCCGTTTCACTTCGGCGAGCGTGTCGTCGAGCGTCTTTTTCGCCGTCGCGACGAGGATATCCGCTTCCTCATGCGACAGCGTGAAGGGCGGCGAGAGGATCAGCGAATCCCGGACGGCGCGCATTACGAGGCCATTGCGGAAGGAGAAGTCGCGCGCGATCGTGCCGACCTTGCCGGTATCGGGGAACGCGGCCTTGCGCGACGGCTTGTCGGGGACGAGCTCCAGCGCGCCCATGAGGCCGGTCATGCGCGCCTCGCCGACCAGCGGGTGATCGCCGAGCGCCCGCCAGCGCTGCTGCAGATAGGGGCCGATATCGTCGCGGACGCGCTCGACGAGCTTGTCCTCCTCGATGATCCTGAGATTCTCCAGCGCCGCCGCCGCCGCCACCGGATGCGCGGAATAGGTGAAGCCGTGATTGAACTCGCCGCCCGGCCCGATCAGCACGTCGGCGACCTTGTCGGAGACCATGACGCCGCCGATCGGCAGATAGCCAGAGGAGAGACCCTTGGCGATCGGCATCAGATCGGCCTCGATGCCGAAGGTCTCGGACCCGAACCAGTTGCCGGTGCGGCCGAAGCCGGTGATGACCTCGTCGGCGACGAGCAGGATCTCGCGGTCCTTCAGGATGCGCGCGATCTCGGGCCAATAGGTCGCGGGCGGGATGATGACGCCGCCGGCGCCCTGGATCGGCTCGGCGATGAAGGCTCCAATGCGGTCCTCGCCGATTTCGTCGATCGCCTGCTCCAGCGCGCGGGCCGCGGCGATGCCGAATTCGTCCGGCGTCATGTCGCCGCCCTCGCCGAACCAGTAGGGCTGGGCGATGTGGTGGATGTCGGGGATCGGCAGCCCGCCCTGCGAGTGGATCGGCTTCATGCCGCCGAGGCTGCCGCCGCCCATAGTCGAGCCGTGATAGGCGTTCCAGCGCGCGACGATCACCGTCTTCTGCGGCTTGCCGAGCGTGGCCCAGTAGTGGCGCACCATGCGGATGACGGTGTCGTTGGCCTCGGAGCCCGAATTGACGAAGAAGACGTGATTGAACTGCGGCGGGGTCAGCCGCGCCAGCGTCTCAGCCAGCGCCACGGCCGGCGGATGGGTCGTCTTGAAGAAGGTGTTGTAGTAGGAGATCTCGGCCATCTGGCGCTGGATGGCGTCGGCGATCTCCTTGCGACCATGGCCGATATTGACGCACCACAGCCCGGCCATGCCGTCGAGGATGCGGTTGCCGTCGCTGTCATAGATCCAGGATCCCTCGCCCCGCACGATGACGCGGCTGCCCTCGGCATTCAGCGACTTCATGTCGGAGAAGGGATGGATGTGGTGCGCCGCATCGCGGGCGCGATAGTCGGCGGTGAGGTTCGAGAGGGTCGGTTTGGAAGTGGTCATCGGTCCATGTCTGTCATTGCCGGGCCTGGCCCGGCAATCCAGCCTCTCTCATCCGGGAAGTCAGTCTCAGTTGCCGGGGCGAGCCCGGCAACGACACCCTGTCGAAGCCACGGCCATCCTCACACGTTGAGGAGCAGGAACTCGCGCTCCCAGGGGCTGATTACCTGCATGAAGGTCTCGTATTCCGCCTGCTTGATCGCCCGATAGGTCGAGACGAAGCGCTTGCCGAAGATCTCGACCAGTTCCTCGCATTCCTCGAACAGCGACACCGCCTCGAGGATCGAGCGCGGCAGGTCGATCTCGTCGGAATTGGCCGACCCCGTCACCGGTTCGCCCGGCTTCAGTCCCTCGACGAGGCCGAGATAGCCGCAGGCGAGCGAAGCGGCGATGGCGAGATAGGGATTGGCATCGGACGACGGCAGGCGGTTTTCGAGCCGCCGCGCCGCCGCGCTGGAATTCGGCACGCGCAGCCCGACCGTGCGGTTGTCATAGCCCCATTGCGTGTTCACCGGCGCCGAGGACGAGCGCACAAGCCGCCGGTAGGAGTTCACATAGGGCGCCAGCATGCACATCACCGCCGGCAGATATTTCTGCGAGCCGCCGATGAAGGCGAAGAAATGCTCGGTCGGATCGCCGTCCTCGTCGGAGAAGATGTTGCGCCCGGTCTGGATATCGACCACCGACTGGTGGATATGCATCGCCGATCCGGGCTCGCGCGACATCGGCTTCGCCATGAAGGTGGCGTACATGTCGTGGCGGAGCGCGGCCTCGCGCAGCGTGCGCTTGAAGAGGAACACCTGGTCGGCGAGCGTCAGCGGATCGCCGTGCAGGAGATTGATCTCCATCTGCGCGGCGCCCTCCTCGTGGATCAGCGTGTCGATCTCGAGACCCTGCGCTTCGGAGAAGTCGTAGATGTCGTCGAAGAGATCGTCGAACTCGTTGATCGCGGCGATGGAGTAGGACTGCCGCGCCGCTTCCGGCCTGCCGGAGCGCCCGGTCGGCGGCTCGAGCTGGTAGTCGGGGTCGGTGTTCGGCTTGACGAGATAGAACTCGATCTCCGGCGCCACGACCGGCTTCCAGCCCTGGCGCTGGTAGAGATCGACCATGCGCCGCAGCACCTGGCGCGGCGCCGTCTCCACGGGACGGCCGTCGCGGTGATAGCCGTCATGGATGACCTGCGCCGTCGGATCGTTCTCCCAGGGGACGATGGCGAGCGTCGAGAAGTCCGGCTCGAACAGGATGTCCTGGTCGGCGGCGTCGCTCTCATAGTCGTCGTCGTCGGGCGGGTAGTCCCCGGTGATCGTCTGGGTGAGGATCGAGCCCGGCATCGACATGGTTGGTCCGGCGAGGAACTTGCCGACCGGCATCATCTTGCCGCGGGCGACACCGGCCTGGTCGGGCACGATGCACTCGATATCCTCGATCCCTCTCGCCTTAAGCCATTCACGGGCCTCGTCCAGCGAGGCGGCGCCGCGGCGCGCGTCCTCGCGCGCTTTCACGGGCCTCTTCCTTTTGCTCACGGTATCCCCTCGGCGTATCGCCATAAGATGCCAAGTGTGGCAAGCCGCCGGGCGAAGTCAACTGCGGCGGCTGCGACGAGGGCAACGCTCAGGAGCCCGAATAATCAGTTGAGTACGACGGGAATCGCTCATAACGTCGCGCAATTAGGCATGCTCAGGGGGCAGTCACATGTCGGCGTGCGCAGGGAATGCAGGCACGCTCACGTTGGAGAGGGAAAGAGGTCAATGACGAAGTTTTCCGGACGGATCGCAGTCGCGGCCGCCCTTCTGGCCGGCTCGGCGCTGTCCGCCTTCGCGGCGGACAAGGAAATCCACGTCTATAACTGGTCGAACTATATCGACGATTCCATCCTCCAGGATTTCACCAAGGAGACGGGCATCAAGGTCGTCTACGACGTCTATGATGCGATGGAGACGCTCGAAGCCAAGATGTTCGCCGGCCGTTCGGGCTACGACATCGTGGTGCCGACCGACCGCAACATGCAGGTCATGATAGAGGCCGGCATCTTCCAGCCGCTCGACAAGTCGAAGATCCCGAACCTCAAATACAACTGGCCGGAGATCTACCAGCGCCTCGCGACCTACGATCCCGACAACGCCCACGCCGTCAACTATATGTGGGGTACGACGGGCCTCGGCTATGACAAGGTCAAGATCGACAAGGCGATGCCGAACGCGCCGGTCGATTCCATGGACATGATCTTCAAGCCGGAAGTGGCGGCGAAGTTCAAGGATTGCGGCATCTATGTCCTGAACTCCGCCGAGGACGTGATGCCGGCGGCGCTCAACTATCTCGGGCTCGATCCGAACTCGAAGAATGTCGAGGACTTCCAGAAGGCCGCCGACCTCCTGATGAAGGTCAGGCCCTATATCCGCAAGTTCGACTCCTCGCTGATCAACCCGCTGGCGACGGGCGAGGCCTGCCTCGTCTTCTCCTATTCGGGCGACATCCTGCAGGCGCGCGACGCCGCCAAGGAAGGCGTCGAGGTCAAGTACTCGATCCCGAAGGAAGGCGCGCTGCTCTGGATGGATTCGATGGTCGTCCCCAAGGACGCTCCGAACCCGGAAGGCGCCTTCGCCTTCATCGACTATATCCAGCGCCCCGAGGTGATCGCCAAGGCGACCAACTTCGTCAAATATCCGAACGGCAATCTCGAGTCGCAGAAGTTCGTCGATCCGGCGATCCTCAACGACCCGACCATCTATCCCGTGCCGGAGACGATGAAGCATCTCTACACGACGACGCCGAACAGCGAAGAGGTTCAGGACAAGCTGACCGAGCTGTGGCAGAAGGTCCAGGCCGGCCAGTAGGCCCCTGACGGAACGCGGCCGCCCGCTCCGGCGGGCGGCCATTCTCGTGCAATGACGTCGCGAAGGGGGTTGAGCGATGGTGGGTCCTGCGATCGGTCCGGTTCGGCGCGCTTTCGCGCCGTGGAATGACCCATCCGCCAAGCCCTTCATCGAATTCCGCAACGTCACGAAGCGCTTCGGCGATTTCGTCGCCGTCAAGGATCTGTCTCTCAAGATCTACGAGCGCGAGTTCTTCGCCCTGCTCGGCCCGTCGGGCTGCGGAAAGACGACGCTGATGCGCATGCTCGGCGGCTTCGACGAGCCCACCGAGGGCAGCATCCTGCTCGAAGGCAAGGATCTCGTCGGCATTCCGCCCTATCGGCGGCCGACCAACATGATGTTCCAGTCCTATGCGCTGTTCCCGCATATGACGGTCGCCGACAATATCGCCTTTGGCCTGAAGCAGGCGGGCATGCCCAAGGCGGATATCCAGCGCCGCGTCGACGAGATGCTGACGCTCGTCAAGCTCGAGAAATTCGCCCGCCGCAAGCCGCACCAGATGTCCGGCGGCCAGCGCCAGCGCGTCGCGCTCGCCCGCTCGCTCGCCAAGAAGCCGAAGGTCCTCCTGCTCGACGAGCCGCTCGGCGCGCTCGACAAGAAGCTGCGCGAGGAGACGCAGTTCGAGCTCATGGACCTGCAGATGAATCTCGGCATGACCTTCCTGATCGTCACGCACGACCAGGAAGAGGCGATGACCGTCGCCGACCGCATCGCCGTCATGAACAACGGCGTCATCGTGCAGGTCGCGACGCCGGCCGAGATCTACGAGCAGCCGAATTCGCGCTACGTGGCCGACTTCATCGGCGACATCAATCTCATCGAGGGCAAGGTGGCGTCGGCCGGGGAGGGCGGAACGCGGCTCGCCTGCGCTGCGACCGGCGCGACCGTCGAGACCAACCAGACGCTCACGGCCGCTATCGGCGACGAGGCCTGGTTCGCCATCCGGCCGGAGAAGATGCGCATCTCGCGCGATGCCCCGGCCGACCCCTCGGTAAACGCGCTCGCCGGCGAGGTCTGGGACATCGGCTATCTCGGCGACGTCTCGATCTATCATGTGCGTCTGCCGACGGGCGCGACCGTGAAGGCGACGATCACCAATGCGACGCGCCTGGTCGAGCGGCCGATCAGCTGGGAAGACAAGGTCTGGCTGACCTGGTCGCGCGACGCCGGCGTCGTGCTGACGCGCTAGGCGACAAGGGGGGCGGGGCGATGGCGGCGGAAGCGAAAGACGGGTCGGGGCGGCTGAGATGGCTCATCGTCGCCATCCCCTTCGCCTGGCTGCTGGTCTTCTTCCTGATCCCCTTCTTCAACGTCCTCAAGCTCTCCTTCTCGACACGCGCGCGGGCGCTGCCGCCCTACAAGCCGGTCTTCGACTTCGCCGACGGCATCGCGGGCTTCTTCGCCAAGCTGCAGCAGCTGACGCTCGCCAACCATCTCTCGCTCTTCACCGATCCGCGCTATGTCGAGGCCTATCTCTCGAGCCTCAAGATCGCGGCCATTTCGACGGTCCTGATCCTCATCGTCGCCTATCCGATCGCCTATGGCATGGCGCGCGCGCCGCGGGAGTGGCGCTCGATGCTGGTGATGATGGTGATCCTGCCGTTCTGGACGTCGTTCCTGATCCGCGTCTATGCCTGGATCGGCATCCTCGGCAATGAGGGGCTCTTGAACGGCTTCCTGCTCTGGCTCGGCGTCATCGACCAGCCGATCACGATCCTGACCACGGATTGGGCCGTCTATATCGGCATCGTCTATTCCTATCTGCCCTTCATGATCCTGCCGCTCTACGCGACGCTGGAGAAGATGGACGACACGCTGCTGGAGGCGGCCGCCGATCTCGGCTGTCCCCCGATCCAGGCCTTCTGGAAGATCACCTTCCCGATCTCGCTGCCGGGCGTCATCGCCGGCTGCTTCCTCGTCTTCATCCCGATCACCGGCGAGTTCGTGATCCCCGAACTGCTCGGCGGCTCCGGCACCAAGATGATCGGCAAGACGCTCTGGTACGAGTTCTTCAACAACCGCAACTGGCCGCTCGCCTCGGCGGTGGCGGTCGTGCTGTTGCTGATCCTGGTGGTGCCGATCGTCCTTTTCCAGAACGCGCAGAAGGTGAGCGAAGCGAAATGAGGACCGCGCGATGAGAAAGGGCCAGAGCTGGTTCAACACCACCTCCGTCGCGCTGGGATTCGCGTTCCTCTACGCGCCGATCGTCATCCTCGTCATCTATTCCTTCAATGATTCCAAGCTCGTCACGGTCTGGGGCGGCTTCTCGACGCGCTGGTATGTCGAACTCCTGAACGATCAGGCGATGCTCGACGCCGCCTGGATCACGCTCCGCCTCGCGCTGCTCTCCGCGACGATGGCGACGATCCTCGGCACGCTGGCCGCCATCACCATGGTCCGTTTCGGCCGCTTCCTCGGCCGCTCGGTCTTTTCGGGCATGATCTATGCGCCGCTGGTGATGCCCGATGTCATCACCGGCCTGTCGCTGCTGCTCCTCTTCGTCTCGATCGACATCGACCGCGGCTTCTGGACGGTGACGCTGGCGCATACGACGCTGACCATGTGCTTTGTCGCCGTCGTCGTGCAGTCGCGCCTCGTCGTGTTCGACCGAAGCCTGGAGGAAGCCGCGCTCGATCTCGGCTGCCCGCCCTTCAAGACCTTCTTCGTCATCACGCTGCCCTTGATCCTGCCGGCCGTGGTTGCCGGCTGGATGCTGGCCTTCACGCTGTCGCTGGACGATCTCGTAATCGCGAGCTTCACCACCGGCCCTGGCGCCACGACGCTGCCGATGAAGATCTTCAGCCAGGTGAAGTTCGGCGTGACGCCGGAGATCAACGCCATCAGCACGATCCTCATCACGATCGTCGCGATCGGCGTCATCGCGGCGTCGCTGTTCAACAAGCGGCGCGAGGTCGAGCGGCAGAAGGCCGAGCGGCTCGCATTGCAGGGCTGAGCGGGATAATTCATCCGGGTAATATTGACGAGCCTGTTTCATCCGGGTAAAAGCCCGGGCGAACACGGAGACCAGTCATGACGCCCGATCCTACCCGCTCCTGCACGGCATTCTGCGGCCTGAAGCGCATCGCCTCCGGCCTCGTCGGTGACGTCGTCAGCGCGGCCAAGGCCGCCATCGACCGCGGCGAGACCGGCGCCATCGCCATTTTCGACGACGAGACCAGCCGGCCGATCGAGGTCGATTTCCGCGGTTCGATCGAGGAGGTGCGCGCCCGCCTGACGCTCGGCCCGCCGGAGGCGGAGGCGCCGCGCGGTCCCGGCCGGCCGAAGCTCGGCGTCGTGGCCCGCGAGGTGACGCTCCTGCCGCGCCACTGGGACTGGCTCTCGGCGCAGCCGGGCGGCGCCTCGGTGGCGCTGCGCCGTCTGGTCGAGGCCGCGCGTCGCGACGAAGGCGGCGAGGGCCGTGTCCGGCTCGCGCAGGAGGCGGCCAACCGTTTCATGACGGCGATGGCCGGCGACCGGCCGGGCTTCGAGGAAGCGGGCCGTGCGCTTTTCGCCGGCGACCGGGCGCGGTTCCATGCCGAAACGGAAGGCTGGCCGGAAGATATCCGCGACCATGCGCGCCGCCTCGCCGAACCCGCCTTGCAGGAAGGATGACACCGTGGCCCGCGCGCCGACGCTGCTTCCCGAAGGTCCGCTCTGGCGGACCTTCCTCCTCTTCCTGATCCCGATGATCGCCGCCAATGTCCTGCAGGCGCTGTCGGGCACGATCAACAATGTCTATCTCGGCCAGATGATCGGCGTCGACGCGCTCGCCGCCGTCTCTGCCTTCTTCCCGATCCTGTTCCTCTTCATCTCCTTCATCATCGGCCTCGGCGCCGGCGCCTCGGTCCTGATCGGCCAGGCCTTCGGCGCACAGAAATTCGACGAGGTGAAGCGCGTCGCCGGCACGACGCTGGCCGTTGCCATCCTGTTCGGCCTCCTCGTCGCGGCCTTCGGCGGGCTGTTCACGGGCCGGATCCTGGCGCTCGTCGGCACGCCCGCCGACATCCTGCCCTCCGCGACCGGCTATGCGCGCATCATGCTCATCGCCATGCCCGGCCTCTTCGTCTTCCTGCTCTTCACGGCGATGATGCGCGGCGTCGGCGATACCGTGACGCCGCTCTATGCGCTGGCGCTCTCGACGGCGGTCGGCCTCGCCGTCACGCCGATGCTGATCCGGGGCAGCTTCGGCCTGCCGAAGCTCGGCGTCGAGAGCGGCGCCGTCGCCTCGATCCTCTCCTTCCTGCTGGCGCTGGTCTGGCTCGCCTGGTTCCTGCGCCGTCGCCGCCATCCGCTGGCGCCGGACGCGGTGCTGCTGCGCGGCCTCGTCATCGACCGCGCCATCCTCGTCGCGGTGCTGAAGATCGGCCTGCCCTCGGGCGTCCAGCTCATCCTCGTCTCGCTGTCCGAGGTCGCGGTGCTGGCGCTGGTCAATTCCTTCGGCTCGCAGGCGACCGCCGCCTATGGCACCGTGAACCAGGTCGTCAGCTATGTGCAGTTCCCGGCCATCTCGATCGCCATTACCGCCTCGATCCTCGGCGCGCAGGCGATCGGCGCGGGCCGTGCCGACCGGCTCGGCCAGATCACGCGCACCGGCCTCGTGCTCACCCTCGTCATCAGCGGAACGCTGGTGCTCCTCGCCTATCTCTTCTCGCGGCGGATCATCGGCTTCTTCATCACCGATCCGGCCGTGATCGAACTGGCCCAGCGACTGCTGCACATCACGCTGTGGAGCTACATCGTGTTCGGCCTCGCCGCGGTCGTCGCCGGCGTGATGCGGGCGAGCGGCACGGTGTTGGTGCCCACCGCGATCGCGATCATCGCCATCGTCGGCATCGAGGTGCCCGTCGCCTATGCCTTGGCGCCGCGCCTCGGCATCGACGGCGTCTGGATCGCCTATCCCGTCGCCTTCGCCGCAATGCTGGCGATGCAGTCGGCCTATTACTGGTTCGTCTGGCGCAAGAAGCCGATCAAGCGGCTGATCTGATCAGTCGCCCCGGCGCGGCTGCGGGCCGATCTTCGCGCGCAGCTCCGGTGCGGCGTCGTCGAGCGTATCGAGGATCGCCGCGTCGCCGAGTTCGGAGAGCGCGTCGATCCGCTGCCGGAGCGTCGCGAGCGCGGCCGCCACCGCCGCGCGGTCATAGGGCTCGGCCCGCATCGCGGCGACGAGCGCCTGCCGGGCCTGGCGCACTGAGGCGACGGCGGCCTTGAGGTTCGGTGCATCGGATTTGAGGCGCTGCGAAACCTCGG
>CAWZZK010000106.1:0-27114 GCA_963966455.1 Kaistia sp. | reverse complement strand
CCCCGCAAGGGGGAGGGAGGTACGCGGCTTGGGCCCTACACGATGCCGTACGCCGCCCCTCCTTCAGCCGAACCGCAGCGAAGAGGTTCAATCCATGAGTGCTGTTCCTGCCATGCCCCATGAGCGCCGCGCCATCGAGTTGCAGACCATCGGCATGACCAAGATCTTCGGGTCGCTGGTGGCGCTGGAGGATGTGTCGATCCATGTCCGGCCGGGAACGCTGCATGCGCTGCTCGGCGAGAACGGCGCCGGCAAGTCGACGCTCGTCAAATGCATCATGGGCTTCTACCAGCCGACGCGCGGCAGCGTGCTGATCAACGGCAAGGAGGAGATCATCGCCACGCCGCGCGACGCGCATGCGCATGGCATCGGCATGGTCTACCAGCATTTCACGCTGGTCCCTTCGCTGACGGCGGCGGAAAATCTCGTCATCTCGCGCGCCCATCCGCCGGCGGTGATCGACTGGCGCAAGGAGATCGCCGGGCTTGAGGCCTTCCTTGAAAGGATGCCGTTCAAGGTGCCGCTGCAGGTGCCGGTCGCCAGTCTCTCGGCCGGCGAGAAGCAGAAGCTGGAGATTCTCAAGCAGCTCTATCTCGACCAGCGCTTCCTGATCCTCGACGAGCCGACCTCGGTGCTGACGCCCGGCGAGGCCGACGAGGTGCTGGGGCTGCTGCGCGGCATGACCGAGGCGGGCGACCTCACCATCCTGATGATCAGCCACAAGTTCCGCGAGGTGACGGCCTATGCCGACGACGTGACCGTGCTCCGGCGCGGGCGCATGATCGGCGGCGGGCGCGTCGGCGAACTCAGCGTCGACGACATGAGCCGCATGATGATCGGCGACACCAAGATCCGCGAACGCGCGGCGCGCAAGAGCTTTTCGGGCGCCAAGGTGACGCTGGAGCTCGCCGGCGTCTGCGCGCTCGACGATGCCGGGCTCCCGGCGGTCGATGCCGTCAATCTGAAGGTCCATGCCGGCGAGATCGTCGGCATCGCCGGCGTCTCGGGCAATGGCCAGTCGGCGCTGATCGAGGTGCTGTCCGGCCAGCGCGACATGTCCGAGGGCCAGCTCTTCATCGACGGCCAGGATTTCGTGCCGCAGCGCCAGCAGATGGCGAAATACAAGGTTTTCGGCCTCCCCGAGGAGCCGCTGAAGAACGCCGCCGTGCCGCGCATGACGGTCGCCGAGAACATCGCCTTCCGCTCCTTCGACGAGCCGCCGATCGCCTCGCGCTTCGGCTTCATGTCGCCGAAGCCGATGCGCAAGAAGGCGCGCGAGCTGATCGCCGCCTATCGCGTCAAGACGCCCTCGACCGAGGAGCCGATCGAGAATCTCTCCGGCGGCAATGTCCAGCGCGCGATCCTGGCGCGCGAGCTGTCGGGCGAGGTCGAGGTGTTGATCGTCGCCAATCCCTGCTTCGGCCTCGACTTCGCCTCGGTGTCGGAAATCCGCTCGCAGATCATGGACCAGCGCAATCGCGGCGCCGCCGTGCTGCTCGTTTCCGAAGATCTCGACGAGGTGCTCGAACTCTCCGACCGCGTCGCGGTCATGTCGGGCGGCGGCATCCACTATGTCGTCCCCATCGCCGAGGCCGACCGCAACGCGATCGGCAAGGCCATGGCGGGGCATTGAGGATGATCACCGTCGCCGCCGAACCCTTCGCCTACAGCTTTCCGCCGGGGAAGACGGCGCTGATCGTCATCGACATGCAGCGCGATTTCGTGGAGCCGGGCGGCTTCGGCGAGACGCTGGGCAACGATGTCGCGCTGCTGCAGGCAATCGTGCCGACCGTCGCCGCGCTGCTCGACCTCTTCCGCCGCCATGGCTGGATGGTCATCCACACCCGCGAAGGCCACAAACCCGATCTCTCGGACCTGCATCCGGCGAAGCGCGATCGCGGCAATCCGAGCCTTCGGATCGGCGATCCGGGGCCGATGGGCCGCATCCTGATCCATGGCGAAGCCGGCCACGACATCATCGCCGAGAACGAGCCGATCCCGGGCGAACTCGTGATCGACAAGCCCGGCAAGGGCTCCTTCTACAACACGCCGCTCGAGGCGCATCTGAAGGCGAATGGCATCACCCATCTCGTCGTCGCCGGCGTCACCACGGAAGTCTGTGTCCAGACGACGCTGCGCGAGGCCAATGATCGCGGCTATGAATGCCTGCTGATCGAGGACGCGACGGAGAGCTACTTCCCCGCCTTCAAGCAGGCGACGCTGGAGATGATCCGCGCGCAGGGGGCCATCGTCGGCTGGACGGCGCCGCTCGCCGCGCTCGAGGCTGCGGTCGCGCAATGAGCAAGGAACCGCCGATGAAGGATTTCGACGCCGCCGGGCATGTCGAGCATATGGCCGATCTGCTCGGTCTCGCCATCGATCCTGCCTGGAAGGAGGGCGTCGTCGCCAATATGGCGGCGACCGCGCGCATGGCGGCGCTCGTCGCCGCCGTGCCGCTCGACGAGACGGTCGAGCCGGCCATGGTGTTCGAGCCGTGACGGTCGCCGAGAGTCTGACCCGCCCGGGCCACGCCATCGCCGGGGATGTGAACAGCGGCCGCCTGTCGGCCCGTTCCGTCGCCGAGGCGGCGCTCGCCGCGATCGAGGCCGGCAATGCCAGGCTCGGCGCCTTCACGGACGTCACCGCCGAGCGAGCGCTCGCCGAGGCGGCCCGGGTCGATGCGCGTGTCGCGGCGGGGGAGAAGCTGCCGCTCGCCGGCGTGCCCTATTCGGTCAAGAACCTCTTCGATGTCGAGGGGATCACGACGCGGGCGGGCTCGAAGATCAACCGCGACCGGCCCGCCGCGGTGCGCGACGCGACGCTCATCGAGCGGATGGGTGCGGCCGGGGCCGTGCTCGTCGGCGCCGTCAACATGGGCGAATATGCCTATGACTTCACCGGCGAGAACGCGCATGACGGTGCCTCGCTGAACCCGCATGATCCCTCCCGCATGTCGGGCGGCTCCTCCGGCGGCTCGGGCACGTCGGTCGCGGCCGGCATGGCGGCGCTGTCGCTCGGTTCCGACACCAATGGTTCGATCCGCGTGCCGGCCTCCTTCTGCGGCCTCTACGGTCTCAAGCCGACCTTCGGCCGGTTGTCGCGGGCGCGGACCTTTCCCTTTGTGCACAGCCTCGATCATCTCGGGCCGCTGGCCCGCAGCCCGCGCGACCTCGCGCTGGTGCTCGATGCCCTGCAGGGACCGGACGCCGACGATTCGGCATTGATCGCGCGCCCGCCCGTTGCCGCGGTGGCGAATTTCGCGCGCGGCGTCGGTGATCTCCGCATCGCGGTCGCGGGCGGCTATTTCCGCGCCGGCGCCGGGCCGGAGGCGCTCGCCGCCGTCGCTCACGTCGCCAAGGCGCTCGGGGCGACGCGCGAGGTCGAGATCCCGATCGCCGCTGCGGCGCGGGCGGCGGCCTATCTGATCACGACGAGCGAATCCTCGGCTCTGCATCTCGACCGGCTGCGCGGCCGCGCCGGCGATTTCGACCCCGACACGCGCGACCGCTTCCTCTCGGGCGCCATGGTTCCGGCCGCCTGGTATCTTTCCGCGCAGCGCCTCCGCGCCGCGGCCAAGGCCGCCTTCGCATCGCTGTTCGAGACCGTCGACGTGATCCTCGCGCCGGCGACACCCTTCCCGGCGCTGAAATCCGGCACGCGGACGGTGGAGATCGGCGGCGCGACACTGCCGGCGCGCCCGAATATCGGTATCTTCACGCAGCCGATCAGCTTCGTCGGGCTGCCCGTGGTGGCGGTTCCGGTGTGGCTGCCGGGCGCCGCCCTGCCGATCGGCGTGCAGGTCGTCGCCCCCGCCTGGCGCGAGGATATCGCGCTGCGCGTCGCCGAAGTCCTGCACCAGTCCGGCGCGACCTCCGCGCCGGTCGCCCAGACGTGAACGAGCGAATGACGAACGAGACCGAAACGAGCGCCCGCTGGGCGGGCCGCAACAGTGACAAGGACGTGCTGCGCGACCGGATCTGGGGCAAGCTGGTGACGGACGGCGTCAATGTCGGCCCCGTCGACAGCCGCATCCCGAATTTCGCCGGCGCCGACCTCGCTGCCCTGCACCTCTCGCGGCTCGACGCCTGGAAGAACGCCAAGGTCGTGAAGTGCAACCCCGATCCGCCGCAGATCCCGGTCCGCCTGCGCGCGCTCTATGACGGCAAGATCCTCTATGCCCCCGTTCCCGAACTGACCAAGGGCTTCCCCTTCGTGCGGCTCGATCCGGCGGTGCTGGAGGCCAAGGGCATCCAGTTCGAACTCGCCGCCACCTCGCAGGGCTTCGTCGAGCATGGCGAGCCGGTCGAGTTCGAGGACATGGAGCCGCTCGATTTCGTGGTGGTCGGCTGCGTCGCCGTCAGCCGCGCCGGCGGCCGTACCGGCAAGGGCGGAGGCTTCGCCGATCTCGAGCTCGGTATCTTCCGCGAACTCGGCAAGGTCACCCCGGCGACGCCGGTGGCGACGACGGTCCACACCGTCCAGCTGGTCGACGACGTGCTGCTGCCGATGCTCGCCCATGACTCGCCGCTCGACTATATCGCGACCGAGCAGGGTGTCATCGAAACGAAGACGATCATGACGCGGCCGACCGGGGTCGCCTGGGACTTCGTTCAGGCCGACCAATATGCGTCGATCCCGTTCCTGAACGATCTTCGGGCGCGGATCGAGGCGAAGGAAGCGTGAGGGCAGCGTCGTGACCATCGAAATCGACCATCCCGAGACCAAGGCCGAGCTCGAAGCGGCCTTCGCGCGCTACGAGACGGCGCTGGTCGGGAACGACGTCGCCGTGCTCGACGAGCTCTTCCTCGTCGCGCCCACCACGATCCGCTATGGCGCCGGCGAGAATCTCTACGGCTATGCCGAGATCGCCGCCTTCCGTGTGGCCCGCTCGCCGCGCGATCTCGCGCGCCGGCTGGATCGCACCGTGATCACGACCTATGGTCGCGATTTCGGCGTCGCCTCGACGCTTTTCTACCGCGACAGCGCTCCCGGCAAGGTCGGCCGCCAGATGCAGACCTGGGTGAAGACGGTTGCCGGATGGCGCGTCGCGGCGGCCCATGTCAGCCTCATTGCCGATCCGGCGGGCGGGGAGAAGCCATGACGGCACGGGCGGCCGGGATGAAGGAAGCGCCCGTCCGCCGCACGCGGACCGATGACCTCCGCGTGCAACTCGCCGACGAGATCGTCCGCGGCATCTTCGCTCCCGGCGACGCCCTCGACGAAAGCGGCCTCGCCGCGCGCTATGGTGTGTCGCGCACCCCGGTGCGCGAGGCGCTGCGGCAATTGTCGTCGAGCGGCCTCGTCGAGATCCGGCCGCACCGCGGCGCCATCGTCACGCGCCCGTCCGAGGCGCGGCTGATGGAAATGTTCGTCGTGATGGCCGAGCTCGAGAGCCTCTGCGCCGGCCTCGCCGCCGAGGCGATGAGCCTGCTCGAACGCCGCGAACTGGAACGGCTGCACCGGGCGCTCGGCGAACTGGTGAAATCCGGCGATCCCACCCGCTATGCCGAGGCAAATGAGCGCTTCCACAGCGCGATCTATGCCGGCGCGCATAACGGCTATCTCTCGGAGCTGACGCTCGCGACCCGCGCGCGTCTGGCGCCGTTTCGCCGGGCGCAGTTCAGCCGCATCGGCCGCCTCGCGCTCTCCTTCGATGAGCATGACAGGGTCGTCGAGGCCATCCTGCGCGGCGACCGCGACCTCGCGACGCGGGCAATGCGCGAGCATATCGGCACGGTCAAGGAAGCCTTCGACCGCTTCATGGAAGGCCGCTGACGCGAGCCTCGGCGCCTTCGGGCAGAGCGGCGTCCGGCCGTAATCCGTTTTCCCTTTCCGGGCAGTTGAGTTGAAGCTCGCCCTGCCTATGGTAGGAGCCGGAACGGCACGGCGGTCCGCCAGTGCCATGCAATCGAATCAGGGGAGGCGACAATGGCGTCTGGACAGCGCGAGGATGACGGCGAGACGAGCTACGAGGTCCGCGAGGTCGTCGCGGTCTTCGACAGCGAAAAGGCGCTGCAGGCCGCGGTCGACGATCTCATCGCCGCCGGGCTCGAGCGCGAGGACATGAGCGTCCTCGCCGATCCGGGCAAGCTTGCCGAACTCGGCGTGCCGGTCTCGGGCATCGAGGACAATCCGAAAGTCGCGCGCGCCGCCTATCTGCCGGCCGAATCGCGGGCCGAGGAGGCGACCGCGCTCACCGGGGCGCCGGCGCTGATCGTCGGCCTCGGTGCGGCGCTCGCCGCCGGCACGGCCGGCCTCTCGCTCATCCCGACCCTCGCGCTCACCGTCGGCGGAACGCTGGCCAGCGGCGGCGCAGGCATGCTGCTTGCCCGCTTCTTCGGCCATCGCCATGCCGATTTCATCCGCCGCCAGATCGAGGCCGGCGGCCTGGTGCTCTGGGTGCATTCGCCCGACAAGGGCGCTGATGCCAGGATCGTCGAGGCAGTGGCGAAGCACGGCGCCCGCGACATCCACCAGCATGCGATCAAGCGCAGCTGGGGCGTCGACGACGTGCCGCTGCACGACTTCAACCCTGATCCGCTCGTCCGCGAGTAGTCGTCGCGGCGACCGGACAGTCCGAAGATCGGCGCGGCTCTGCGCTGCGCCGGTCCTCACATGCAGTCGACATAGGGGCCGGCCTGCGCGGCCCGGCGCTGGATGATGCGCGCATGCGCCTGCAGTGCGCGTGACGGCTTGCCGGGATTGCGCAGGATCGGGTTCGGCAGCGCCGCGGCGAGCAGCGCGCCTTCGCGGGCGGTGAGCGCCTTCGCCGGCTTCTTGAAATAATGCTGCGCCGCCGCCTCGACGCCGAAGAGGCCGGGGCCCCATTGCGCGATGTTGAGATAGATCTCCATCAGCCGCCGCTTCGACCAGATGAAGTCGGCATAGAGCGCCAGCGGGATTTCCAGTCCCTTGCGCAGATAGCTGCGCGAGGGCCAGAGATAGAGGTTCTTGACCGTCTGCATCGGGATGGTGCTCGCGCCGCGCGACGGGCCGCCTTCGCGCGACAGCACGCTTTCGAGCTGGTTCCAGTCGACGCCGGCATGGGCGCAGAACTGGCCATCCTCCGACATGGTCACGGCATTGACGACATTGGGCGAGATGTCGTCGAACGACACCCAGTCGCGGTCCATGCCCTGGAAGGTGAGCGCCGACCAGACCATCAGCGTCGAGATCGGCGGCACGATCCAGTAGATCGGCGTCAGCACCAGCGGCAGCGCGACGATGACCAGCGCGATCTTCGCGGCGAGGACGGCATAGCGCTTCCAGCGCGGCGCGGCGGTCGCGACCGGTCCGGGGGATGAAACCGCGACGGGCTCGATGGTCTCGGCCGCCGCAGGCTCGCCCGCATAGGCGGGGAGGGGCGTCGCCGTTGCGAAGGCGGGCGCCGGTGGGCCGTCCGGCCGGTTCTCCGATCCGTCGTTCATGAGGCGGCCCGCACCGGTTCGAGCGCGAAGCGGCCGAGATGGCCGGCGAGCAGGCGGAAGTCCTGGTCCCGGCTGGTGCCGCGCCGCCAGCAAAGGGCGAGGCTGCGGCGCGCTTCGCGCTGTTCGATGGTCATGAGGGCGATCTGCGTTCCGGACAGGATGCCCGCTTCGGTGGCGATGCGGGGGAGGAAGGTGATGCCGAGGCCGTTGTCGACCATCTGCACCAGCGTCGTCAGGCTGGAGGCGCGGATCTCGTCGCTCTCCCGGCCGGCGAGCTCGGGCGCCGCGGCGCGGACATGGTCGCTGAGGCAGTGGCCGTCCTCGAGCAGCAGCAGCGTCTCCGTCGCGAGTTCGCGGGCGCCGACCTTGCTGCGCCCCGCGAGGGGGTGTTCGCCCGGAACGGCGACGAGCAGGCTGTCCTCGGCCACCGTCTCCACCACGAGGCCGTCGACCGGCGCAGGCAGGGCGATCAGCACAGCGTCGAGCCGGCCGGCGCGGAGATCGTCCAGCATCGGCCGCGTCAGGTCTTCGCGCAGATGCAGCTTGAGGCCGGGATAGGCCTTGCGGAGCTGCGGCAACACGCGCGGCAGGACATAGGGGGCGATGGACGGGATCACGCCGAGCCGGATGCGGCCGGCGAGCGGGGCGTGCGAGCTGCGGGCCGCGTCCATCAATTCGCGCGTATCGACGAGCAGCGCCTTCATGCGCGGCAGGCTCGCCTCGCCCGCCGCTGTCAGCGTGACGAGCCGGTTGGCACGGTCGACGAGGCCGACGCCGATCGTCTCCTCGAGCTGCCGGACGGCATCGGAGAGCGTCGACTGCGTGACGCCGCAGGCGGACGCGGCGCGGCTGAACGAGCCGGTCTCGGCGAGGGCGACGAAATACTGCATCTGGCGGAGGGTCGGAAGCTGCATGCGCCCTGCACTAAACATCGGTGCCGCCACCTGCAATCGGTAAAACCGATCGAGGTATGCGTTTTTTACGGTTTGACCGATGCGCTGCAGCATGGCAGTTTCTCGCTCATGCAGCAGCCCGACAGGCAATCTGTGTGCGCTGCGACATCATCCGTCTCGACATGACAGGAGTAGGACATGCTCGGCATCGGCGACAAGCTGCCTGATTTCTCGGTTACCGGCGTGAAGCCCGGCTTCAACAAGCACGAGGAGAACGGCGAGAGCGCCTTCGAGACGATCACGAAGGACAGCTTCCCCGGCAAGTGGAAGGTGATCTTCTTCTATCCGAAGGACTTCACTTTCGTCTGCCCGACCGAGATCGCCGAATTCGCCCGCCTCGCCGGCGAGTTCGAGGATCGCGACGCGGTCGTGCTCGGCGGCTCGACCGACAACGAGTTCGTCAAGCTCGCCTGGCGCCGCGACCACAAGGATCTCGACCGGCTGCCGATCTGGTCCTTCGCGGACACCAACGGATCGCTGGTCGACGGCCTCGGCGTGCGCTCGCCGGACGGCGTCGCCTACCGCGTGACCTTCATCGTGGATCCGCATGGCGACATCCAGCACGTCTACGCGACCAACCTCAATGTCGGCCGCAATCCGAAGGACACGCTGCGCGTTCTCGACGCGCTGCAGACCGACGAGCTCTGCGCCTGCAACCGCGAGGTCGGCGGCACCACGCTCGCGGCCTGATCCCGCATCATCCGAAGAACGGCGTCCCGGAGCCTCCGGGGCGCTTCCTCCGACGAGAAACCGAACACGCCATGTCGATCGACAGCCTCAAGTCCCGCATCCCCGATTTCGCCAAGGATGTCCGCCTCAACCTGTCGACGCTCGCCGGCGACGAGACGCTGACGCCGCAGCAGAAATACGGGTTGATGGTCGCCTGCGGTATCGCGAGCCGCAATCCGGCCGTCCGCGAGGCGCTCATCGCCGAGGCGACGCCGCATCTTTCGCCCGCCGCGCTCGCCGCCGCCAAGTCGGCCGCCGCGATCATGGGCATGAACAATGTCTATTACCGCTTCACGCATCTGGTCTCGAACGGCGAATACCGAACGCTGCCGGCGAAGCTCCGCATGAACGTCATCGGCAATCCCGGCGTCGACAAGGCCGATTTCGAGCTGTGGTCGCTCGCTGTCTCCGCCATCAATGGCTGCGGCATGTGCATGGACAGCCACGAGGCCGTGCTGAAGAAGGCCGAGGTGCCGACCGAGGCGGTGCAGACCGCGGTCCGCTATGCCGCGATCATCCAGTCGGCCGCGATCGCGCTCGAGGCCGCCGAGGCTGCTTGACGGGCCGCCCGCGGCCCGCCTATTCCGGGCGTCGGCCCGGCCGTCCGGCCGGCGACGCCGGAGCCAGAATTGCCCGCCACGCACTTTGCCGCCTCGCTCGCCGAGACTGCCCGCGCCGTCGAGGCCTGCCTCGATGATCTCCTCGCCGCCGAACCGGCAGATGGCGAGATCGCGCGGCCCGAGCGGCTTCGCGAAGCGATGCGCTATGCCCTGCTCGGCGGCGGCAAGCGGCTTCGGCCGGCGCTGACCCGCGAGGTGGCGCTGCTGTTCGGCCGCGCCGACGATGGCGTCACCCGCGCCGGCGCCGCGCTCGAATGCCTGCATGGCTACAGCCTCGTCCATGACGACCTGCCGGCCATGGACGACGATGATCTGCGTCGCGGCCGCCCGACCCTGCATCGCGCCTTCGACGAGGCGACGGCGATCCTCGCCGGCGATGCGCTGCAGACGCTGGCCTTCGACATCCTCGCCGATCCCAAGACGGACGCCGATCCCGCCATCCGCGCCGAACTCGTGCTCGGCCTCGCCCGCGCCTCGGGCCTCGGCGGCATGGCGGGCGGCCAGATGCTCGACCTTGAAGCCGAGCGCGCGGCGCCGGGCGAAGACGGCATCCTCGTCCTGCAGGCGATGAAGACCGGCGCGCTGATCCGCTTCTCCTGCGAGGCCGGCGCCATTCTCGGCGGCGCCGATGCCGAGGCGCGCACCCGCATCCGCCGCTATGGCGAAATCGTCGGGCTCGCTTTCCAGCTCGCCGACGACCTCCTCGACGTCACAGCGACGGCGGAAGCGATGGGCAAGGCGACGGCCAAGGATGCCGACCGGGGCAAGGCGACGCTGGTCGCGCTTTACGGTGTCGAGGTGACCCGCGCCCGGCTCGAAGCGCTGGTCGCCGAGGCGGAGGCGCTGCTGGAGCCGTTCGGACCCGCCGCGAAAGCGCTTGCCGATGCCGCCCGCTTCGTGGCGCTGCGGCAGAGCTGATCTTCACAACTCGTTCAGCCTCTCGGCGAAAAGCCGGCGCTCTTCATTCCTCCTTAGCCCCGGTCGGCCATCCCTCGGAAGATCATCCGGGGAAGCCATGCTCGCGCGCGTCGTCATCCTGGCAGCCGTCGTTCTCGTCGCCGTCGGAGCCCTGTCGGGCTCGGGGCTCCTGGAGCGACTCGCGCCCGCGCTGACCGAGGCGGCGGCGCCCGAGCCGGTGACGGCGCGGGGACCGGTGGTGCTCGAGGCGGATGCGAGCGGCCACTATATGGTGGACGGCTCCGTCGATGGACGACCGGTGCGGTTCATCGTCGACACCGGCGCGACCCGCGTGGCGCTCTCGGCGGAAACGGCGCGGCGCATCGGCCTTTCCCTCGACAAGAGCGCCTTCAGCGCGCTGACGCGGACGGCGAACGGAACGGTCGCCGCTGCGCCGGTCCGCCTCGACGAGGTCCGTATCGGCGCCGCGCGCATCACGGATGTCGATGCGCTGGTCCTGCCCGCGGGCGCTCTCGACGTCGATCTCCTCGGCATGAGCTTCCTGTCGCGGCTCGGCGGCTTCCGCGTCAGCGGCCGGCAGATGGTTCTGTCACCATGAGCACGTGATGGCTGTCGTGATCCTGTGATCGAGGCTGCCATAGAGGAACCAGCAGTTGCTTTGCGGCACGCTTCCGCGCAAATCTCTCGCTGGCCATCCCGAAGGAGTCTTCCCGTATGTTTCCAAAGCCCGTCCCCAAGCTGCTCCGCAACACCTACGACTTCGAGTCGAAGCCGATGGTGAAGCCAACGGGCTTCCGGGAATACGATGCGCGGTGGCTGTTCAACGACGAACTGAACCTGATGGGCGTCCAGGCTCTCGGCATGGGCCTCGGCACGCTGCTCGGCGAGATGGGCATCAAGAAGGAGATCGTGACCGGCCACGACTACCGGTCCTACTCCTCGGCGATCAAGCTGGCGCTCGCAACCGGCCTGATGGCGGCCGGCGCCAAGGTGCACGATATCGGGCTCGCGGTGACGCCGATGGCCTATTTCGCGCAGTTCGAACTCGACGTGCCGGCCGTGGCCATGGTCACCGCCTCGCATAACGAGAATGGCTGGACGGGCGTCAAGATGGGCGCGGCGCGGCCGCTGACCTTCGGCCCCGACGAGATGAGCCGGCTCAAGGAAATCGTACTCTCCGCCGCATTCGACCTCTCGGGCGGCGGTTCCTATGTGTTCCACGAGAATTTCCCGGCAATCTACATGGCCGACATGACCAACCGGCCGAAGCTGACGCGGCCGATCAAGGTCATCGCCGCCTGCGGCAACGGCACGGCCGGCGCCTTCGCGCCGAAGGTCCTCGAAATGATCGGCGCCGACGTCATCCCGATGGATGCCGAGCTCGACTACACCTTCCCGCGCTACAATCCCAATCCCGAAGACATGAAGATGCTGCACGCGATCCGCGATGCGGTGCTCGAGCATGGCGCCGAGGTCGGGCTCGGCTTCGACGGCGACGGCGACCGCTGCGGCGTCGTGGACGATACCGGCGACGAGATCTTCGCCGACAAGGTCGGCGTCATGCTGGCGCGCGACCTCTCGGGCCTCTACCCGAACTCGACCTTCGTCGTCGACGTGAAGTCGACCGGCCTCTTCGCGACCGACCCGGTCCTGAAGGCCAACGGCGTCACCGCCGACTACTGGAAGACCGGCCACTCCTACATCAAGCGCCGCGTCAATGCGCTGAACGCGCTGGCCGGCTTCGAGAAGTCGGGCCACTATTTCTTCAACAAGCCGGTCGGCCGCGGCTATGACGACGGCCTCGTCTCGGCGCTTGCGATCCTCGACATGCTGGATCGCAATCCCGGCAAGAAGCTTTCCGAGCTTAAGAACGCGCTGCCGAAGACCTGGGGCTCGCCGACCATGTCGCCGCATTGCGACGACGAGGTGAAGTATGGCGTCATCGACAAGGTCGTGAAGCGCTTCGAGGAGATGAAGGCGAAGGGCGAGCCGGTCGCCGGCCAAAAGATCATCGACCTCGTAACCGTGAACGGCGTGCGCATCACCAATGAGGACGGCACCTGGGGCCTTGTGCGCGCCTCGTCGAACAAGCCGGAACTCGTCGTCGTCGTGGAGAGCCCGGTCTCGGTGGCGCGCCTCCATGAGATGTTCCACGCCGTCGACGGCGTGCTGCGCGAGAATCCCGAGGTCGGCGCCTACAACCAGACGATCTGACGGTTTCGCATCAACGGCACGCGGCGCCTTAACTCGGGGCGCCGCATGCCTGCTATTTGAAGAACACAGGACGGGGAGACGCCAACCATGACCGCCACGCCCTTCGGCACCATGCCCGACGGAACCAAAGTCGAGGCCGTGACGATCGCCGCGGGCGATCTGTCCGCCCGCATCATCACGTTTGGCGCGATCATCCAGGACGTGCGGCTTGCCGGCGTTGCGCATCCGCTGGTGCTCGGCTTCCCGACGCTCGCCGGCTATCTGAACAATCCCAACTATTTCGGCGCCGTCGCCGGCCGCTATGCCAACCGCATCGCCGGTGGCCGTTTCTCGATCGACGGCGAGACCTTCCAGCTCTCGCAGAACGAGGGCGCCAACCATCTCCATGGCGGCACCGACGGCTACGGCGCGCGGGTCTGGTCGATCCTCGACATCGACGAGGCGAGCGTCACGCTCGGCCTCGACGATCCGGACGGCACCAGCGGCTATCCGGGACGCGTCAAGACGGAGCTCACCTATTCGGTCGAGGAGCCTGGGACGCTTCGGACCAGCATCCGCTCGACGACCGACGCGCCGACGCTCGTCAATCTCGCCCAGCACAGCTATTTCAACCTCGCGGGCGAAGGCACGATCCGCGACCATCTGCTGACGATCCCGGCCGAAACCTATCTCCCGACCGACGCCGCCATGATCCCGACCGGCGAGCGCCGTCCGGTTGCCGGCACGGCCTATGACTTCCGCGCCGAGCGGCCGATCGGCGGCGATCCCGCCGCCGTGGTCGACATCTATGACCACAACTTCAACGTCACCGAGGGCCGCACGGCGATCCCGCATCTCCTTGCGCGGCTCGTCTCGCCGAAGAGCGGCGTGGCGCTCGAGGTGCATTCCACCGAGCCGGGCGTGCAGTTCTATGGCGGACACATGATCGCCTGCCGCGATGCGGGCCTCACCGGCGAGATGCACGGCCCGAATGCCGGGCTCTGCCTCGAACCGCAGATCTATCCGGATTCGCCCAACCAGCCCGGCTTCCCGAGTGCCGTGCTGAGGCCGGGCGAGATCTACCGCCAGGAGACGCTGTTCGTCTTCTCGCGGGCATAAGGCGCCCGGGCCGCGCGGGGGAGCGGCCCGGCCTCAGTTCGTTCAATGCCGACCAGAGAAACAGGGGCTAACATGATGAACCGTGCCGGCCGCGTGGCCGCTTCCCTCCTCGCCATCCTTTCGCTCGCCAGCTGCGCCAGCACTTCGGTGATGCCGCTCTCGGCGGATACGATCCAGGTGACCGCCCAGGCCGATCCGGATTGCGGCCCGTCCGGCGCGCAGACCGCCGCGCTGAAGCGTGCGGCCGTCGAGACGCTGCGCCGTGGCTTCGACAACTTCGTCATCGTCGGTGTCCAGCAGGCCAACAACACCCGCGTCACCGGCTACACCCCGGTGCAGGCGCAGACGCAGACCGACGGCTTCGGCACCACGGCCGGCAACACGGCCTTCGTGTCCGGCCGCTCGACCACGACCTATACCGGCGGCCAGGCGATCATCGGCGGCTCCTACGACCAGGTCCTGACCGTGCAGATGTTCCGCATGGGCGATCCCGGCTCGGAGCGTTCCATCTCGGCGCGCACCACGCTCGGCCCCAACTGGCAGAAGGCCGTCGCCTCCAAGGACGACGATTTCTGCTAAGGCGAGGCCCTTTGCACTTTAGCTGAGCGATGCTTGGGGGGTATGTGGCTTCCCAAGCATTGATCAATCTTTGTGATCGTATGCCGCTCGCATACCCTGCAAGAGGGTCATATTGCCCGTCATAAATGGGCGAACATGTTCAATTAATCGACCAATTTCTTCAAGGTCGGTATTGTTGCGTCGCCTGGGCGACGATTTCCACTCAAACCACATCTCGAGTTCCTGCATCGTCATGTCCTCAACGTGACGATGAACTCTCCGCGGACCTGCAGATGAAGGAGATGGGAACACGGCCACCGAAGGAACCGAATATCTGCCGAAGAGGTCGGTTCCAAAACTATCATCGATTACACGAAGAGTTCTACGTTCGACATCCCCAAGAAGTTTGCGCAATGCGATTCGAGTAAGCGCGTCTTGAGCAGACCTAACAGAACTCAAGTTATTTCTGATGAATTGATCAATCAGAATTTGGGAATCGAGGGCCTCTCCCCGGCCAAAGTCCGCAACAAAGGCTGCGATTAATCTTCGGATTTCTTTCAAGTTCTTTGTGTCGGTCATCGTGCACCCAATGATGGACATCAACTTGACTGGCAATTGAGGGTAGGTGGGTTCTTTCGTAAATTGCAAGCGTATGTTCTGCCTTTGTTCGTAACTTCTGTTGATAAGTGATTTTACACGGACCGGAATTTTGAACGCTTTGTTCTGTTGGCCCATCTAGCCTGTTTCGTTGCCGGTCGTTGGAGTAACGCATCAGAGCGCCCGGCCTTTGCAATTAGAGCAAAAGTGCGCATTTCTAGGCGATCGGCGCTCCCTTCGGGGCGCCGGTCGGCTTTGGAAGGGCCGCACGCAGCATGAGCACCAACCGCTCGACCCATATCCGCCTGACCTCGCATCCGGGCGCCCAGGCGCCGGTGCGCTTTCCCGTGCGCTGGGGCGCGAGCGACCCGCTGAAACGTGGTCCTGTCATCGGCAGCGTCGCCAATCCCGCCGACCGCAACGCGATCGGCACGCATGGCGGCTCCTATTCGCTCTATCGCGCGCTGGCCGTCTCCTCCGGCGCCCTCAATCCCATCCAGCGGCCCGACCTCCGCAACACCTCGCCCGTCGTCGAGATCGGCCCGCATCCGCAATGGTCCGAGGCCGGCCGCATCGTCTCGCTCGATCCGTTCGGCCATCGCGCGCAGGAGATCTTCGCCCCGCTCATCGCCGAGGGCGTCGATATCCGCCCGACCATCGCCATCACCAAGGCGCGGCTCACCATGGCCGAGCTGCACGAGGCGATCCGGCTGAAGCGCCTTCCCATCGATGGCACGATCGTCCGCGACAATGGCGATGTCTCGGTCACCAAGGCGGCGATCGACCCGGTCTGGCATCTCCCCGGCATCGCGGCCCGTTTCGGCGTCGGCGAGGACCAGTTGCGCCGCACGCTGTTCGAGCAGACGGGCGGCATGTATCCCGAACTCGTCACACGGCCCGATCTCGAGGTCTTCCTGCCGCCGATCGGCGGGACGACGATCTATGTCTTCGGCGATCCGGCGGCGCTGTCCGATCCGGCGCGCACGCTCGCCTGCCGCGTCCATGACGAATGCAACGGCTCCGACGTGTTCGGCTCCGACATCTGCACCTGCCGTCCCTATCTCATCCAGGGCATCGAGGAGGCGGTGAAGGAGGCGCAGAAAGGCGGCGTCGGCCTCGTCGTCTACAACCGCAAGGAAGGCCGCGCGCTCGGCGAGGTGACGAAGTTCCTCGTCTACAACGCCCGCAAGCGCCAGGAAGGCGGCGACCAGGCCGCCACCTATTTCGAGCGCACCGAATGCGTCGCCGGCGTCCAGGACGCGCGCTTCCAGCAATTGATGCCCGACGTGCTGCACTGGCTCGGCATCACGCGCATCGATCGCTTCATCTCGATGTCGGACATGAAATACGAGGCGATCACCAAGTCCGGCATCGAGATCGTGGAGCGCGTGCCGATCCCCGAGGAGCTGATCCCGCCCGACGCCCGCGTCGAGATCGACGCCAAGAAGGCGCACGGCTATTTCAGCGCCGCCCCGGCGCCGAGCCCCGAGGATCTCACTAGGACGGTCGGCCGGCCGCTGGAGAAGTACTGAGGGGCGACCGATTGCCAATCTCGGTCACCGTGGGGTTTGCTGAAGAGGCCGCCGGCTCTCTTTATCGCCGCGGCGAGATGAAGGGACCTGGCAATGCGCAACTGCGCTTGCGCGATCCTCGTCCAGAACGGGCGTCTGCTGCTCGGCAAGCGCGCAGCGCACCGGAAGGCCTATGGCGGCAAATGGGACCTGATCGGTGGTCGCGTCGAAGATGGCGAGACGCTTGAAGGTGCCCTAGTTCGAGAAGTGCGAGAAGAGATCGGGGTCGCGCCACTCAAATGGGAGAACTTGTGCAGCCTCCCAGACATGGGACCGGAAGCCCAAGAGCCCGCCATCCACCACATCTTTGTCGTCCGCAGGTGGACCGACGGACAGCCGAGGATCACGAACCACGAGCATTCGGCGTTGCGCTGGTTCACCGTAGCGGAAGCTTGTGGGCTGACCGATCTGGGTCTGGATGAGTATCGGTCGATTTTCATCAGGTTGCGACTTTGAAGCGGCGCCGGTCGGACTAGCTTCGCTCGAGGCTCGGCTTTACAGAGGCCTCAGTGGGTGCAATGAGGCCGTCTTCGATGCATTGCTCAGGGAGCATCCGCTTTGGCCACAGCACGAGACCTTCTTTCCGCCGCGGCCGTGCGCGATCGCGCGCACCTTCTCTATGAACTCGGCATCGAGGGCGAGCTCGAGCATTTCGACGTGCGGCTCGACCGGCTGCCGAAGGCGGCGGATTTCGTGCTGGCAACGATGCGCGAGGCCTATCCCGAGCTGGACATCCCCTATCATTCGCGCTGGCGTCATTTCGAGGCCGGCGACGTCAATCGCTGGGGCGGGCTCGTCGATGCCTCGGGCCTTGCCGAGGATCCGCTGCGCTTCGGCCGCGCCGCCTATGATCTCGCCATTGTCAGCGTGCTGCTCGATGCCGGCGCCGGTCCCGACTGGCGCTACGAGGAGGCCGCGACCGGCGGCACCTATGCCCGCTCGGAAGGCCTTGCCGTCGCCAGCTTCGCGATGTTCGCCTCCGGCCTCTTTTCCGCCGATCCCGCCGATCCGTTGAGGTCCGATGCCAGCGCGCTCGCCGCGCTGACGGCCGATGAACTCGCCGCCGGGCTTCAGGTCACCCCGTCCAATCCGATCGTCGGTCTCGAAGGGCGCGTCGCGCTCCTGAACGCGCTCGGGCGCACGGTGGCGGAGCGGCCCGATCTCTTCGGCGAGGACGAGGCGCGGCCGGGCGGTCTTTTCGATGCCTGCGTCGCCGCCGCCGGGGAGGGCAGCATCGCCGCGCCGGCCGTGCTCGACCTGGTCCTCGACGGACTCGGCGCCATCTGGCCCGGGCGCATCCTCATCGACGGCGTGCGCCTCGGCGATACCTGGCGCCACACGAAGCTCGTCACCGACGACGCGACCAATCATCTCGTGCCGTTTCACAAGCTCTCGCAGTGGCTGACCTATTCGCTGCTGGAGCCGCTGCTCTGGACCGGCGTCGCCGTCGAGGATGTCGACGGACTGACCGGGCTGCCGGAATACCGCAATGGCGGTCTCTTCATCGACATGGGCGTGCTCGTGCCGCGCCGTCGCGATGCGCTGACGCGGACCTGGCATGTCGATGACGAGTTCATCGTCGAATGGCGGGCGCTGACCGTGGCACTGCTCGATCACACGGCCGACATGATCCGCGAGCGGCTCGGCGTCGACCGTGTCGCGCTGCCGCTCGCCAAGGTGCTGCAGGGCGGCACCTGGGCCGCCGGCCGCGCCATCGCCGCCGAAAAGCGCCCCGGCGGCGCGCCGCCACTCACCATCGCCAGCGACGGGACCGTGTTCTGAGCGCCTTGATCAGCCCTTCTCGCCGATGAGATGGTGCCAGGCGAGGAGGATCGGGCCGATGGTCAGCGCGACATCGGCGAGGTTGAAGACGAAGAGCCCGCGGTCGCCGAGGTGGAGATAGAGGAAATCCACCACATGGCCGAAGCGGACGCGGTCGATGAGATTGCCGATCGCGCCGCCGGTGATGAGCGCGAATCCGATCGCCACCAGCCGCCCGCCGTCGCGCGCCGTCGCCCACAGCCAGAGCACGACGAGCGTGATCAGCGCCGTGCCGCCGACGAGCAGCAGGCTGTCGAAGCCATGCGCGAAGGAGAAGGCGACGCCGGTATTGTGCACCCGGTACAGCGCGAGGATCGGCAAAAGCTCGATGCCGTGCTGGTAGTCGAGCCGCGCCTCGGCGATCGCCTTCGTGATCTGGTCGACGGCGACGACGGCGGCGATGATCGCGAGGCCGAGCGCTGAGAGCGGCCCCGGCGGCCTCAAGCCTGTCTCGGTCGGTTCGGTCATGACAGCGTGAGCTTGCCGCGGCGGATCTCGAACAGCATGACGCCGGTCGCGATCGCGAGATTGAGGGAATCGGCGCGGCCGACCTGCGGGATCTTGACGAGATGGTCGCAGAGCGCGGCGAAGCGGTCGTCGAGGCCGGACTGCTCGTTGCCCATCAGCAGGAGGACCGGCTTGTCGTAGTCGACCTTGCGGTAATCCTCCTTGCCGGAGAGATGCGTGCCGACGACGATGCCCGGCCAGGTCTTGCGCCATGCCGCGAAGGCATCGAGCGAAAAGCGCGCCAGCGGCATGTGGAAGATCGAGCCCATGGTGGCGCGCACCGCCTCGACGCCGAACGGATCGACCGTGTCGCCGACAAGGATGACGCCCTTCGCGCCGGCCGCGTCGGCGGTGCGGATGATGGTGCCGAGATTGCCGGGGTCCTTGATGCCTTCGAGCGCGACCCAGAGGCCGTCGCGGCCCGGCTCGATTGCGGCGGCATCGATGAAGCGCTGCTCGAAGACGCCGACCACCATTTGCGGGTTTTCCCGCCGCGTGATCTTGGCGAGAACCGCTTCCGACACTTCGAGCACGTCGCCGCCGCGCGCATGCGCCGTCTGCGCCACGCGGCGCACGACAGGGTGGTTCGCGACCTTGGCGCCATAGACGAGAATGCGGATCGGCCAGTTGCCTTCGACGGCGTCGGCGACGAGCTTCATGCCCTCGGTGACGAAGAGACCGCTCTCACGCCTGTATTTCGGCAGCGCGAGGGCGCGGATCTCCTTGATGGTCGGGTTGGTGAGGCTCGTCACCACACGAACCTGGCCGGGAGCGGGGAGGGCGGTGTCGTCGGCCATCAGTCGTCCCTCGACCAGCGCGAGAACAGCGAGGTCGACAGGACGCGCCCGCCGCCTTCCTCGCGCAACAGCAGTTCGCCCGATTCCAGACGTCCCGGCAATCCCGCCAGCGCCTCGGCGGAAAGCTCGTGCACCGCCATGAACGAGGCGCGGATCGAATAGGCCGAGAGGCACAGGAACAGCGCGTCATCGGCGAGCAGCTGCCGGCAGAGCCGCATCATCTCGGGCAGCTTCTCGAAGATGTCCCAGACCTCGCCATTCGGCCCGCGGCCGAATTTCGGCGGGTCGAGGATGATGCCGTCATAGCGCGAGCCGCGCCGCACCTCGCGCTGCACGAATTTCATTGCGTCGTCGACGATCCAGCGCACGGGCAGGTCGGCGATGCCCGACATCGCCTGGTTCTCGCGCGCCCAGCCGATGGCCTTCTTGGAAGCATCGACATGTGTCACCTCGGCGCCGGCCAGCGCCGCGACGAAGGAGGCGATGCCGGTATAGCCAAAGAGGTTGAGCACCTTCGGCTTCCGCTTCGCGCTCGTGCAGAGGCGGGCGAACCAGGCCCAGTGCATCTCCTGTTCGGGGAAGAAGCCGACATGGCGGAAGGCGGTGAAGCGTCCGAGAAAGCGGATCTCCTTCTCGCCGGCTTCGCGCGGCAGCCGCCAGGCCATCGGCCAGGTCTCGCCGATCGGCTTCCTGTAGCGCCAGCGCCCGTCCGAATCCTCGTCCTTGGCGCCGGTGAAGACGGCGTCGGCGCTCTCCCATTCGCTGTCGGAGAGGCGTGGCGTCCACAGCGCCTGCGCCTCCGGACGCACGATGCGATACTGGCCGTAGCGCTCGAGCTTGCGGCCATGGCCGCTGTCGATGAGCGCATAATCGCGCCAGCCCTCGGTCTCGAGCATCATGGGCCAGTGCGGCGCGGGCCGCATTTCGGATGACGGGTGCATGGCCGGTTCTTAATCCGCCCCGGGCGCCTTGCCAATCGTCCGCGCCGGGTGAAGCCGCGAAAGCCGGCCGTTGCCCTTTCAGCGGCACCGCCTTAATGCTCACCGCGAGCGGCCCGGCCGCAGGAGAGCCGCGCCGCGGCGTATCGAAGGGAAGGCAGCGCCCATGGACATCACCGGCGAAATCCAGCTTCCGGCACGGCGCGAGGTCGTCTTCGCGGCGCTGAACGACCCCGAGATGCTGCGGACTGCCCTGCCGGGCTGCGAGACGCTGGCCCGCCAGGGCGACACGCTCACCGCCTCGTTCGACCTCGCGGTCGCGCATCTCGCCGGTCCCGTCGCGGGCAAGGTCACCTATGGCCCCGGCCTCGCACAGGAGCGTGTCGCGCTTTCGGGCGGCGTCGAGGGTAGCCATGCCGGCGCGCTCCGCGGCTCGGTCGAGATCGTGCTTTCCGAGGCCGGTGAGGCGACGCGCGCCGCCTATGCCGCCCGTGTCGAGCCGCATGGCCCGCTGGCCGGGATCGACGCCGCCGAACTCGCCGCCGCCGCCCATGAGTTCGCCGAGGCCTTCTTCGCCGCGCTGGCCGTTCGGCTCGGCGAGCCGCTGGTCGCCGCCCCGCCGCTCGCGACCGAGACGCCGGAGGAGGCCGCACAGGACGAACTCGTCGACCGCCTCGAGCACCGGGTCGACGACAATGCCTCGCATGTCGCGGAGATCGTCGAGGAAGTGGAGCAGGAGATCGAGGTCGCGGCCGGGCGCGGGTTCCTCGGCGGCCCCTATGTCTGGGGCCTGATCGCCCTTCTCGTCGTGATCGTCGCGCTCGCCATCATGCGTTGAGCGCGACGAAAACTGGCCGAACCGGGCATCCGACCCTATCTTGGGCGGACGCTCCTCAAGACGCGGCGCCCATGATCGTCTGTTCCTGCAACATCCTGACCAAGGCCCAGATTCTCGAAGCGGCCGAGATGCTGCAGCGGGAGCAGCCGGGCCGTGCGCTGACGCCGGCGCGCATCTACCGCTTCCTGCAGATGCGGGCGCAGTGCACGGTCTGCTTCGCGCTGGTCCGCCGCATCGTGATGGAGAGCGGCCTCGCGGTGACCTGTCCCGAGCCGCTCGGCTCCGGCGCCGACGACGAGAAGAACGACGCGCTCTACGGCTGAGCGGACCGTCTGGGGTTTGACCCTCGCCCGGTGCTCCCCTAGAATCCATCTTGGAACGGTTCCAGAGGGAGAAGGCTCATGAAGGGCGACGCGCGCGTCATCGAACAGCTCAACCGGGCGCTGCGGCTCGAGCTGACGGCGGTCAACCAGTATTGGCTGCACTACCGCCTTCTGGAGGACAAGGGCTTCCTGAAGCTCGCCAAGAAGGAACGCGCCGAATCGATCGAGGAGATGCACCACGCCGACCGTCTGGTCGCGCGCATCATCTTTCTCGAAGGCTTCCCCAACATGCAGGTGCTTGATCCGCTCGAGATCGGGCAGACGATCCAGGAGATCCTCGAGGCCGATCTTCGCGGCGAATACACCGCCCGCAACGCCTACAAGGCGGCGCGCGACATCTGCCACGAGGCGGGCGACTATGTGTCGATGAAGCTCTTCGAGGAGCTGATGATGGACGAGGAGGGCCATATCGACTTCCTCGAGACGCAGCTCGATCTCCTGAAGTCCCTCGGCCCGGAGCGCTACGCCCTCCTCCAGTCCGCCCCCGCCGACGACGCCGAGTAGCGGACGCGCCGCCTGTTTCAGGCGGTGTTCGGGCTTCATGGACGGTGATCCGGTGAGCGGCCGATGCAGCTTCAGGCTGTTTCCGGTTGCCGGGTTGTGCTAACCATGCGGCAGCGCGATGGCTGCCCCCCGGTGTCCGGCGCTGCGATCCGGAGCCTGATCCATGGCTGGAATTCTCTACACCTATGGTGCGAATGTCAGCGGAACGGCGAGCTTTTTCGAGAGCTTCGACACGATCGCCCATAGTCCCGGCGATCTCACCAGCGCGGTCGAGCTGACGCTGTCGGCGCCGGGTAGCGCCGATCTCCACACGCAGCTCGCCGGCCGCGCGGTAACGTTCCATCTCTACAGGGATCCGAGCTTCAGCGACCCGGACACGTCGCCGGGGGGTGTCATTACCGCCGACGGCAACGACACCATCTATGGCGGCCGTGGCGCCGATGTCCTCGACGGCGGCGACGGCGACGACACGATCTATGCCGGCGCGACATCTTCGGAGGAGGACGATCAGGCCAGCGACACGCTGATCGGCGGCAAGGGTAACGATCTTCTGGTCGATTACTTCGGTTCGAGCACCAATATCAGCGGCGGCGAAGGCAACGACACGATTCGCCTCGCCACGCCGATCATGTTCGTCACACCGATGACAGGGACGATCGACGGCGGCACCGGTGTCGATCGACTCGAATCCGTCGCTGCCGGTGTCGACAATTACAAGGGTCCGCTGCGCCTGTCCGGCCTTACGATCACCGGGGTCGAGATCGTCGATGGCAGCGCAGGGATTTCCGCGCGCGCCGACCAGTTCAACAGTTTCCAGACGATAGAGAACGCGACAGGCCAGCTGACACAGATCAACGCCGGCGCCGTCGATCTCACGACGCAGTTGCTCGGCCAGAGCGCGAAATATCGGGGCTCGAGCGGCGCCGATTTCATCCGCCTGTCGAACGGCAATGACAAGGTGGAGGCGCGGGAAGGCGCCGACACGATCTATGGCACCGCCGGGGCAGACCAGCTGGACGGCGGCGCCGGCAGTGATACCGTCGATTATTCCGCTTCCAGCGCCCCGGTCGCGGTCAATCTCGGCACCGGTAGCGGCACCGGCGGGGACGCACAGGGCGACACCTATACGTCGATCGAGAATGTCATCGGCTCCGCCTTCGACGACGTGCTGACCGGCAACATCGCCGTCAACCGGCTGGAGGGCGGCAACGGCACGGATACGGTTGCCTATACCTCGTCCAAGGCCTGGGTGCGGGTCGATCTCTCGACGGGCGTCGGCGACAATGGCGATGCCGAGGGCGACGTCTACATCTCGATCGAGAACATCGTCGGTTCCTCCTATGCCGACACGCTGATCGGGACGGGTGGCACAAACCGCATCGAGGGCGGCGCCGGCAATGACGTGCTGGCCGGGCTCGCGGGCGCCGACATCCTGATCGGCGGCGATGATTTTGACACCGTGAGCTACAATGCGTCATCGGCCGCGGTCCGCGCCGATTTGACCACCGGGACCGGAACCGGTGGCGACGCGGAGGGCGACACCTACACCTCGATCGAGAGCATCAGGGGCTCCAAATATGCCGACACGCTGATCGGCAATGCCGCCTTGAACAGGCTCGAGGGAGGCGACGGAGATGATCTGTTCTCCGGCCGCGGTGGGGCCGATCAGCTCTGGGGCGGCGACGGCGTCGATACCGTCACCTATGGCCTTTCGAACGCGGCGGTCAGCGTCGACCTCACGGCCGGGACTGGCACGGGCGGCTACGCGCAAGGGAATACGTTCCTTTCGATCGAGAACCTGATCGGTTCCAACTATGGCGACACGCTGGTCGGCAATGCGAGTGCCAACCGGATCGAGGCCGGCGGCGGTTCGGACACGCTGTCGGGACGCGGCGGCGCCGACGTGCTGATCGGCGGCAGTGGGGTTGACACCGCGACCTTCGGTACATCTTCGGCAGCGGTGCGCGTCGATCTCATGAAGGGGATCGGTACCGGTGGCGATGCGCAGGGCGACACCTATTCCTCGATCGAGAATGTCGTCGGCTCCGCCAACGCCGACACGCTGATCGGCACCACCGGCGTTAACCGGCTTGAAGGCGGCAATGGCGACGACCTTCTCTCCGGCCGCGGCGGCGCCGACGTGCTGATCGGGGGCAGCGGCATCGACACTACGACCTTCAACGCCTCCGCGGCGGCCGTGCGCGTCGATCTCATGAAGGGGATCGGCACCGGAGGCGATGCCGAAGGCGACACGTACTCCTCGATCGAGAACGTCATCGGCTCGGCCTATGCCGACACCCTGATCGGCACGGCCGGTTCCAACCGGCTTGAAGGCGGCGACGGTTCGGACATCCTCTCCGGCCGCGCCGGCGCAGATGTTCTGATCGGAGGCAAGGGCACCGATACGGTGACGTTCAACGCCTCGGCTGCGGCGGTGCGCGTCGATTTCACGGCCGGCACTGGCACCGGCGGCGATGCGCAGGGCGACAGCTATTCCGAACTCGAAAACATCATCGGCTCGGCCTATGACGATACGCTGATCGGCAATGCGGCCTCCAACCGGATCGAGGGCGGCGACGGCAACGACATCCTTTCGGGGCGGGCCGGCGCCGACACGCTGATCGGCGGCACCGGCAGCGATACGGCCTCCTACGGCACGGCGGGCGGCGCCGTCAGCATCGATCTCCAGAACAACACCGCGAGCGGCAGCGACGCGGCGGGCGACAGCTTCTCCTCGATAGAAAATCTCATTGGCTCGGCAAATGGCGATACGCTGCGCGGCGACTCGAAGGCCAACCGCCTCGCCGGCGGACTCGGCAGCGACACGCTGACCGGGCGTGGCGGCAGCGATCGCTTCGTCTTCGACACGGCGCTTAGCGCGAGCAATATCGACACGATCACCGATTTTACGGTCGGCACCGATGCGATCGAACTTGCCAAGTCGATCTTCACAACGCTCGAGCCCGGCATCGATCCCGGCTCGCTGTCGCCGTCGGCCTTCCGCTATTCCAACCAGGCCTCGTCGAGCGATGGCCTCGGCGAGATCATCTACAATGCCGTGACCGGGTCGCTGTCCTACGATTCCGACGGCGCCGGCGCGGCGGCCGCCAAGCAGTTCGCGACGGTCTCCACCAATCTCGCGATGAGTGCCAGCCAGTTCCGCTTGGCCTGACCGAGTCCCCGTCGCGCAAGGCGGCCTCCGGCACGACTGCGGCCATGGCGCCGCCGTCGCTGTATCGTCCAGACGTGCGGGATGCGTGTGCTCTCGATGGGACTCCCGTGTTCCGCCCTTGCCGCGGCGGGGCGGAGGCACTAACCGGAGAGGGCAACGCCACCCAAGGGACGACAGCATGGCCGCCGATCGCAAGAAGCTCATCCTCGACGTCGACACCGGAACCGACGATGCCGTCGCGATCATGCTCGCCGCGCTGCATCCGGAGCTGGAGCTGGTCGGCGTCACGACGGTGAACGGCAATGTCGAGGTGCAGTACTGCACCGACAATACGCTGCGCGTCCTCGACCATATCGGCCGTGCCGACATCGCGGTCTATGAGGGTGCCGATCGTCCGCTGGTGCGCACCGGCCATCCGGTCGTCAAGCGCTATGACGAGGGCGGCGAGAAATATCACCCCGAGGAGCTGCCCGTGCCGCCCGCCCGCTCGGCGAAGGCCGAGAAGGCCGCGGTCGAGTTCCTGATCGAGACCTACCGCGCGGCGACCGATCCGATCGTGCTGATGCCGGTCGGCCCGCTCACCAATGTCGCGGCGGCGCTCGCCGCCTATCCGAATTTCGTCAAGCTGGTGCCCGAGCTCATCATCATGGGCGGCGGCTATGCCTTCGGCAATGTGACGCCCTCGGCCGAGTTCAACATCTGGGCCGATGCCGAGGCCGCGGCGCGCGTGCTCAATTCCGGCTTCGAGAAGGTGACGCTGGTGCCGCTCGATGCGACGCACCAGGCGCTGATGACGCTGGCCGATTGCGACCGCCTCGCCGCCATCGGGACGCCGGCGGCGACCGCGACGGCGGAGATCGTGCGCTTCCGCATCGACGTGCACGACAAGTATCAGAAGATGGGCGAGGAAGGCGGCTCGGCGCCTGTGCATGACGCGGTCTGCGTCGCCGCTCTCGTCGACCGCTCGATCCTCTCGACGACGCGCTATCCGGTCGAGGTCGAGACGGCGAGCCCGCTCGCGGTCGGCACGACGATCGTCGACACGCAGTTCCGCAGCGGCATGAAGCCGAATGTCGATCTCGCGCTCTCGGCCGATCCGCGCAAGTTCGTCGACATGCTGGCCGAGACCTTCGCGCGCCCGCATGGCCCGAAGGCCTGAGACACCTTCTCGGGCCCGTCCTCAGCAGGTCGGGCCCGCGATCGCCTTGCCGATGCGCGGCTGCTGGTAGACGCGCTCGTCCATGTTGTAGGTGCCGGTCAGCACATAGCCGATCTTAGGCGTGAAGGCGTAGCTGGCATCGACCATGATCAGGAAGCTGTTCGGCGTCGCGAGGCTCGCCGGGATCGACACGGCGCTGCCCTTGGCCGGGCAGGCGGCGCCATTCGACGACTTCGCCCAGGCGATGGTTGCCGCGCCCTTGTCGTCGATGGCGACGCCGGCGATGACCGGCTTCAGCTTGGCGCTGTCA